>JAPOYG010000255.1 GCA_026706755.1 Acidobacteriota bacterium
TCTCCGCCGTCTTCTTCGGGGCCATCGACTTCGCGGCCGACGTGGGCTGCGAGGTTGCCTGGGACGCTGCCCTCTACGCGCGCTCGCGGGCGATAGTCGCCGCCGCCGTCGCGAGGGTGGGCGCGCTCGACTCCCCCTACATGGATGTCCCCGCGCTCGACGCCCTCGCGGCGGAGAGCCGCCGCACGCGCGCCCTCGGCTTCACCGGCAAGGCCGCCATCCACCCGACCCAGGTCCCCGTCATCCAGGCCGCGTTCTCCCCGCCGGCCGAGGAGGTCGCCTGGGCGCGGCGCATCGTCGAGGCCTACGAGCGGAACGAGGGCGGCGTGCTGCTCGTCGACGGCAAGCTGATCGAGCGCCCGGTCATCGCCTCCGCCCAGCGCACCCTGGCGATTGCGGCAGCCGTCGAGCCGGACGACGGCGTCACGGCGTGACCGCGTGACGTCGCCATAGCGCCTTCAGAGCAGGAGCGGACTCGCCTGCCGATCGGACTTCACGGCTCAGACCCCTGGTGGGCGGCCTCTGCGGGTTGTCGAGCACGGACAGTGCCGATCGCACGGGGGACAGGTCGGAGGATTCGAGCGTACCACGGCCCGACCCTCCCGGGTCACACCCCCGGTCGGCGTCCGGCGTCAACTCGCGCGCGCGGCCGGGGCGTGCGCGGCAGCGTCGGTTCCGCCATCGGCGATGGCGCCGGCCCAGGGTGTTGCGGCGGCGGCCGGGGTGCGCTTCCGGCGCATCGCCTCCAGCCGGTTGTGGGCCAGGGCGTCCTGGATCAGCGGGAGGTAGAAGGCGCCGTCGCCCTGGATCGCGATCGGGTCGTCGTCGACCACGGCCCATCCCAGTGCCTCGAGCGCGTCCCACACGGCGCGGTGCTCTTCCCGCACGTCCCGTCCGAACAGCGACGCGTAGCGGCGCCGGTCGACGGTGAGGCCCTGCAGCTCCTGGAAGAGCAGGTGCAGCCGCAGGTCGGTCTCGGAGTAGTGGAAGCCGCGCATCACCGGGAAGCGTCCGGCGTCGAGGTCGCGGAAGTAGTCGTCGACGCGGACCTGGTTCAGGTAGGCCCAGCCGGGCGTTCGGGGGCTCCCGAAGAAGAAGGAGACCCCGGCGAAGCCCCACCCCCACGCGTCGTGCCCCAGCAGCTGCCCGCCGACGTCCTGGAACGGACGGCGGAAGAGCTCCTCGTAGAGGTAGGTGCTCGGCAGCGTTCCGGCGTGCTCGAAGTCGTAGGGCGTCGCCTGCGCGAAGCCCCGGGAGAGGAGGAAGTCCCGACCCGTCCGGTACATCTCCAGGTTCTGCTCGGTCGACGGCAGCTCGTTGCGGCGGTGCCGGGCGAAGTCCGTGCGCCCGGCCACGTTCAGCTCGTAGTGGGTGAGGTGCGTGACGCCCGCGTCGACGAGCGCCGTCAGGTCGCGCAGCATCCCGTCCGTGGTCTGGCTCGGCCACCCGAAGATCAGGTCGACGCTGAGCGGCAGGCCGAGGGCCCGGCACGACTCGATCGTGCGATAGACCTGGGCCGAGGTCTGGTGCCGGCCGCTCAGCCGGATCATGTCGTCGTCGAGTTGCTGCACGCCCATGCTGATGCGGTTGATCCCGCACGCCTTCATGGCGGCCAGCTTCTCGTGCGAGAACGTCTGCGGAATCCCCTCCAGCGTCACCTCGATGCCCGCGGGCACGTCGAACAGGCCGCGCACGATGTCCATCAGCACGGCGTACTGGTCCGCGCGGTACAGGTTGGACGTGCCGCCGCCGAAGTAGATGCTGGCCAGCTCGGAGCCGCCCAGGTGCGGCCGGAACAGCTCGCCCTCCCGGCGCAGGTACTCCAGGTAGCGCTCGAGCTGGCGCCGGTCCCGGTACACCTCGCTCGGGAACAGGCAGAACCCGCAGCGATCCGGCTCCGTGGGCAGGCAGTACGGCGTCCCGACGTAGAGGTTGATGCGCCTGCGGACCGAATCGTCCGCCCGCCGCCGCGCCATGACGTCGGGAATCGAGACGTCGCGGTCGAGCCAGAAGACGGGCGACGGATGGCCGTGGAGTACCTTGTTGCTCTGACGCCGCCCGCGGCGCCTGTCGATGTACGCCCGGACCGCGGTGACGTCGAGCATCTGGAGGGGGCTGCTCCGAGCCGTCTGCCGTGCCTGCCGGGGCAGGGCCGTGCGGCCTGACGCAACCAGCTTCGATTGTGGGCGGTCGGGCATTCGATGTCAAGCTCGCCGTGCCCGCCCGCGGCGGACACCGCGGGGCGTAAACGGGCCGAGTCGCGGGCGGCGCCGGCCCGCCCGCCCCGCGCCGGCGCCCCGCGCCGGCATCAGCAGCCGCGCCCGCGTCAGTCGATCCGCGCGAGCACGGCGTGCCGGTAGTTGAACACGATCTCGGTCGGGCGCTCCGGAATCGGGATCTCCACCTCGACGACCTCCGCGTCGACCCACACACGGTGCGTCTCCGGGGGACGGTCGCGGAACTCGAGCCGGATCGGCACCGGCATCCGGAACCCGTCGGGCACGTCCTCCTGCCGGATGGTGCCGTGCAGGGCGAAGGGCTCGCGGCCGTCGACGAGCGGCGAGACGGCGAGGTCCGGACGGTAGGTCGGCACGTCCGTCCCGTAGACCCACTGGTCGAAGAACCAGTCCATCGGCTCGTCGAACGCCCGCGTCACCGCCTCCTCGAACGCGTGCGTGTTGGCGACCCGGCCGGTGTAGTCGCCGACGAAGGCGCGCATCATCTCGCGGAACCGCGTGTCGTCGCCGGTCTCGAGATCGACGAGGAGCATGCGCAGCATGTGCAGGATGAGCGCTCCCTTCTCGTAGGCGAGCAGCCGGTAGTCGAACGGCGTGTCGACGGTCGACAGCCGGACGCCGGCCACCACCGGACCCGACTCGTGCGCGTCGCTCTCCCGGATGATCGCCGGGCGCAGTCCGTAGCGCTGGAGGCCCAGGCCCTGGCCGATGCGGATCTCGCCCAGCACGTCGAGCCGCCAGGCGTCCAACATGTCCTCGAACTGGTCCTCGTTGCCGAGGCCCACCAGCGCGTAGAGGGCGGCCGCGTAGTTCGCGAAGCCCTCCGTCATCCACTGGTCGCGGTAGCCTTCCCAGTCGACGGACGCGCCCCACCACTGGTGCGCCACCTCGTGCGAGCGGAACAGCTCGGACTCGCCGGTGTGCAGCTCGCCGAACGAGCGGAAGCTCAGCAGCAGGAAGCCCGGGAACGCCTGGCCGCCGCTGGTCGGGGTCTCGGTCACGAGCAACGAGTCGAAGGGATAGGGGCCGAAGTAGTCCGTGTAGGTCCGGATGGCCCCCGCGAGGTCGTCCATGGTCTTCTGGCGGGCCCCCGGCGCGAAGCCGAGGTGGTGACGGTTCGCGTAGACGGCGATTGGCGGCAGCCCGTCGAGCGCGACCTCGTCCACCTCGAAGCGGCCGTAGTGGAAGGAGGTCGTGCCCCGCAGCGCTCGGTCGGTGACCCAGCGCATGATGCGGGTACCGTCCTCCACGCGCTCCTCGTCGAGGACACCGCCGCTGGCGACGCGGTAGCGGTCGGGCATGCGGAAGGTCACGCTCAGTTGCCGCCGCCGGTTGTGCGGGTGGCGCGGAATCCAGTAGATGGTGTCCTTGAGCAGGAACTCGTTGGTGGCGCGCAGCCGCTCGACGAGCTCGCCCTCGTACGCCAGCTCGAGCACGAAGGGCTCGCCGGGGGCGACCGGTCGCGGCAGCAGCACCGTCACCCACGGCTCGTAGCGGTCCTCCTCCATCCGCCGGTCGTGCTTCTCCTGCACGAAGTGGACCCGTTCGCCGCCGAGTGCGACCGGCTCGTCCGGCTCCGGCGGCTCCTCGGGGTCCTCCGGCGGCGGCAGGAGCGGCACCCCGCGCACGTCGTCGACGCCGTCCGCGACGGCCGGCCGCCACCGCGCGTCGGTTACCTCGAGCGTGGTCGAGATGCGCAGCCGGACCGCGGCGAGCGGCGCGAGCGGCTCCACGACGAGCGCCACGCTGCCCGCGGCATCGCCATTGCCCTCGAGCGCCAGGTCGACGTCGGTGCGGGGGACGGTGACCCGCGGCTCCCAGCCTTCGGCGTCGGGCCGAGCAGGACGCAGCGGCAACCCGAAGTCCCGGAAATCCCACTCGTCGTCGCGGTCGCGGCGGGGGCTCGCCGGACCCTCCTCCTCCGGGTCGCGCGGGGGACCGCCCACGGCGAGCGAGGCAGCGCGCGCGGCATCGAAGTCGGTCAGGACGTCCGTGCTCATCCAGACCTCGGTCCGCTCGTGTCGGCGGCGGAAGCGGGCGAGCTGCACCTCCTCGGGGTCGCGCGGCTCGATCTCGAACGCGAACCAGTCGTGCTCGCGGCCGTCGATGTCGGCGTAAACGTAGGGTCGCGGGGGAGGCCCGAGCGGCGGGTCGGCCTCGGCACGCCAGAGCGCCATCAGCACTCGGCTGTCCGGATTGGCGAGCTGGCGCTCGAGGAGTTCTTCGCGGCGGTCCTCGAGCAGATCGGCGGCCCGGCCCGCCCGGCGACCCGGCGGCCCCGAGGCCAGGGCCGCCAGCCGCGCGCCGACATCCCCCGTGGTCCAGAAGACGAGCCGCTCGAACTCCTCCTCCAGAAAGTCCTCGTCCAGCAGCTTCCGCATCTGCTGGTGTTCGACGCCGTTCGGCGGCCAGGCGCGGAGCGTGCCGCGCCCCAGGTAGATCGCGATCGGAACGTGCCCGCCGATCCGGACGACGTACACGTCGCCGTCGGTCAACTCGAAGGCGAAGCGGTCGATCTCGAGCCGGCCGCCGCGGATGCGGCCGACCCCCTCGGGGCGCGCGTCGCGCAACTCGTCGTAGAGCGGCGGAGGGCCGAGAGCCTCGTCTTCGCCGTCATCCGCGGCGGCGGAGGCGAGACCGGGAGACGCGGTGGACAACGCCGCCACGAGGGCGGCACCGCCCCAGCGCCGGATGGTCCGGAAACCGCGGCACGAAGCCGTTCCCCAAGGCATCTCGCCGCATTATCGCACTGCGGCGCGTTCGGCGACGCGTCGGACCGCGCACGGACGCGAGCGATTCGCAGGGGCGTAACGCTTGCGGAAGGTCACGTGGCGGCCTGCGGCGAGCGGCGGCCGAAGAGCGCGGTCCCGACGCGCACCATCGTGGCGCCTTCCTGAATGGCGACCTCGAAGTCGTGGCTCATGCCCATCGAGAGCTCGGCGAGCGCTTCGTCGTCCGCCCCCTCGGCCCGCAGCGTATCGCGGAGCTCGCGAAGCCGCCGGAAGAACGGACGGGTCGCCTCGGGATCCTCGTTCCAGGGGGGCATCAACATCAGGCCTCGCACGCGGGCCGCGCGAGTCGCCGCCGCGGCGTCCAGGATGCGCCGCACCGAGTCGAGCGGCGCGCCGTGCTTGGCCGCCTCGCCGGCGAGGTCGACCTGCACGAGCAGGCGCGGCGCCGTGCCGGCGTCGTCCGCCGCCCGGTCGAGGCGCGCGAGCAGCTTCGCGCTGTCGACCGAGTGAATCCAATGGAAGCGGCCGGCGGCCTGCCGGGCCTTGTTCGATTGCAGATGGCCGATCAGGTGCCAGCGCACCGGAAGCCCGGCCGACTCGTCGATCTTGCCGGCGGCTTCCTGGACGCGGTTCTCCCCGAAATCGGCGAGCCCGGCGCGCGCGGCGGCCTCCACGGCCGCGAGCGGGAACGTCTTCGACACGGCGACGAGCCGGATGCCGCCGGCGCTGCGACCGGCGCGCGCGGCGGCGCGCGCGATGCGACCGCGCACGGCGCGGAGATTGGCCTCGAGCGCGGCAGGTGTCGGTGGGACGCTCAGTGCTCAGGGCTCCAGGGAGGCAAGCCGCGACCGGGCGCAGGCCGCGTTCTCGTTCAGTCTACCGCCGTGCGGTTGCGCCGTCGCCCGCAGGTCGTCGCCTCACATGCCCCAGACGGTGACCGGCGCGCCGCCCCCCTCCGGGTCGCGGCGGAAGATCTTCTCGTGCCAGGTGCGCTCCGGCGAGCGGTCGAAGACGATCAGGTGACCCGACTCCGCTCCGCAACGGTCCATGTAGCGGCGCGTCTGCACCAGGCCCTCCGCGATGGTCGGCTCCAACCCCTTGTGCAACAGCTTGCACTCCACCACGAAGCGCCGCTCGCGGCTGCCCTGCGGCCAGCGCAGCAGGAGGTCGGTTCGCCCGCTCCCCAGGGCGTACTCGCGGTCCACGAGGCCGCCTCCGTTCACCACCCGCTGCAGGTGTGCCTGCAGCAGGAGCTGCGGCCCGGCCTCGTGGTAGCGGTCGAAGCGTTGCACCCACGACTCCGAGTGCTCCCGGAAGAACGACTGGAACGCCGCAACGAGGCCCTCGACGTCCAGCCCGCCCTCCGCGTCCACGTACCAGGCCGTCTTCTGCGGCAGCCCGATCTGCGCCGCCCAGGTCAGCTCGCGCGGCACCACCTCGCGGTAGATCGGATTGGCGATGCGCGGCGAGCCGTCCGCTTCCAGCTTCACCAGCCCCAGGTCGCGGACGTAGGCGATGTCCTCGTCGGACCACCCGTGCGCGCCCGCGCCGGCCAGGATCGGCTCGATCACCCGCCGCACCCGGTCCTCGCGCAGCTTCTTCGCCAGGTCGTCGAGGTGCGTCACACGCGCCAGGATCAGCCGTTCCTGGGATGCCGCGATGTCGTCCGCCGTGATCGCTCGGGACCGGTCGCGGCCGGCGCGGTTGTCGAAGCAGGCGTCGTAGCACAGCGCGTTCACCAGCCAGGGTTGGCCCGCAGTGCGGGTCCGGACCGCCTCCAGCGCCTCCGGGGTGAACGTCTGCCCCGTCTCCGCCGTGTGCTGCGCCAGCAGCGCCCGCGTCTCCGCCGCGGAGAAGTCGCCGAGCCGCAAGGACTTGGACTTGATGTTGAACGCGCTGCCGCCGAGAACCAGGCGCTTCTCGGAACCCGAGTGGACGCGGTAGTCGCGCACGTCCCGCACGCCGCACAGGATCGCGCTGTGCGGGAAGCCGTTCGGACGTTCGTCGTACCCCGCGCGCAACTGCCGCAGCACGGCCAGCAGGGTGTCGCCGATGAGCGAGTCGATCTCGTCGATCAGCAGCACGAGCGGTTTCGGGGCGGCCGCGGCCCACAGCGCGAGGGCTTCGGTGAGCGCGCCGTTCGGGCCGACCCGCTCCAGTGCGGCGGGGAAGATCTCGTCCAGCGTGCGGTCGCCCAGCGTGCGGTAGGCCCGTCCGGCGAGCTGGCCGAGCATGGCGCGCAGGGCGTCGGCGACGTTCTCCCGCGCCGCCTGGCCGACCTCGAAGTTCGCGTACACGCAGGCGTACTCGCTGCCCGCGTTCAACAGATCCCGCAGGGCCAGCAGGGTGGACGTCTTCCCGGTCTGGCGCGGCGCGTGCAGCACGAAGTACCGCTTGCGCCGAACGAGATCGAGCAGCTCGTCGAGGTCCACCCGCGACAGCGGCGGGATCAGGTAGTGGTCCGACGCCACCATCGGTCCGGCGGTGTTGAACTCCCGCGTCATGGTCTCACCGGCTATTGTCCCAGTGCGCGGCGCCGCTGTCACCGTCAGGCCGGGTCGCCCGGGTCGCGACGGTCCGACGCCGGTGGCCGGCGCGAACCTGATGCTCTCCGTGTCGACCGTCACGCCGGGCCGCCCGGGTCGCGCTCGACCGACCTCCCCTTCGCGGCGGCCCCGTTGAAGAAGTGGTCGACCTCGGCCAGGTCCTGCGTGACCGGGGCCGGCGGCAGCGCCTCCAGGAAGCGGTAGCCGTACCCGCGGGTGTGGAGGC
>JAPOYG010000603.1 GCA_026706755.1 Acidobacteriota bacterium
TCTACCTCTCGGCCGACGAGTCGCGCGTCTTCGCCCTCGACGCCCGCACCGGGGCCCGGAAGTGGAGCTTCGACCCGCAACTGTCGGACGCCGTCGAGCGCGTCTACTGCTGCGGGTCGAACAACCGCGGCGTGGCGCTGTTCGGCGAGCTGGTCTACGTGGGCACGATGGATGCGCGCCTCATCGCGCTCCACCGGGAGACCGGCGCCGTCGTCTGGGAGACCGAGGTCGTCGACTGGCGGCAGGGCTACAGCATCACCGGCGCGCCGCTGGTCGTGAACGGCCTGGTCCTGACCGGCGTGGCCGGCGGCGAGTACGGCATCCGCGGCTTCGTCAAGGCCTACGACGCCCTGACGGGCGAGCTGCGCTGGACGACCTACACCATCCCCGGCCCCGGCGAGCCCGGCAACGAGACCTGGCCCGGCGACACCTGGAGGAACGGCGGCGCCCCCACCTGGACGACCGGCGTCTTCGATCCCGAGCTGAACCTCGTCTACTGGAACACGGGGAACGCCGCCCCCTGGAACTGTCACGTCCGCCGGGGCGACAACCAGTGGTCCGCCGCGACCATCGCCATGGACGCCGACGACGGCGCCATCCGCTGGGGCTTCCAGTACACGCCCTGGGACTGCTGGGACTACGACGCGGTCAGCACGCCGGTGCTGGCCGACGTGACGCTCCGCGACCACGGGCCGGTGAAGGCGCTCTTCCACCACGACAAGAACGGCTTCTTCTACGCCCTCGACCGCACGGACGGCCGCTTCCTCTACGGCGAGCCGATCGTCCCCGGCATCAACTGGGCCTTCGGCCTCGACCCGGTGACCGGCCGCCCGCAGGTCAACCCCGACATGGTGGCGCAGTCCGGCGGCCCCGAGGTGGGACCCATCATCCCCAGCCTGGAGGGCGCCATCGACTGGCAGCCGCTGGCCTACAACCCCGATCTGGGCGCGCTCTACTTCATGTCGAACCAGTGGGCGATGGGCTACCGCTTCTGGGCGGAGGACCAGATCGAGCCGCCGACCAACGGCGAGGCCTACCTGGGCGGCGACTGGCAGCAGTACCTGACCAGCGACAACCCCGGCAACTTCGTCGGCTTCGACGTGGTGGAGCAGGAGGTGCTGTGGCGCATCGTGAGCCCGGCGCCGTTCTGGGCGGGCGCCGTGGCGACGTCGAGCGGCCTCGTCTTCACCGGCGACATGCGCGGCTACTTCATGGCCATCGACGCCCGGAGCGGCGAGGTGCTCTGGCGCTTCCAGACCGGCTCCGGCATCATCGGCAGCCCCATCACCTACGAGCTGGACGGGACGCAGTACGTGGCGGTGCCGTCGGGCGGCATCGGCGGGGACATGATCTTCTACTACACCGAGCCCCGGGCCGGGAACCTGTGGGTGTTCGCCCTCGACGGCGGCCCGCGGGGCGAGCGGCAGGAGACCAACCTGACGCCACTCCCTGGCGGCCTGCCGCGGGTCGGCGAGCCAGGCCATACGCTGGGCGGCCGCGTGCTGCCCGGCTACGGCTTCGAGCCGACGGAGGGCAGCGACCCGATCACCACGACGCCGCCGACCCTGCCGGGGGCGACCGCGGCACCGGCGCTCCCAGACGCTCCACAGGCCGGCGACGTTGCCAACCCCTTGCTGGACGACACGGCCGCGGTCGCCGCTGGGGAACGGATCTACCGCACGCGCTGCGTCGGCTGCCACCGGGCGGGCGCCGGCGCCGGGCCCAGCCTGTTCCGGAACCCCATGCCGGCCGGCCGCTTCCTCGACGCCGTCCGCCGCGGCCGCGAGGGCACCAACATGCCCGCCTTCGAGGAGCTGCTCTCGGCCGACGAGATGTGGCAGGTGCACGCCTTCCTGATGTCGCGCGACGGGCTCTGAGCGCGTCCCCGGGGAGTCCAGTAGCCCTGCTTCCAGGTCCGAGGCGCGTGGCTGGGGAAAGCAGGACTCCGGCCTGACGCCGACGACGTAGCGGGCTTCCGCCCGACGGTGTCCGCCGCTCGACTGCACCAGTAGCCGCCGACGAGCACGAATCGTCGCCCGGTGATTCCGGAGGTGTATGCGGCCGCGTATGCCGTTTTCGGCTCCCCGTCGTGGTACCGGACGAAGTCGCCGCCCCGCATCCCGGCCGCAAGGAGTTCCTCGACGACCCTGAGTCCGTTGTCGTCCTCGACACGTTCGTCGGAGCACTCGCCGCGCTGTTCGCGGCGGGCGGGGTCGCGGGCTCGCCTTCCGTGTCGCGCCGCGCACCGAGACCCTCCGCTGGATCGACCATAATCGAGCGGTCCCGAGAGATGGCCAGCGATGACACATGACAACCTGCGAGCCTCGGTCGCGTATCCGCACGCCCTCCCGGTCCTGCTCGTGCTGCTGGCCGCCGCCGGACTGGCAATCGCGCCGGCGGCGGCGGCCGCGCAGGGGGCGACTTGGTTCGAGGGCGCGCTCCTCATCGACGGGAGCGGCGACCCGCCCATGGCGGACGCGGCGTTCCTCGTGGAGGACGGTGCCTTCGCCTGGGTGGGCAGGCGGGGCGAGCGGGAGCCTCCGGCGGGCGCCATCCACGTGGACCTCAGCGGCAGGACCGTCATCCCGGCGCTCATCGACGCCCACCAGCACCTCGGGCTGACCAATGTGAAGGACGGCACGCACAGCAAGGAGAACTACACGCGGGCCAACCTGGTGGAGCACCTCCAGCGCTCCGCCTACCACGGCGTGGCGGCCACGATGAGCCTCGGGCTGGAGCACGACGAGGCGCTGGCGTTCGCGCTGCGCGACGCCGCCATCCCGAACGCGGCGCGCTTCCTCACTTCGGGCCGCGGGATCGCCGCCACGGCGATGGCGGGCCCGCAGCAGGCGTACCGCCTCGGAATCCCGCGCGGGGCGCCGACCGAGGCCGCCGGCCGGGCCGCGGTGGCGGAGCTCGACGCGCTGGGCGCGGAGCTCGTCAAGATCTGGGTCGACGACCGCGGCGGCACCGTCCCGAAGCTGGCGCCGGCCGTCTACCGGGCGATCATCGACGAGGCGCACGCCCGCGGCATGCGGGTGACGTCGCACCTCGGCTCGACGAGCGGCCTCGCCGACGCCAAGGACCTCATCCGCGCGGGCGTCGACGGCTTCGCGCACACCGTCCGCGACCGCGACATCGACGACGAGTACATGGCGCTCGTGCGCGAGCACCCCGACGTCTGGACCGTGCCCAACCTGCCCGGCTCGCCGGTGACCGCCGACGACCTCCCCTGGCTCGCCGAGACCCTGCCGCCGTTCGAGATCGACAACCTGCGCGCGCAGGCCGAGCGCTTGGCGGCGGAGGGGCCGGGCGCGTCGTTCGAGCTGCAGTGCCGCAACCTGGCGCGGAACCGCGAGGCCGGGATGCCGATCGGGATGGGGACCGACTCGGGCGTCAGCGTCGGCTGGACGACGCACACCGAGCTCCGCGACATGGCGCAATGCGGGCTCACGCCGATGGAGGTCATCGTCGCCGCGACGCGGGTGAACGCGCAGATCCTGCGCCTCGACGACCTCGGCACGGTGTCGGCCGGGAAGAGCGCGTCGTTCGTGGTGCTCGACGCCAACCCGCTCGACGACGTGACGAACAGCCGCCGGATCTCCGCCGTCTACCTGGGCGGTGAGCCCGTGGACCGGGAGGCCCTCCGAGCCCGCTTCCTGGAAGGCGTGCGGTAGCTGACGCCAGACGCGCTGTCACTCCGCTCGCAGGGTTGAGGCCGGGTCGATCCTCACCGCCCGCCAGGCAGGGACGGCACAGGCGAGCAGTGCCACCGCGACGAGCAGCATCGGCGCGCCGACGAGCAGAACGGGATCTCCGACATAGGCACCCAGGACCTGTGCGAGATCGGGGTCCAGGGCCGACAGCGCACGAGAGAGCGCGAAAGCCCCCGCGGCACCGAGGACCGCGCCCGCGACGACCAGGAACGTGCCTTCCCGAAGGACGAGCCACAAGACGTGGAGGCGCTCGGCGCCGAGTGCCAGCCGGATCCCGATCTCGCTGCGCCGGCGGGCGACCGCGTAGGACGTGACGCCGGTCAGACCAATGGTGGCGAGCACGAGGCCGAACAGGCTCAGACCGGCGAGCGGGCCGACGGCGGTCCGGATCGAGCGCTCGAATCGCTCGAGGTGTTCGTCCATCGTACGAGCGTCGAAGATGGTGAGCCGCGGCTCAGTCCGCCTTAACTCATCGCGGACGGCGGACATCGCGCCCCGATCGGACGAACTGCGGACCAGAACGGTCGTCCCCTGGATCGAGGCGCTGCGGAAGCGCGCGGCGGGCAGCGGGACGAAGGCCGTCGCCATCGGGCGCGCGGTGAGGAACGAGGGCCTGACGTCGGGGACCACGCCGACCACGACGTAGCTTCGGGCATCGTGCTCCCCCAGCAGCCGGCGTCCGACCGCCGTTGCGGCTCCGAAGATTCGCTGCTCTGCGGTCTGATTGATGACCACCGGCGTCTCGCGTTCGCGGGCGTCCTCGGCGCCGCCAGTGAGGTCGCGCTCCGTGAACGTGCGGCCCCGGAGGAGCGGGATGCCGAGCGTCTCGAAGTAGGACCCGCCGACGCGCTCGAACGCGATGAAATGGAACGTGCGCCGAACATCGCCCTCCTCCGTCGAAGTCGACACGCGGACGCCGGACATGGCGCCGGGTGCTACCGCTGGTGTCAACGGGGGGCGCGCGGCGACCGCCGCCGAGCGCAGCTCGGGGAGAGCGGCGAGCAGCTCCGGCAACTCGTCGAGGAGCGCCGCGGATTGCGCCGGGGTGTAGCCGTCACGCCCCGGATCCACGCCGAACAGTGTCAAGCCGGCAGTGTCGAACCCGGGCTCGACGCCGCTCAACCGCTGGTAGCCGGCGGCCAACTGGCCGATGGTGAGAAGCAGCATGAGGGCCACAGCCACCTGGTACGTAACGAACAGGTTCCTCACGCCGAACCGTCGATAACGGAGCAACGGCGCCGTCGGTCTTCTCTGCACCGACCGCATGATGGCGTCGCGGGCCCCGCGGGTCGCGGCGAGGGCCGGCGCCAGTCCCAGCCCCATCCCGGTCGCCACGGCGATCGCCACCGCGAAGAACCAGACCATCGGACCGAAGCTGACGTTCATCTCCACAGGGAAGGGGCTCATCGGGCTGATCGAACTGGTGACACGCAGCAGCCAGTAGGAAAGGAAGAGCCCCGCCGCGCCGCCGCCCGAAGCCAGCAGCACGCTCTCGGTCAGCAACTGCCGGACCAGCCGCCAACGGCCGGCGCCCAGCGCGAGGCGAACCGCCATCTCGCGGCGCCGCTCACCGGCGCGCGCCAACAGCAGTCCGGCGAGGTTCGCGCAGGCCAGCGACAGCACGAGCCCGACGAGCAGCCCGCTGAGGCCGACTGTGAGCCGCAACTGCGCCGGTTCGATTCGAACGACGCGCCCCGCTGAAAAGAGCCGCACCTGCCGCCCCGCGCGGCGGCGCTCGCCGGCGTCGGGCTGCGGCACGTCCTGCGCCCGCGCCGCCGTGTCGAGCGCCGCTTCGGCCGTCTGCATCGACACCCCGCTCGCCAGCCGCGCGACCACCTGGAAACGCTCGGCCTCTTCGTCCGACAGGACGTCCCCTTCCAGCTCCGGCGCGAGCGCCGCGCCGACGGTTACCGGTACGAAGATCTCCGCCGGCCTCGCCGGGAAGACACCCCTGAATCCCCCCGCGGCAATGCCGGCGAGGGTCACGCTCTGCCCGTTCACCTGCAGCGTGCTCCCAACGGCACGCGGATCGGCAGCGAGCCGGCGCCTCCAGAACCGTTCGCTGACGACCACTACCGGCTCCGAGCCCGCCCGTTCGGTCCCGGGGACAAGGAGGCGGCCGGCGGAGGGCGCGACGCCGAGTGCCTCGAAGTACTCGGGCGAGACCAGGTGCCCGAAGGCGCGCTCGGCGCCGTGCTCGCCGTCGACGGCGACGCTGAACGGTGTGGGCCCCAGGTACGCCGTCGCCGCATCGACGATGTCGTCCAGCTCGCGGATACGCTCGAAGGCCGGATACGACAGCCGCGTGTCGACGGCAACCAGCGAATCCGGGCCCCGGGCTCCCGGGAGCGGCGCCAGAATGTCGGCGTGGACCCGCGAGAAGGAGTAGATGCAGACGGCCATGCCGAGAGCCAGCGACAGAACGCCGATGGCCGTGATCCCGGGATGGGCCCGCAGCACGCGGAACCCGTAGTCGAGATCCTGCAGGAGCACCTGCAGCCACCTGCCGATCCTGACGTCCCGCACCTCTTCCTTGATGCGCTCCGGGCTCCCCAGCTCGATCAGCGCGCGCCGACGCGCCGCCGACGGCGACAGCCCCCGCCGCTCCCACTCCTCGGCCCGCGCCTGGACGTGGAACGCCAGCTCGTCGGCCAGAGCGCGCTCGAATCGCGTGCGCCCGAGAAGCGCGGTGAGTCCGAGCCGCAGGCGAGTCCACATGCCGTCACACCTCGCCCGGCCGAGTGTCGAGCGCCGCTGACATCGCATCGGACAGCCGCTGCCAGCTCGCCCGCTGAGCCTCCAGCCGGCGGCGGCCGGACGGCGTCAGCCGGTAGAACTTGGCCCGGCGGTTGTTGTCCGACACCCCCCACGCAGTCGCCAGCAACCCTTGCTGTTCAAGGCGATAGAGCGCCGGATAGAGTGCGCCCTGCTCGACGACGAGCGCACCCCGCGTGATCTGCTCGATGCGCAGCAGCACGCCGTACCCGTGGAGGTGTCCGAGCGAGACGGCCTTGAGAACCAGGACGTCCAGCGTCCCGGGCAACAGCGTGGCGCGCGGGGGCATCTGCCTTGTCTCCTAAATCCGTCAGGAGAGCGTAGCACGCACTCTCCTAAAATGGCAAGGGAAGCCCTTCGCATCGCGAAGGAGATGGCGAGGGAGCCGGGGATCCGGCACCGGGGAACGAGAACCGTCGTCTACGCGGACGAGCGGCGGGAAGAGCGTCCCGTGACTTGGGTCACAATCGAGATCGGCAACCTCGCCACGCAGACCGAGGCCATCTTCACGCCCGCCGGGCGCCGCGGCGAGGCCCCTCCCGGCCCGCATTCGGGGCCGGAGTGGCCGCGTCGGCCGGACTGAGCTTGCCGTGGCGCGCTGCTTCTGACACATTCGTGTCAGACATCACCCGAGGACAGCGCGGATGGGACCGTACCCTCGGAGCGGCGGCTCGACATCCTCCTGGCCCCGCCTCTGAAGCGCACCCGTTCGGTCCTCTTCCTCGCGGCCACAGCTCTGAAGGGAGGGAGCCATGAAGATCATCGGCAGAATACTGGCAGTGTTGGCTACAGCAGCAGTAGCAGGCTGCAACGATGCGCAGATCGCGTCCAGCAACCTGTCGCGGGCCGCGGACAACTTCGAGATCATGAGGCGGGTTGTATTCCTGAACGGGATAACCGACACCTACTTGCTGTCAATCGAGGGACTCTGTTCGGTCGAGGACCAGTCGAATCAGTTGGAGGTCACCTGCAAAGTGGGCCAGGCGGAGTACAAGAAGCACTTTCTCGGTCTCAGCGACAACGTGACGTACTTCGCAGAGCAACTCGACGGAGCAGGGGTCAGTGCCTACCACTACCGGGTCGTGTTCAAGCCTCAGGCCATCATCCCGGACATCGACTTCCGAGGCAGCGGCCGAGAACTGCTCGAGAATTCCTCCGAGAACGAGAACGGGAGGTGACCGCCATCCGGGTGGCGCACCTCGTCAAGCGC
>JAPOYG010000282.1 GCA_026706755.1 Acidobacteriota bacterium
CTACACCGCCTTCACGTTCAACGACTCGGAGTACATCGGGACCGGCGACCCGCTGATCGACGCCAGCCAGGGGCTCGTGGCGGGCACGGACGTCACCGGCGTGCCGGACCGGCTGTGGGTCGTCTCCCTCGATCGGACCGGCCCCCTCGGCATGGGCCTGACCGCCAAGTACACGTCGTCGCGGCGCGTCAGCCTGCGGTCCGACTGGTACACGGACCCCTACTGGCTGGTCGATGCCTACGTCAGCTTCGCGGGCGAGTCGCTGAGCGACCTGCTCCGCTCGACGGAGTTCGCGATCGTGGCGAACAACCTGCTCGACAAGGCGTATCTCTCCGCCATCACCGAGAACGCGGCCTGGCTCGGCGCGCCGCGGACGGTCTCGATGACGGCCACCGTCTCGTTCTGACGCGGGGCTCGCCGCAGGCGACTCCGATGGTCTGTGTCGGCAGAGCGAGGATTCGTCATTCCGCTCGCTTCGCAACACGGCGTTCGTCGTCGATCAGCGTGATGCGGCTCGGGCGGCGGTCGCTCCAGCGCCAGAACACGAGATTGACGTCGTTCGCTGTGGCCCCCGGCGCGAAGCTCGGGACTCGCATTCCCACGCAGCCAGCCGCGATCAGCCGATCTGACAACGCGTGGGACAAAGGGGCGATTCCGCGGTGCATGTCCTGTTCCCAGGTCGCACAACGCAGGTCGTCATCCGTCACCGCGCTGGCCCGCCGTTGGGATGCGTCGAGGGCGTCGAAGACAGGTTCGGCGTCGACCTCGTACGCGCACAGCAGCATGGGTTGCAGCGGTTGTCCCAACGGGCTCGCTTCCCGGATGGCGGTGACTGGCGACAAGGAGGCGTAAAATGCCGCCACGCCGATGCGATTGAACCGTCCGCCGTGCCGCCTCGCGCCCTCCCCCGACACCGGCGGCCAGGACCAACGCGGGTCGTGCGCGCGATAGACGATTCCGCGAAACCGCATCCGGCGGGAGCAGTCTCAGGCGTACCCGCCCGCCATGATCCGGTCGAGATGAGCATGGACGAGATTCGCCTCGCCCTGGCGTACCAACTGGTCGGGCGTCAGGCCGGCGAATCCCGGCAGAGCCTCCGATCGGAACCAGGCGTAGGCGACGAGGGGCGGTGCGCCCGTGTAGTTCTCCACGCGGTGGAGAATCTCCACCATCTCCCGCAGTCGGGTCTGCGTCTTTGTCGCTCGGATCCGCGCCGACCGCGACAACGCGTCGCGGCTCAATCCGAGGGTCTCGGCGATCTCGGCCTTCGTCGTGCGCAGGGCGCCCGCGATGCGCGCCGGCGAGAAGACCTGCTCGTCGCCGTCCACCAAGTCGTGAAGCCGCATGTTCCACGAACCCCGCTCGTTTGACGGTCTTTCACGTAATTCTACCGGATCTTCCGACGCCCAGTCGACGGCGAACGGGCGTCCTCCAAGTCTTGACTGCGGTGGGTCGAACCGCCGAGATATCCTGGGCCCCGCTCTCCAGACGTCCCAGGAGTCGCTGGGCCCGGAAGCACTCCAGACGTCCCAGGAGTCGCTGGGCCCGGAAGCACGGTCTGCCTGTCACTTTCAACTGGCTTCGTAACTGCGCTGCAGCAGCGGGCGAATCGTTCCACGTCTTGAAGTTCTTGGAGAGTGATCTCCAAGTCTCCCGTTCCATAGTGTCCAACCTTGCGAACGTCTCGGCAACCCTTCTCGTCAGGTGAGACGGAGTCCGGATTCACTCGGAGGAACGCGGTCACAGTACCCTTGTTCGGAGGCACCTCTACACACGCGAAGTTCTTCATCCGCTTGAACGCCACATAGTACTTCAGCCTTTTCTCCTGAACATCATCTCCGAGAGCCATCAGCTGGTCCCGAAGCGCAGTCTCGTAGCGCCGGGACCAGTAGGTGCTGCCGTGTTCCCCGTGGCCGTGGAGGACATTTAGGTCTCCGGCTGCAATGATGCGGTGACCGGTTTCGCGCCCGATGAATTGGGAAAGATCCGACACGACACGATGCGCCGCGGCGTCCGCGTAGCTCCAACTGCTGTCGGCGCATTCGTGCGGCCTCTCCCAGAGCGAGTACATGGACAAGCACACGAACGGCTCGTGGCCGGGGAGCATCACGTGAGCCGCGGCGATGGTGCCCAGCCGGCTGACGGCGAGCTCTCCATCTCTCGCGTGGGCAATCGGCTTGGCGTCGATCCAGTTCACTCGAGTTCCATCCGTGAGCTTCACCACCGCCGTGCGCCAGGAGCGCGGGAGAGTCGTGTCGGCGCCGGCCGTGCGCCACGGCGCAGGATCCACTTCGATGCGCCCAGCGACGGCCGGCGGTGGTTCCGCGGCCTCCTGCAGCAGCGCGATGTCTGCATCCGTCTCGAGCAACCGCCCCCAGCATTGAGCCCGGTGGCCGATGTTCCAGGAGATGATCTTCATGGTTCAGACTGCGCCCGGCAGGTTCGACCAACAAGAAACCCCGGTCCCTGCGGTTGACCTGCAGGGCCGGGGCTTGGGATTCGACGCCGCTGTGCGGCTGCCCGATCAGGGCGTCACGGTGAAGGTGACGTCCTCGGTGGTCATCAGCCCGCCGTCGTGGGCCAGGCAGCGCAGCACGTAGGTGCCGGGCTCGCTGAAGCTGGCTGCCACCTCCCACCGGCCCATCGGCGGCGGGTCGGGCGTCTTCCACCCGGGCGCGAACGGCGAGTCCGCGCGGTCGCGGGTGTCCTCCCAGGTCTTGGATTGCGGCGGGTCGAACTCGACCTGGCCCGTGCCCCGGAGGACGAACCACGAGAGCCGCAGACCGGTCGCCGCGTTCGGAATGACGTTGACCGGACGCGACGGATCGAACGGGGGCATCGGCCGGGGCTCGGGTATCCCGTCGTCGCTGGCGAAGGCCACGAGACTGACGGATTCCCCGACCCGGACCTTGCGAGCCTTCTCCGCGACCTGGACCACGAGCTCCGGCGCGATGTTCTCGTAGACCTCGCCGGAGATGCCACCGCCGTTGTTGGCGGTGATCACGTTGTTGTCCATGTAGTAGTCGGGGTGGAGCGTCGCGTAGGCCCGCTTGGTCTCCCCGTTGGGGCTCTTCAGCGTCCAGATCATCTCCCCGTCGCCGAAGTCGGCCGGAACCGGCACCCGGAACAGGAACCGGTTGCGCCGCGGCTGGAACCGCGTCGGCTGACCCTGGTCGGCAGGGCCCGGCTCGACGATGTTGTCGGGCCCCACCGGGATGTCGATCTCCCGGTCCCAGTTCCGGTTGAAGTAGCCGAACACCAGGTTGAACGACCCGTCGGGCTTCTGCTCCCAGCCCTCGTACGCGGGGACGACCTCACGCTCGCCCCGCGCCCGGGTCTGGGCGCCGCTCTCCGCGGCGGCCGCGACGACCAGCGCCAGCCCTGCGAGGGCGACGCAGGCCGCCCGCCACATCGGCCTTCGACTGCGTGATCCGCTCATCGTCGACCTCACTCGCTTCTGCGTTCTAGTTCTGGTCCGCGCCGTCGGCCGCCACGGCCGCATCATCGGTTCCCGCCAGCGGGTCATCGGAGCCGCACAGCAGGCAGCCGGTCACGGTCTCGCCCGGCGCGAGGCCGAGGGTCTGGCGACGCTCGATGACGGCCTCGGTGAACTGGTCGTCATCGAGGTAGCTGCCCTGCATGATGTTGATGAACATCTGATCCACGGAGCGGTGGCCGGAGCCGGACCAGTTGCGGGGATCGGGCACGTTCGGGTTCGACGCCGAGTTGTTGAAGTAGCCGGTGATGCGCAGGATGGTGCCCTTCGGCAGCAGCGGCGCCGCGTGGTCCTCATAGTTGTAGACCCGCACCCAGCTGTGGTCGTAGCCCGAGCAGTTGAGCGTCTCGATCGTGCTGCCCCAGATGGCCTCCAGGCACATCCGCACGCCGGGGGCGTGCATGTGGGGCTCGTAGACGCTCATCTTCAGGTGCTTCGGCAGCGTGAAGTAGGCCTCCACCTCGACGTTCGGGTCGTTCCCCTCGATGTCGAGGTCGACGCCGTTGCCGAACGCGATCAGTTCCTGCCGCAGGGACGGCTCGTAGCCCTTCGGGTGGAACTTGAAGCCGACGTCCAGGCGCGCCGTGGTGTCGGCGCCGTTCGCGTGGAGGTGGATCGAGCTGAAGGTGACCTTCGCGTCGGCCGGCACCAGCTTGCCGGCCTCCGGCGCGAAGAAGTCGGCGTTCCGCCCGACCTCGTGCACCGGCCAGCTGCTCAGGCCCGCCCGCGCCAGCTCGTCCTCGGGGTCGAAGTCCGGGCCGACCACGCCGAGCCCGGCGTGGTGGAACACGAAGTTCCCGCCCACGGTGTTACGCCCCTCGCCGACGCGCCGCTCGGTGACTTCCTTGAACTCGACCGCCGCGACGTAGCGATCCTCCGGCAGGTTGGTCGGGGTGTCCGCCAGCGCGCCCCACCAGTCCGGCGCGTCCGCCTTCACCTCGACGCTCGGCGTGCGGACGATGAGGTCGGGCTGGCCGATCTCCCACTCGTCGACGTCGATGAACGCCACCGGCGGCGGCATGTCCGCCGGGTTGCCCAGCGGCGCGCCGTTGTCGGCCCAGACGGCGATCTTGAGGATCTCCTCCTCGGTCAGGGACGGGTCGTCCTTGAAGTCCTGGATGCCGACGTCCTTCTCGATGTACCAGGGCGGCATCACGCCCATCTGGTCGCGGAGGCCGGTGCGGTACTTGATGGCGCGCGCCCAGGGGCGCACCTCTTCGTAGTCGATCAGCGACATCGGGGCCAGCGAGTCGGGCCGATGGCACTTCTGGCAGCTCCGCTGCAGGATCGGCGCGATGTCCTTCGTGAAGGTCACCTCGTGCTCCGCGGCCGGCTCGGCGGTCTGGGCTGCCGCGGGCGCCGCCATGACCGCCGCGGCCATCGCGACCGCGAGCACCCCGCTGAGTACGGCGAACGTCCGGCCGACGTGCGTCATGGTCATCAGATCACTCCTGCCATTCTCGGTCGACGGCGGCCCGGATCGCGTGGACCGCCGGCACCCCGTTCCCACGTTCCGCAAGTTTCCCCATCCCTGAGTCAAACTCGCACTATACCAGTCTGCGGGGGCCGTTTCAACGGGAATCGCGCGGCCCCCGCCGGAGCCCGATTCCACGCACAAGTACCGTTGCGGCAGCGGTTTACGGTCACGTCCGCGCCGGGCTGTCCGCGGCCCGGCGGTCGCGAGCCCCGTGACCCGCGGCTCCGCCGGCTCCCGGCGCCGACCCGCGGCGTCGCCGAGGCCGGGAATCGGGCGACGCACGAGCTTCGCGCGGGTGCCGACGCCTGACGCGCCGGTGAGGGCCCCTAGTAGCGGAACAGGTACGAGAGCTTCGTGAAGAACGCCCGGTTCGTCTGCTCGAAGCGGGCGGTGGGGAAGCGGAGGTCGTCGATCAGGTTGCCCCGCTGGTAGTGGTCGTCGTAGCCGACGTAGAAGACGGTGCCCGAGTTCACGCGGTACGTGAGGAGCAGGTTGTTCGCGAACGTCCCGCTGAAGTTGTTGTGCTCGATGATGCTGCGGAGCAGGAAGCGGTTGGTGAACTGGAACGTCGCGAGCGAGCGCAGGATCCGGACGTTGAAGACCTGCTCGTCCGTGCGGGGGTCGTGCAGCCGGCTCGTGATCAGCGCGAGGTCGGCGTTGAGCCGCGACATCGGCCGGAGCGTCGCGAAGAGCGTCGAGGTCACGCCGTAGCCGAGGAACGGATCGTCGCCGTAGCGGATCTGATCGCCCCAGCTCACGAACCCGCCCAGCGAGTAGCGGCGGCTGGCGCTCAGTCCGGATCCGATGTTGAGGTTGGTCTTCCGGAACTCGATGCCCTCGTAGCGCTCCATGTCCTGGTTCAGCATCATCACGGCGATGAGGTTGCTGGCCGTGACGGTCATGACGCCGATGCTCGACTGCTCGTCCTGCAGCAGCCCCTGGAAGTCGTAGTTGCGCATGTAGCTGGCCCGCGGACCCCAGTTGATGACCCAGTTCTGGGGCCACCAGCGGTACGAGCCCTCGAGCTGCGCCTGCCGCATGTCCTCGCGCCGCACGAACCCGGTGTCGGTCCGGAAGTCGGGGCTGACGCTGTCGAGGTTCACCGAGTAGCTGACGTTCCGCGAGTTGTTGTTCAGCGAGAGGTGCCACGCCGCGCCGGTCCTGTCGTTCAGGTCCTGGTCGCGGTGGTTCGAGCCGGCGTACTGGAAGTTGACCGCCGACGTGCGTCCGAGGCGGAAGCGCCCGTCGATGCCCCCCACCTGGCTGAAGCCGTCGAAGAAGGTGCGGTCGGTGGCGATGATCCCGATGTAGGACTCCGAGTAGAGGTCGTAGCGCGCCCGTCCGACCATCACCTGCGCGCTCCGGCCCACCGCCCCGGCCGGTATGTCGTCGAGCCGCCCGGAAGCCTCGTCGTCGGCCACCAGGACGCCCAGGGTCATGTCGCCCACCTTGCCCGTGAGCTTCCCGCCGTAGCGCGGGTCGACGACGGTCCGGGTGTGGAGCAGCGTGACCTGGCCCGGCACCTGGAAGATCTCCTGCCCCTCGAGGAAGAACGGGCGCAGCTCCGGGTAGAAGAGCGGGAAGCGCTGGTTGACCTCGATCTGCGGGATGTCGGATTCGATCTGCGAGAAGTCCGGGTTGTAGGTGAAGTCGGCCGTCAGGTTCGGGGTGATGCCGTACTTGACGTTGAGGCCGGCCTCGGGGGCCAGCGGGTCGTTGCCGAAGTCGCCCGAATCGGTGTCGAGCTCCCCGTACTGGATGCCGGTGAACGTGGGCAGGAACTCCAGGTTGCGGCTGGTCGACAGGTTCGTCATGCCGTCGAGCAGGCCCATCTGCGGCAGGAAGCCGGCGATGTCGCGCGAGATCGGCGCCCAGACGTCGGTCTCCGTCTTGCCGGGGATGGCGCGCACGATCTGGAACCCCCAGCGGTGAATCTCGTTGGACCCGCGCTGCGGATAGCGGAGGCTCTTGAAGGGGATGGCCATCTCCGCCGTCCAGCCGTCCTCGACCAGCGTCCCCCCGGTGTCGAAGAGGGCGTCCCACGACGAGTCGCCCTGCGGGGCTCCGCCGAGCGCCGCGGCCAGCGACGCCCCCATGCCGCCGCGCGGCATCCCGCCGCCGCCCCCGCCGGGCCCCATCCTGCCGCTGCCGCCGCCCCCGCCTCCGCCGCCCCCGCCTCCGCCGCCCCCGCCGATGCCGAAGCCCCGCGACTGGGAGTCGAGGACCGCGTCACCCTGCACGCCGTAGCCGTTCACGGAGAAGACGTAGGCGCGCTGCTGATCGAGGAACGGATCGAAGTAGACGGTGAGCGTGTCGTCGGCGAACGTCTGGTCGCGGTCCGACCGGTTGGCCCGGATGTCGGCCGGGTTCGAGTAGTGGGCGTACACGCCGAGGTAGATGTTCTGGGTGTCGTAGGCCAGGTAGACCTCGGTCTGCTCGGTGGCCGGCGCCCCGTCGAGCGGCGTCTGCTGCACGAAGTCCGTGATGACCGTCGCGTTCCGCCAGACGGCGTCGTCGAGCCGGCCGTCGATCCGCGGCGGCGTGTTGGTGCGGGCAGGACGCACGCTCGGCCGGCCGGTCAGGATGCCGGCCGCGCTGGCCACCCCGAAGCCGCCCACGCCGCCGGTCGGGGGACGCATTGCCGCGGCGCCGGTCGGCGGGCCCGCTGCCGCGCCGCCGGTCGGGGGCCGCGCCGCGACGCCGGGCGGCGCTCCACGCCGAG
>JAPOYG010000552.1 GCA_026706755.1 Acidobacteriota bacterium
TCTCGCGGCTCGTGCCGCTCCCCGCGGACGGGCTGTCGGGCGCCGACGTCGACCAAGCAGTGGCCGCGTGGTCCCGCGTCCTCATGGCCCTGGGGCCCGACATCCGGCTCTGGTGGGTGGTGGACCGCTGGCGGGCGCCGGCGCCGGCGGCGGGCGAGGCCGGGGACCTCGGCCGCATGGCGGCCGGCAAGCGCCGCGCGCATGTCGCCGAGCGCGTCCGCGAGTACTCCACGTACCTCGTCTGGGAGTTCGATCGGGGCCTCGCGCGGCGTGTCGCGGCGGCGGAGGGCGGCCCGCGGTGGATCCTGGATTTCCTGCGCAACTGGTGGGACTCGCGGCGCAATCCGCACGTCACGCGGGTCCTGCGATCCGTCCTGGCGGACGTCGCGCGGGACGTCCGCAACGAGCTCGCCGGCTTCGAGGCGCGGCTGTCGACCGGGACCAAGGTCGTTCCCGCCAAGGCCCCGGAGGCGGTGCGGGTGCTGCACCGGCTCAGCAACGCCGGGCAGGGCGAGTGGATCGACGGGCTCGCCATGCGCTACGGCCTCAACTGGCGCCTGGCCTCGGCGGACGTGTCGATCACGCGCCAGGGCGTCACGGTCGGCGACCAGATGGTCCGGGTGTGGTCGCTGGCGTCCGCGCCCGGCCAGGTCGTCGGCAACTGCCTGGAGGGCCTGTACGGGTTGAACGCGGACCTGTCCGTCGTCCTGGGCTGGCGCTCCGCCGACCGGCAGGGCGCCCGGCGGCGCATCAGCAGCGCCCAGCACCACTACCACCAGGCGCGCCACTCCCTGATGTCCGCGATGGGCGAGGGCGGCGAGGCGACGGGGCTCGAGGACTTCGGGGCGGCCTCCGAGGTCCAGGTCCTCGGCCAGGCGCTCGTCGACCTGCAGTCCGGCGACGTGTGCTTCGGCGAGATGCACCTGTCGGTCGCGGTCAGGGCATCGAACGAGATCGAATTCGCCGACGTGGGGACGGCGCTCGAGCGGGTCGTGGGCGGCATCGACGGCAAGCTGGTGCGCGAGACCCACGGCCTCCCGCCGGTCTGGTTCGGGCGCCTGCCCGGGCAGACCGCGGTCACCCCGCCCCGGCGCTTCTTCGTCAACTCGAAGCTCGCCTCCGCGCTCGCGCCGATCGTCGGCCCGCCGCGCGGCCACGCGCGCTGCGCGCACCTGGACGCCGAGCCGCTCACCACCTTCGAGACGCCCTGGGGCACGCCGTACGGCTACGACCTGTTCGGCGGCGGCGACGTGGGCCACACCCTCGTGCTCGGCGCCACCGGGTCCGGAAAGAGCTTCCTGCTCAATTTCCTGCTCGTGCAGGCGCTCAAGTACGACCCGCAGGTGCTGGTGCTCGATCTCGGCCGCAGCTACCGCTACCTGACCGAGTTCGTCGGCGGGCGCTATCTCGCCCTGGCCGAGGGGGACGATCTCGACCCGTCGTCGGCGGCCGGGATGGGCCTCCAGCCCTTCGGGCTGCCGCCGTCCGTGCGCACCCGGCAGTTCCTCGTCGCGTGGGTGCAGCGGCTGCTCGCGATCGGACAGCACGTGTGCGAGGCGGACGACGTCGCCGATCTCGACAAGCGGGTCGGCGAGGTGTTCCGCCGCGCGCCGGAGAGGCGCACGCTCAGCGCCCTCGCCCACCTCCTGCCGCGGCGGATGTGGCCGGCGATGACCCGCTGGGTGGACGAGGGGACCTGGGCGCCCTGGTTCGACGGCCCGCCGGCTGGGCTCAAGGCGTTCGGCCGCTGGCAGGTCGTGGACCTCGCCGGCGCGTCGCAGCACGCCGACTGGTGCGAGGCCGCCCTGTGGTTCTTCCTCGAGCGCATGCGCCTGGTGATGGACGACGAGTCCGAGCGGGGGCGGCTCAAGGTCCTCGTGGTCGACGAGGCGTGGCGCTACCTGAAGGACCCGGTCGTCGTGGGGAAGCTCGCGGAGGCCGCGAAGACGTGGAGAAAGATGAACGGCGTCCTCATCGTCGCCACGCAGTCGGCCGGCGACGTCTTGGGCGCCGCGCCCGAGCTTCTCGAGTCGATGCCGACACGGGTGCTCCTCGCCAACCCGTCGTTTCCCGACGACGCCGCCCGGGTGCTGGGCCTGACCCCGGCCGAGGCGGACACGGTGCGCGAGCTCGAGCAGAAGCGGGAGCTCTACATCCATCGGCCCGGCCACTCGGCGGTGGTGCGGCTGGAGGTCGATCCCGAGTCGTACTGGCTGTACACGTCCGACCCGTCCGACGCCGTCCGGCGCCGGGCGGCCGTGGAGCGCTGGGGCCTGCCGGGGGCGCTCATGCGGCTCGCGGCGGGCGTCGACGGGGACGTGGGCGAGGCGCGCGGGCGGACGGAGGTGGCTCAGTGACGCGGTGTTCCCAGGGGGTGGTCATGCGTGTTGCCGGATGTTGCGTCGCGGCGCTGGCGCTCGCCGCGCCGGGTTTCGGGCAGGAGGCGGAGCGGACGCCGATCCGGGCGGTCGTCGCGTCGTCCTCGCAGCCGGTGGTGATCTTCACGCGCGTGCGGACGGTCACGACCGTGCGCCTGCCCGAGGGCGAGGAGATCGTCCGCACGGTCGCGGGCGACGCGGAGAACTGGGACCTCGTCGCGCAGGGCCGCGAGCTGGCCATCAAGCCGTACGCCGCCAACCTGGTCTCGAACGTGACGGTCTCGTGCGCCTCCGGCGCGGTGTTCACGTTCACCGTCGTCGAAGACGCCGACGCGGTGACGGACTACGTCGTGACGGTCGAGGCCGAGGAACAGGAGCCCGCCTTGAGCGCGGTGGAACCGGCCGCCGTGCAGGTGCGGTACCGGCCCGCGTCGCTGGCGGCGGGCCTGCGCGAGCGCGCGGCCGGCCACCGCGCGCGGCGCGAGCGCGTGCTCGCCGAGGGGCGCCGGGAGGTCGAGCGGCTGTGGGCGGCGGCGGAGGCGCGCCGGGAGGCGTTCGTCCGCGACTTCGCGGCCCGCGTCCGGCTGCCCTACCTGGTCACCGACGAAGCCTACGAGGTCCCGTTCCTGCTGCGCGACCTGTGGACGGACGGGACGTTCACCTACCTCCGGACCGAGGGGCAGGAGATCCCCGCCGTGTACGCGTTCCGCGGGGACTCGCTCGAGGCGGTGCACACGGATGTCGAGCCCGGCGGGCTGCTGGTCGTCGAGCAGGTGATCCGGCACGGCACGCTGAGCCTCGGCGGGCGCGAGGCGTGGTTCGGGCTGGCGGCCGAGGGCGGGGCGATGCCGCAGCGGCGCCGCGGCTTCTTCAAGCGGACGTTCGCGACGCCGCCGCGGATGTACGCCGCCTGGTGGGCGGTCGGCGTCGGCGTCCTCGCGGCGCTGGCCGCCACGAGGTGAGCTCGATGGGTGCGCGTTTCATGGCGGCGGCGGCGTTGATCGCGTGGGCGTGGCCTGCCGCGGCGCAGATCCCGCAGGGGTCCGTGCAGGCGGGCGTCCGGGGCGGCGTGGCCCTGGTCGAGGTCGTCACGCGCGTGGGGTTCGAGACGACCATCGTCCTGCCGCCCGGCTGGACCGTCGTGGAGCGCCGGCTCGGCGATCCGGACCGGTGGATCGCGGCCGGCGGCGGGCACCTGACGATGGTGCGGCCGCTCGCGCGCGGCGTGGCGACGAACCTGAGCCTCGTGCTGTCGGACGGATCGGTGCTCTCGATCGGCCTGCGGGAGAGCGACCTCTCGCCCGTGCACACCGTGGTCCATCTCGGCGAGCTCCCGCCGGTAGACGCGCTGTCCGGTGAAGCCGGTGGCCCGCCGGCTGTCCAGGACGGCGCGGGCGTCGTCGAGGACGTCGTGGCGGGGACCGGGGCCGAGGATCCGGTGTTTCTGTCAGCGGCCGACGTGGAGGCGATCCGGCGGGAGGAGGAACGCGCGCTCGAGGCGCTCCGCGGCGCCGAGGCCCAGGTGCGGGACCGCGTCGACGACGCCGTCGCCGCCGCCGACGAGGCGGTCGAGGCGTTCGTGGCCGGGTACCCGACGCGGCTGCACTTCGTCTTCGAGTTTGGTCCCGAGGTGGACGTGACCGCGGCGCCCTACTGGGTCGAGGGGATGTGGCACGACACGCAGTCGACGTTCATCCGCTTCCGCCGCGTGCTCGACGACGAGATCGTCGTCGCCGGGTTCCTGCCCGACGGGACGGCGCGGGTCCTGCAGCACGAGGTGATCGGCGTGGGCTTCGTGATCCGCGTCGACGGGGTGGTCGAGGCCGGCATTCTCGGGGTCGGGGACCTCGGGGCCGGCGTTCCGTGGCGCATGCGGAGGGAGGCGGAGCCGTGGCAGACTGGCAACTGAAGGTCCCCTCCGGCGTCATCCCCAAGAACCTGCCCGTCTACGTGGGCCTCGGCTTCGCCGCGGTCCTCATCCTCGTGATGTTCCTCACGGGGTCGGGAACGCCCCCCGAGGACACCGGCGCCGACGAGGCCGCCATCGAGGCGGCGGTCGCGGACGTCCGCGGCGTCGTCGCGCCGGTGATCCGCCAGGGGGAGCAGCTTCGCGAGGACCTCGCGCGGCTGGAGGCCGAGCGCGAGGCGCGGGAGGAGGAGCAGCGCAGGGGCGAGGCGCTGCAGCAGGAGGAGAGCCTGCGGGACGCCCGGCGGGAGCTCGAGGACGCCCGGTCCGCGCTTGTCGAGACCCGGCGCATCCGGGAGGAGGCGGACCGCACGGGCGCGGGGGCGGCCGACATCGCCGGGGACATCCGGACGACGCTCGAGACGGTCGAGGAGCGCGAGATGCGGGAGGCCCTGCGGCTCGACGAGCTGCAGCGGTTCACGCTCTCGATGCGCGCGCCGGCGCTGGTCGGCGATCCCGGGCCGGCGGCCATCGCCCGGATGGCGCCGCCCCCGGCCATCACCGGAGACGCGGCGCTCGACCAGCAGTTGCTCGCCCTGCTGCGGGAGGAGGCCGCCGCCGCCCAGCCGGGGCCGCCGGCTCCGGACCGGCAGGCGGGTCCCGCCGTCGTGGCGCCGGGTCCTTCGGGCGGTGGCGGCAGCGCGCCGCCGGCGGGCGCGGGGGCGGTCTCGCTGACCGAGCGCTACGCCGCCGGGTCCGACCTCGAGGTGTCGGACACCTCCGGCCGCGGCTCGGCTGCCGTCGTGCGCTGGGCCGACGTGCCTGAAGGGCTCGACCTCGTCTACGAGGGACGCATGATGCAGGCGGTCCTCGAGACCCAGCTCGTGGGCGACTTCACCGGCGAGGCGCGGGCCCGGATCACCGTTCCCGTCCGCACCCGGGACCGCACGCGGGTGGTGATCCCGCGCGGCACGACCGCGATCGGCGAGGCCCAGCGGGTCGAGAACGGCTTCCAGACGCGGCTCGCGGTCAGCTTCTCCCGGCTGCTGTTTCCCGACGGGCGCTCGGTGAGGATGCGCTTCCAGGGCCTCTCGTCGTTGGGCGAGACCGGCCTGGCCGACGAGGTCAACCGGCACTACGTGTCGACGTTCGGCGCGGTCGGCGCGGTCGGCCTGCTGGCGGGCCTGTCGGCGGGCGGCGGCTCGCAGGGGTACTTCGACCCGGCTCGCCAGCAGTTCTCCGTCGCCGCGATCAGGCTGCTCGACCGCTACGTGAACCGCCTGCCGGAGATCCGCATCCGCGCGGGCCATCCCATTCGGATCTACCTCACCCAGGACCTGCTCGTTCCGCGGGCATAGAGGAAAGGAGGGCGTCATGAGTCGTGCCGCTCGGGCGTACGTCGCGCTGGTGCTGGTGGTCGTCGTTCTCGCGTCCGCCGGCGCGGAGAGGCCGCGGGCGTTCTTCGGCCTGGACCCCGCAGCCTGGATCGTCGTCGGCCAGATGGCGTCGGTCGTGAGCAACCTCATGGCGATGCGGGACACGATGATGCGCATCCGCGACGAGGCCCTGAGCTCCTACCGCGGCCTCGTCGAGCCCATCGACGACTTCGCGGGCCAGATGCGGCTCGCTCTGGGCGAGGGCGCGTCCATCGATCTGAGCGCGCTCGGGGGCGCCGATCCGCGGGAGTTCGAGCTCGCGGACTGCGCGTCCCTGCCGCCCGCCGACGCCGCCGCGGTGCCGTGCACGCCGGACTCGTTCCCTGCGGCGGGCGGTGCCTACGCGGACCTCCCCGGGATCGATCCCGACGTCGTTGCGTCCCTTGAGGCGTCCCACGAGATCCGCGCCGCCGACTTCGAGCTCCAGCTTGCCGAGGCCGACCACCGCGACCGTCTCGTCGAGGAGGCGATGGTCGCCATCGGCCTGTACCACGGGTGCGAGCCGGCGCGGGCCGATGCCGATCGCCGGGGCGTGATCGTGTGCCCGGCGTCCCGGACGTGGACGGCGGCCGAGCGCGAGGGCCTGCGGCAAAGGCTGGCGGACTCGGTGAACGCGCTGAGCAGCGCCGATTGCCCGGCGCGGGCCGGCGGCGGCCTGGGCCAGGGGGTCTGCCCGTCGCGCGCGCAGCACCGGTCGCTGCTTCTCGCGGCGACGCAGGCCCGGACCAACCTGGACGCGGTGCTCCTCAAGCTCGATGCCGAGGACGCGGACCGCGAGCGCCGCGCGCTCGAGCGCGGGCTGGTCGAGGAGGGCCGGCAGGCGCAGCGGCGGCTCGACCGGCTGCGGGGCCTCGCCGAGCTCGATCTGTCTCTCGATACCGCCGCGGGGCGCCGGAACGTGCTGGCGGCCGAGCTCCATGCGCGGAACCCGGCGGCGAGTCCGTTCGGGGGCCGGCTGTTCGTCGCGGCCGACTGAGGGGGTGTGGGATGAGGCTCAGGCAGGCGTTGGTGGCGGTACTCGTTGTTGTGCTCCTGCTCGGCCGCCCCGCGGCGGTCGACGCGAGCTGGGCCGGGATGCTGGTGCAGGTCACGGCGATGCTGTCCCAGATCCGGAGCTACGTGCAGACGGCGGAGGCGTACGTCGCTCAGGCCGGCGCCGAGGTCCGGGGGCTCCTCGATCCGGGGGGCCTCGTCTCGGGCGTGCGCTCGCTGGCGGACTGGCGGGGCCTGCTGTCGGAGCTCACCGACGCCGGTCCGCTGTGGCAGCCCTTCCCCGAGACGCGGGCGCTCGTCGACGACGCGGCGGTGAGCTACCAGGCCGCGCGCGGTCTCGGCGCGTACGACTTCGGATCGGTGGCGGGCTTCGTCGACTTCCTCGACGCGCAGCCGCTGGGGTGGACGGCCGGCAAGGAGTCCGCGTGGCAGGTGCTCGTCGACGACCTCGGCGTGCCGGCGGAGCTTCGCGACGAGGTGCGCGACGCCGAGCGGCTGCGCCGGCGCGTGATCGATCTGCGCTACGCGGGGACGGTGGACACGCGCCTGGCCGCGGCGGCCGTTCTCGGCGGCCACGTCGCCGGCGAGTACGTCGGCCGGGGCCTGCTGGAGGACACCCGGCAGGTGCTCGAGTCGACGCGCCACGTGATGGGCGGCCCCTCGGATCCGGACCCCGCGTTGAGCCAGGCGGAGGCCGACAGCGCCGCGTCGCAGCTCGCCTCGCTCGGCGCGAGCCAGTCGGCGGGCGCCCTGTCGCTGCGGGCCGCGCGGCTCTCCGCCGAGGCGCGGGAGGTCAGGCTCGTGGCCCATGCCGAAGCCGCGCGTGAGCAGCAGCGGCTGGACCGCTTGGCGCATCTGGCGTCCGCCGCCGCGCCGGCCATGGAGCAGTCCATCGGCCCCGATCCGATGGGCGTCCTCGGATCGGGCGCGTTCATGGAGGCGTGGGTCCGATGA
>JAPOYG010000264.1 GCA_026706755.1 Acidobacteriota bacterium
GTCGACAACCCGCGGCGCTTCCTCGCGTTCGTGCCGCCGGCGTAGGGGACTGCGCAGCACAACGTGCGTTGCGGGACCGCCGCGCCGGCGAAGACTCCCGACGCGTGCGGCAGCGTGAACCAGGGCGGAGCGTGAGGCACGAGGGGCAGCCGCCGGGGGCACGACGCAGATGCGGGTGTGCGACAGGCGAAGAAGGACTTGAGATCGATGATGACTGCCAACAGCATGCAGCCCCCCCTCGCGGGGACGGTCGCGCTGGCGGCCGCCGTGCTCGCAGCGGGTCTCGTCGGCACCGCGCCGAGCGCCGCCGCCGGGCAACCCGGGCAGGACGAAGCCGACTATCCCCACCTTCCTGCGCTGGGGTCCGCTCCGGGTCACCCGGCCCGACGGCACGTTCACGGCGAGCGAGACGCCGTTCGAGGTCCCCAGCACGTTCCTGCTCCGCAAGGGCGTCACCCACAAGGAGGAAGGCACCGGGCAGCCGGAGCGCCACTCCATCATGATCGACCTCAAGGACTACGCGGCACCGCCCCGGGAGACGCGAGCCGATGTCCGGCCCGCATTCCCGCGGGACGGCGGCTGAAGACGCTGAGGACGCAGCTTGCAGCGCTACGGGCGGCAGAGCGCGTCCAGCCAGAATCGAGTCGTTGACGAAGTCCAGCGCATCGTTCGCCGCTCTGCTGATGCTGGCGATCTGGGGAGTCGCGTGCGACGCCCCGGACGGCGGCGAGGGCCCCGACTACCTCGCGCCCGAGCTCCGCGCTGCGGTGGAGCAGCTCAAGCTCGATGTGGCGACCCGGCCGACCGACGAGGCGACGGTGGCCGAGCGCGCGCGGACCCTCGCCGACTGGGTCGACGCGTACGCCCTCGGCGGCGGCGAGGTGGGGCTCGAAGGACCGCGCGTGCGGCTCCAGGCGACCGATCCGCCGACCGGGCAGGTGGCGCTGGCCCAAGGGGCGATCGTCGACCGGCTGGTGCGGCAGTTCGCGCTGCACGACGAGCCGGGGGCGCTCGGCGAGCTGGCGGCGGAGTCGCTCGGCCCCTTCGAGGCGCGCAGCTACCAGACCCTCCGGCAGACCTGGACGGTCGGGACGCATCCCGTGGTCGCGGGCGGCGGCTTCTGGGTGGCGCGGCACTTCAGCGTCAACTCGGGTCCGTTCCAGACCGAGGATCCCGGCGGCGACGGCTACGTGACCATCGCCACCACCGACGCCGACGCGAGGTTCGAGACGGACGTCTACATGGCCCGCGGCCCCCACGGCGGGTTCCGCGCTCCCGAGCCGGCGCTGGTCTTCCGGGTGTCCGCGGGGCAGGTCGACCCGGGCGAGACGGTGACGATCACCTACGGCGACACGAGCGGGGGCGGGCCGGGGTTGCTCATGACCAGCACCTCGAGCGCGAGGATGCCGCTCCCCCTCTACGTCGACCTCGACGGGTCGGGCGAGTGGCGCCCGCTGCCCCTCCAGCCGTTCGTCGTCACCGGGACGCGCGTCGCGGGGGTGCACGGCTTCGCGCCCAGCATCGTCGCGCCGGGCGAGCCGTTCGAGCTCTCGGTCCGCGCGGAAGATGCGTTCTACAACCGCGCCACCGGCGACATCCCGGCGTTCGAGGTGCGGGTGGACGGCGACGTGCGGGCGACGACGCCGGCGGGGGCGGATGCGATCACGGTGGTGGAGCTGACGCTGGACGACGCGGGACCGCACTGGATCGACATCCGTTCCGAGGACGGCGCGATCCGCGGCGATGCGAACCCCGTGCTCGTCGTCGAGGATGCCGAGCGGCGCATCTACTGGGGCGACACCCACGGCCACTCCGGCTATGCGGAAGGGATCGGCACGCTCGACTTCTTCATGACCTTCGCGCGCGACGACGCGCGGCTCGATTTCGTGACCCACTCCGAGCACGACACGGCGCTCGACGACGCCGAGTGGGAGCTCTCCAAGCGGACCGTCGAGGCCTTCTACGAGCCCGGCCGGTTCATCCCCTATCTCGGGTGGGAGTGGACGAGGCCGGCACGCTTCGGCGGTCACCACAACGTGCTGTTCCGGACCCCGGAGGGGCGGGGAAGGGTGTCGGCGCTGGAATACCCGACCCTGTCGCGGCTGTACCAGCAGTTGCGCGAACGCTACGACCCGGCCGACGTGCTGGTCATCCCCCACGCCCACAACCCCGGCGACTACCGGCAGTCCGACCCGCGTCTGGAGGCGCTCGTCGAGATGATGTCGATGCACGGCACGTTCGAGTGGTTCGCGCAGGCCTACCTCTCGCACGGCCACCGCGTGGGGCTGGTAGCGGCGTCGGACGATCACCTGTCGCACCCCGGCTACTCGGGGCCGAACCGCGACACGCTGGCCCAGCGCGGTGGCCTCGCGGCGGTGCTCGCGCCGGAGCGCAGCCGCGACGCAATCTTCGACGCCATGAAGGAGCGGCGGACGTACGCGACGACGGGGGAACGGATCATCCTCGACGTGACCGTCAACGGCACCCCGATGGGCCAGCGCGCCGAGTACGCCGACGAGCGCGAGATCGAACTGCGCGTCATCGGGACGGCCCCCATCGATGCCGTCACCCTCCTCCGCAACGGCGAGCCGATCCGGACCGCGCGCTACTCGGACGTCGGCCGGCGCAACCGCCGGGAGAGCCGGACGGAGGAATGGCTGCTCTCGTTCGCCTCCGACGCGGCGCCGGTCCATCCGGGCGACGCCCCGCGCGGCTGGCGCCACTGGCGCGGGGAGCTGCGCGTCGAGGGCGCCGCACTCGCGGCCATCGGCGGAACGGACTTCGTCAACCCCACGACGCAGTTCCTGGAGCGGGACGGAAACGGCGCCCGCTTCGCCACCCACACGCGCGGCGACACCAGCTCCATACGGATGACGCTGTCCGACTTCCGGCCGGATGCGGCAGTCCGGCTGGCCCTCGAGGACGCCCGCGAGACCGGCTCCGCGCCGCCCTTCTTCCGGCCTCCGGCCGACATCGCGGGCTTCCGCACCCGGCTCCCGCTGCACGCCAGCGGCGTCGAGCGGACCCGTCCTGCCGACGGCTACCCCGGCGACCGCATCACGCTCCGCCGCATCTCCCGCGACGGCCCGCGCGACGTGACCCTCCGCCACACGGACGACGACGACCCCCGGCAGGGCGACTACTACTACGTCCGGGTCCGGCAGGTGAACGACGCGATGGCCTGGTCCAGCCCCGTCTGGGTCGGCGGCTACCCGTCGCGCTAGGGTCGGCCGTCGTGAGCGATCGACGGTGCCCGGCAAGCGCAAACGCGGCGGCCGCAAGCGCAACCGGTCGACACCGGCGCGCGCGCCGCGCGTCGCACCTCGCCGTCTGCTGGAGCAGGCCCGGGAGGTCCTCGCGGCCGGGGACGGCCGCAAGGCGCTCGACCTGATTCGCCAGGCGCGGGAACGGGACCCGAACCTGGCGCAGCTTCCCCTGCTCGCCTGCTGCGCCTGCACCCGGCGCGCCCGACAGCTCGCGGCCAAGGGCATGGACCGGGAAGCAGCCGCCATGCGCGCCCGCGCGGACCGGCACCGGGCGTCGCTCTCGCTGCCGTCGTTGTCGGAGGACGACTGGGTGTTGTACGTCCGGGCCGTGCAGGGCGCCGACGCGCTGGCGGCCTATGCCGATTGCCTGGCGGACCGACCGCCGATGCCGCGGGTGGAGCGGGCGCTGGCGGATACGCTCGTCGTCCGGCGGTGCTGGGAGGGCCTCGACGCGCTCGACGCGAGCCACCCGCTGCGGCGGGACGCCGGCACGGTCCGGTCCGGCATCGACGCGATGGACGCGGGCGAGTGGGCGCGGGCCGCGGGCCTGCTGCAGGGCGTGCCCCGGCGCTCCCCGTTCGCACCGTGGCGCCTGTTCTCGAAGGCGATGGTCGCCTTCGATGCCGGCGACGACGACAACCTTCGCCGAGCCCTCGATCACCTGCCGGAGGAGTTCGCCCTGAGCAGAACCGTCGCTGCATGCCGCCGTCGGCTCGACGGGGGCGGCAACGGCGACGGCGGTGCCGTCGCGCCGGACGGGCTGGGTAGCGACAGGGGGCGGGCGGCCACGCTGGCGGGCGAGGTGAAGCGGGCCCTCCGCAAGGACAACGTCCGCGCGCTCGGGACGGCCATCGAGCGCCTGGCCGAGGCGCTCTACCCCGAGGATCCGCTCCAGGCCCGCATCGACCTGTTGGAGATCGCCGCTCTGGCCGCCGCCCGCGGCACGTTCTCCGTGCCGGCGCTCAAGGGCCTCACGCAGCGCCTCGTGCCGGCGGATCGGGTGAACGGCGTGCTGGCGCGCCTCTTCCTGCTGGGGCAGCAGGCGAATCCCCAGTTGTGGAGTCCGGCTCCCGGCGTAGCGCTGCTCCAGGAGCTGCCGGTGGAGTTCCCGCGGGCCGAGGATCGCGACCTCGCCCGGGCGTGCGTCCTCGAATCGCTGGCGCGGACCGGCCGGGCGGCGATCGATCCCGAGACCCTGCCCCTCGTGCAGCGATCGCTCCTGGGCGCGCTGCTGGGCGGGCCGGTCGAGGACCCCGCGACGATCTTCAGCGACCTGATGGCGGCGAGTCTCGAGGCCCATCCGTACAATCGCGACGGCCACCTGTTTCTCCTGGATCTGCTGCGGGAGCAGGGGGCCGACAAGCTGCTGCGCATGCGCGTCCTGCTGGAGATGGCGGAGCGGTTCCCCGACGATCCGGGGCCCTGGCTGGAGCTGGCCGGCCTGCAGTACTCGAGGAACGCCTACCGTCGGGCCGAGAGCGCGCTCGAGCAGGCCCGCCGGCGGGCCCCCCACGACGACCGGATCCTGGATCTGCAGGCCGTCGGCTTCCTGAAGTCCGCGGACCAGAGCCGGAAGAGCGGCCGGCTCGCGCGCGCCGAGCAGGACCTCCAGCGCGCCGGGGAACTCGGACGCGGCATCCTCGGGCTCGTGTTGCCCGCGAAGCGGCTCCTGCTGGCGATGGTATCCGGCGCAGGGAAGGCCGCCGCGACGGTCGCCCGTCACCTGGAGCCCCTTCCGCCGGCGGCCCGGCTTCGGACCCTGGCCCTGTTGATCCGCGATCTGGACGACAACCGCCACGTCAGGAACGTCGGTCCGGAGCCGGCCGACGCCCTGCGGGGACTGCTGAAGCGCAAGGCCGGTCTGTTCGCCGAGTGCACCCCGGACGAGATCGTCCGCCTCCTCGAGCCGTTGCCGGTCGAGCTGGAGATCCTCTACGACGACCGGCAGCTCGCGCCGATCTTCGCCGCCTGGTGGCCCGCGCTGCTCCGGCGGGTGGACGGGAAGCAGCTGCCGGCCGTCCTCGACGTCGTGCTGAGCTGCGGCGGGCACACGCGGGCGCGCGCCGAGCTCGAGCGGCGGATGCGCGGCGTCCGGAAGCCCGACCGCGATCCGGAGCTGGACCTGCACCTGGCCGTGCTCCGCTACGCCGCCGGAAGCGACCACGATTCGCGGCGCTTCGCGGACCTCCTGAACCGCGTGGACGCCGCCACGCGCGCCCGGCTCCGGCCCGTCGCCACCCGGCTCGCCCGCCACGTGCAGGGGCCGTTGCGCCAGGCGCTGCTGACGTTCGATTTCGAGCCGCTCGACGTGGCGCCGCTCGCGTTCGGCCCCGGACTTCCGTCCATCCTCGAGATCCTGTCGATGCTCGATGCCGGAGACCTGGAGATCGACGACCTGGTCCCCGAACCGTCGGGATCGAGACGGAAGCAGCGAGCCGACCCTTCCGACCCGCGGTTGGCCGAACGGTTCCGGAAGCAGATGGCGGAGAATGCGGCCTCGCCGGACCGCACGCGTCAGGCATCGATGTTCGACCGGGAGCTGTTCGACGATCTGGACGCCCTGGAGGAGATGATCGACAAGAACGACCTCCGCGGCGAGCCGCCGCCGGTGCTGAAGGAAGTGGCGGGCAACCTCCGGGCCGAGCCGACGATGCGGCAGGAGTTGGAACGGATAGGGCGCGACTGCGACGCGGCCGGCCTTCGTGACCGGCTGTCGCCGGAGCTGCACGTCCTGTTGTTCCCCCGCGCGAGGCGGAAGGGCCGCCGCTAGACAGGGGGCGCGACCATGCTGACCCCGTACCTGGTGCTGGGACTGACCCCGTCGGCGACGGCAGAGGAGATCCGGAGGCGGTACCTGGAGCTGGTGCGCACGCACCGGACCGGCGGCCGCCCCGAGCGTCTCCAGCGCATCACGGCCGCCTACGAGGCCCTGAAGGACGACCGCGCGCGCGTGCGGACGGCGCTGTTCGGGGCGGCCGGCTACGCCGATTACGAGCTGGCGCTCGACGCGCTGGTCGAAGCCCGTCCGGAGCGCCGCCGGGCGCCCGGCCTGCAGGTCCTGCTCGCGGCGGAAGACGAACCGCATGCATGAACCGGACGGAGACTGGAAGCGGCAGGCCCTGGAGGACTTCCGGCGGTGGCTCGACGCCGCGGGCGACGACGTGGCGGGACCCGGCGAACCGGAGATGGTCGATTGCGACCTGCACGACCTGTTCGCCGAGCTCGCCGCGCTGCGGCAGGAAGTCCGGTTGCAGAACCGGGAGCAGTCCCGGGCGAGCCGGGAGCTGGCGGCCGCGGCGGAGCGCTACGAGACGGCGGCCCGCGCGACGGATCGCGGCGACGAGGCGCTGGCCGCGCTGGAGGAGCGCGCCTCCAGAACGGCCGAGGACCGCTGCCTCGCCGCGACCCTGGAGGTGCGCGACGCGCTTGTGCGCGGTCAGGACGCCGCGGTGCGGTTGCGGGACCGGCGACGGCTGTTCCGGCGCCCGCCGCGGGGCGTCGCCGGTGTCGCCGAGGGCTACGAGCTGGCCATCCGGCGCTTCGACCGGATGCTCTCCCGGTTCGAGGTCCGCCGCGTGGAGACCGTGGGCGAGCCCTTCGACGGGCGCATCATGCACGCGGTCGAGGCGCGCCGCGTCGCGGGGATCGAGGACGGGCGGGTGGTAGAGGAGCTGCGCAGCGGGTTCGTGCGGGGAGACGACGTGCTGCGCCTTGCGGACGTGGCAGTGAACCGCCGTCACGACCGGGATTGATGCCGATGGGAGCCGGAGCAGGCGACAACGAAGCGATCATCGGCATCGATCTCGGCACCACGAACTCCGAGGTGGCGATCATCGAGGGCGGCAGGCCGACGGTCGTGCGGGACGGCGGCGAGGCGATCCTCCCCTCCTGCGTGGGGCTCGACGACGCCGGCAACGTCATCGTCGGGCAGCAGGCCCGCAATCAGGCCGCCGCCGCCCCCGAGCGGACGGTGCTGTCGATCAAGCGCCTGATGGGCTCCGGCACCCAGGTGCGGATGGGGACAAACGCCTACAGCCCGCAGGAGATCTCGGCCTTCATCCTCAAGGCGCTCAAGGAGCGGGCCGACCGCGCGCTCGGCCGGGACGTGCGCAAGGCGGTCATCACCGTCCCCGCCTACTTCACCGATGCCCAGCGGCAGGCGACGCGGGAGGCCGGGGAGATCGCCGGCCTGACCGTGGTCCGCATCATCAACGAGCCGACGGCCGCCGCCCTCAGCTACGAGAGCGGTACCGCGGGGAGCCGCACCCTGCTCGTCTACGACCTGGGAGGTGGGACGTTCGACGTCTCGGTGGTGCGGATCGAGGAAGGCGTGGTCGAGGTCCTGGCCACCGCCGGCGACAACCAGCTCGGCGGCGACGACTTCGACGCGC
>JAPOYG010000560.1 GCA_026706755.1 Acidobacteriota bacterium
TCCGATCATACCGTCCGGGCGGCGAAAGGGAATCCCCGGCGCCGCTTCGGCCGGTTCCGGTGGGGATGGCTCCCTCCGGCCCCGCCGTCTTCGTCCCTTCTCCCGCCGGCCTCCGGCTCCTCGCGGTGCCGAGGACGGTGTGCGGCGTCGAAGGAAAGCGGGCCGCCCATCCGTCCGTTCCCGCACCCGATGTCATCGCCCGCGAGCGGGACGGACAGCGATGATCCGGGGCATCGGCGGCTCGACGCTCAGAGGCGGGCAGACCGTCTTCCACGGCATCCGCATGTGGGGCCAGCTGTTCCAGGCCGCCATGCTGTTCGCCGCCTTCACCACCGTCGCCGTCCCGGCCTGGAACCTGTGGCGCTCGACCTCGGGCGCGGAATGGTACGCCGCCGGCATGGTCGCGCTGGCCGAGACCAAGCTCGCACTCGGCTACGACCCGGACTCGGGCCAGGAGATCCGCTTCGCCGACGGTACCGTGCGGGCGCTCGCCATAAGGGATATCGCCGTCTCGATCCCGGCACTGGAGGCGCGCGAGCGGATCCTGGACGAGCTGCTGGCGAGCGCGTGGCTTGGGCTGAAGACCGGCGGCGGGCTGATCGCGCTGTTCTTGGCCGTCTTCTGGTATCGCGGCGCGCAGCTCGGACGCCAGCGCCGCCTCCGGGGGGCCGAGCTGGTGACCGCGGCCGAACTGCGCAGGCGGGTACGGCCGCCGCATCTGCGCCTGCTCGACCGCGCGCCGGGCGGGAAGCGGCTCCGGCCCTACCGCATCGCCGGCATCCCGTATCCCGAGCGGACCGAGACCCAGCACACGATCGTCTCGGGCACCACGGGTTCGGGCAAGACCGTGCTGATCTCCGACCTCGTGGCGCAGATCAGGGCGCGGGGCGAGCGCTGCGTCCTCTACGACAAGATGGGCTCCTACACCGCGACCTTCTTCGATCCGGCCCGCGACGTGCTGATGAACCCGCTCGACGCCAGGGCGCCCCGCTGGTCGCCCTTCCTGGAGGCGAGGGGCCCGCGCGACTTCGACATGATGGCGGCGGCGCTGATCCCGCAGCAGAAGGACACCGTCGATCCGTTCTGGGTCACTGCCGCTCGCCAGCTCTTCTCCAACGGCGCCGGCGTGCTCCGCCGGAAGGGGGAGACGAGGAACCGGGTGCTGGTCGAGCATCTGCTCAAGACCGACCTGACGGCGCTCGCCCAGGCGATGGAAGGCACGGTCGCACAGTCGATCGTCGATCCCGAGAACCCCAAGACCGCGCTCTCGGTGCGCGCCATGCTCACCGCCAACCTCGCCGCCTTCGAGTTCCTGCCCGACGAGGGCGAGCCCTTCTCGATCCGCGAGTGGGTCTCGAACGAGGACCGGCAGGGCTTCCTGTTCCTCACGTCAAGGGGCGACCAGCATGCCAGCCTGCGCGGGCTGATCTCGACCTGGCTGGAGATCGCGGTCAACGCCATGCTGTCGCTGGCCCAGGACGACGGCCGGCGCATCTGGGTCATCCTCGACGAGCTGCCGACGCTTCATCAGGTGCCTTCGCTCCAGCCGGGTCTCGCCGAGTCCCGCCAGTTCGGCGGCTGCTTCGTGCTCGGCGTCCAGGTCGCTTCGGCGCTGCGCGATCTCTACGGCAGGAACGGCGCGGAGACGATCTCCGGGCTCTGCGGCACGCGGGTGGTGCTCGCCGCGCCCGACCGGGACACCGCGCAGTGGTCGGCCGACAGCCTCGGGCGCAGCGAGGTCGAGGAGATATCCGAGGGCTATTCCTACGGCGCCAACACCATCCGCGACGGGGTGAGCCTGACGCCGCGCCGGGAGCTGCGCGCGCTGGCGCTGCCGTCGGAGATCATGCGGCTGGAGAACCTCTCGGGCTATCTCAAGTTCCCCGGCCCCTTCCCGGTCGCCTCCGTCCGCCTGAAATACGTCGCCCGGCCGAAGGCGTCGGAGCGGTTCGTGCCCCGCGAGGAAGGGCCGGATGCTGCGCCGACGGACGGCCACGACGCTGCGGCGGAGGAAACGGATGCGGTTCCGGTGGGCGACGACAGGCTTGCGATCCCGGATCCGGACGGCAAGACGGATGTCCCTCGGAACCCCGCGCCGCCGTCGGGCAGCCGCGCCGACGGTCCCCGTCATGTGCAGGGCGAGCTGCCGCTGCTGCCGGCGTCCCGCAAGGCGACGGAAGGGCTGACCGGGGCGGAGAACCAGGCCGGAGGAGCGGGCACGGCGGATGCTCCTGCAAGCGGGGACGCCGGGGCGGATGCGCCGCCGCCGTCCGCGACGGCGGAAGGCGGGAAGGAACCGGCCGTGCGGACGGGTGTCCGCGCGCCTGCCACCGACCGGCCGGACTGGGGCTGAGATGCTCTCGATCGGCGCGCTTTCCTCGGCCGCGCAGGGCGCGTCCTATTACGAGCGCGACGGCTATTATGCCAAGGACGATCCCGAGCACCGAGACGCCAGCGCCTGGGCGGGAAAGGGAGCCGAGGAGCTCGGCCTGAAGGGGCCGGTCGATCCCGACACCTTCCGCGCCGTCCTCGAAGGCAGGGTGCCGGACGGCTCCGGACGGCAGCTCGGCAAGCGGGGCAAGGACGGGGAAATCCATCACCGGCCCGGCCGCGACCTGACCTTCAGCGCGCCCAAGTCGGTGTCCATCGCCGCGCTGGTCGGCGGCGACGGCCGCATCGTGGACGCGCACGACCGCGCCGTCGCGGCGACGCTCGCCTGGGTCGAGAAGAACGCCGCCGAAACCCGCATGAAATCCCCCGATACCGGGCAAATGGCCCGCGTCGGCAACCAGAAGATCGTCGCCGGAACTTTCCGGCACGACACGTCAAGGAACCTCGATCCGCAGCTCCACACCCACGCCGTGCTGGCCAACATGGTGCAGGGCGCGGACGGCAAGTGGCGGACCATGGTCAATGACGGTCTCTACGCCCGCCAGAAGCTGATCGGCATGCTCTACCGTAACGAGCTTGCGGCGGGACTCTCGAAGCTCGGCTACGGCATCGAGAAGAGCCACGCCGACGGCCGCTTCGAGATCGCCGGCGTGCCGCGCGAAGTCGTGGCGGCGTTTTCCACCCGCCGGGCCGAGATCGAGGCGGCGATGGAAGCGCGCGGTCTTGGCGCCTCGGCCGACAATCCCCGTCTGGCCGAGCGGGCGGCGCTGATGACGCGGGCGGCCAAGCGCGACATCGACCGCCGGGAACTGGGCGGCGTCTGGCGGCACCAGGCCGCCGACCGCGGCTTCGATGCCCGCGCGCTGGTCGCCGAGGCTGTCGAGAAATCCGTCTCACCGGAGCGGGAAACGGCGGATCGAACGCGCAACGGCATCGGCGGCGCCTCGCCGGCAGCCGCTTCGGACAGATCGGCGGGCGCTACGCGACAGGCGGAGCGGCCGTTCGACGGGCCGGACCGGGCGCCCGGCCGCGATGCGGCCGCGGACGCCGCACCGCCGTCGCCCGCGGCGGAGGCGGTCGGCTGGGCGCTGGCGCATCTCTCCGAGCGCCAGGCGGTATTCCCGCGCGCCGATCTCTTCGCCGCCGCGCTCGCCCACGCGCCGGGCGCGATCGCGATGGAAGAAGCCGAGCGCGAGGTCGCCGCCCTCGAGAAGGGCGGTGCCCTCCATGCCGTGGACCTGCCGGGCGCGGAGGATTCGCTCAGCCTCGAGCGCACCGTGGCCGAGGAGCGCGAGACCGTGGCGCTGTGGCGCGCCGGCGACGGGCGCGGCCGGGCGCCGATGCGCGGCTGGCAGGTGCAGGGGCATCTCAGCCGCGGCCCGCTGACGGCCGGCCAGAAGGACGCCGTGAAGCTGATCCTGTCGGCGAAGGACCGGACGGTCGGCGTGCAAGGCTACGCGGGCACGGGGAAGACCACCATGCTGAACCGGGCGCGCGCGCTCGCGGAGAAGAAGGGCTGGCGCATGACGGGGCTTGCGCCCTCGGCTTCCGCCGCCGAGACGCTGGCAACCGAGGCCGGCATCCCGACCGAGACCCTGCAGCGCTTCCTCGCCCGCAATGCCGGGGTGGCGGAGGGCAGGCTCACGAGGAAGGGCGCCAGGGAGATGCGCGCCGCCTTCGCGAAGACCATCCTCGTGGTCGACGAGGGCTCGCTCGCCTCCACCGTGCAGGCGCGCGACCTGCTCAGGATCGCGGGCGAGCTCCGCATTCCCCGCGTGGTGCTGGTGGGCGATGCGAAGCAGCTCGATGCGGTGGACGCCGGCAAGCCCTTCGCCCAGCTCCAGGCCGCCGGCATGAAGACCGCCACCATGGACGAGATCATGCGCCAGCGCGATCCGGCGCTGAAGGAAGCGGTCGAGGCGAGCCTGAAGGGCGACATCGTGCGCGCTTTCGACAGGCTCGGTCCCAACGTCGCCGAGGCGAAGGCGGACAATCTCGCGGGTGCCGTGGCGGCCCGCTGGCTCAGGCTGTCCGAGGAGGGGCGCGCAACCACCGGCGTCATGGCGCCCTCGCACGCGCTGCGCCAGCAGATCAACGGCCACATCCGCGAGCGCCTTGCCCGCGAGGGCCGCCTCCACGGTCTCGCCATGCAATCCGAACGGCTGCTCTCGAAGGGCTACACCAATGCCGAAAAGGCGCTTGCCGGCAACTATGCGCCCGGCGACGTGGTCGCGTTCCACCGGCCCTACAAGCGGATCGGCGTGGCGAAGGGCGACGAGCGCAGGGTGATGGGCGTCGACCACCGCAACCGCGAGGTGCTGCTGGAAGACAAGGGCGGGACCGTGCGCTGGCGCCCGTCCGAAATCGGCGGACGACGGGGCGGCAGCGAGGTCTACCGGGCCGAGGAGATCGAGCTCAGGGCGGGCGACCGCATCCGCTGGACCCGCAACGACGCCGGCCTCGGCCTGGTCAACGCCCGCACCGCCGAGGTGGCGGCGGTGAAGGGGGACCGCGTGACGTTCCGCCTGGAGGACGGCCGCAGGCTGGAGCTGGGCAAGGGCGATCCGCAGCTGCGCCATCTCGACCATGCCTGGGCGTCCACCGTGCACGCCTTCCAGGGCCGCACGGTGGACCGGGTGATCGCCGCCATGGAGGCGCGGCACAAGCATCTCACCACGCAGAAGAGCTTCTATGTCGAGATATCCCGCGCCCGCGACCGGGCCGAGCTGGTCACCGACGACGCGGCCGAGCTCAGGGCGCAGCTCGAGGCCGCCACCGGCGAGCGCATCGCGGCGCTCGAAGCCGTCGGCGAGATGCCGCGCGCGGACGCCGGCAAGGCCGCGGAGGACGGGAGAGACGGGCAGCAGCGGGACCGGGAGGCCGGACCCGGAGCCGGCGGGGCGCGGCAGCGGGACCGCGATGCCGCCGGGGTCTCGCGCGAGGCCGCCCGGCAACCGGAACGCGGGAGCGGTATGCCGCCGGCAACGGAACGCGGGGATGCGGGCCCGGCGAAGCCGCGCGAGGCGCCGGCGCGCGAGCGCGGCACGGGCAAGGGCCTCGATCTCGGGATGTGACGGATGCCGGTCGGTTCACGTCCGTCCGGCTGCCGACCTGCTGCTGTCGGCGTTCCCCTCACTCCTCGGGCAGGCGGCGCGGCACGGTCTCGCGCCAGCCGCCGGCCGCGAGCGCTTCCGCCTTGGGGATCCAGCGGCGCATCTGCGAGCGCATCCACTCGCGGCGGCGCCATTCCTCGGCGACCCGCCCGGCGCCCCAGACGTCGATGGCGATGGGGCGCGGCTTCTTGCCCCGCCGCAGCCCGTCCATGACGATCGCCAGGTTGCGATCCTCCTCGACCTGCCTCAGGGAGGAGGGGGCGGGCGGCCCGCCACCTGCCAGAAGTCGAGCAGCCGGCGCATGCCGTGCGGCATGCGGAGCCCGAACGGGTAGCGCAGCTCGATGCCCGCGCCCGGAGGAAACGGCCCGGCGCCGCGCAGCAGGATCTGCACCGCCCGCCCGCCATGCTCGATCTTGAGCACGAGATCGCCGTCCAGCAGCCTGAGCCCCTCGACCGAACCGCCGCCCGCCGCGACCATCTCGGCAAGCGGCTCGGCATCGGGCGCGATCGCCGCCTCCGCCATGCCTTCCTGCACCCAGAAGGGCGAGGCGGGACCGCCCTCGCCGTGCGGGTCCTGCCAGGCCAGAAGGTCGAAACGCGCCGCCTCCAGGTCGGCCGGCGTCTGGATGCGGATCGGGAACTCCTGCCCTTCCGGCTCGGGAGCATGGTCCGCGCCGGGCGCGGCCGCCGGGCCGGCCTGTGCCCGCCAGGCCGCCCGGTAGTCCTCGATGCGGCGCAGGAACAGCCACGTCCGGATGCCGTCTCCGGTCTCCATGGCAGCGCGCGTCCGCCCGCGCCGCTCACCAACGGGCCGTGATCTCGAACCCGACGCTGTGCTCCGCCTCGGCGGTATCGCTCTCCCGTCGCGTGGCCTTGAGGCCCAGCGACAGGTCGGGCGCGTTGGCATTGGCGGCCGCCGGCGTCAGCCGCCAGCCGAGCGTCCAGTCGCGCGTGCCGGTGGCAAGCCCCAGCCCGACATGCGGGCTGCCGGTGAAGCGGTCGCCGAAGGCCGGGAAGCCCCAGGCCGCCTCCGCCTGCCAGCGGCTCGTCGCCTCGCCGCTCCCCGTGCGCTTCTCCAGCGGGTTGGGGGCGAACAGCGCGTCGAGCCCGCCCGTCGCCTGCCCGCCCCAGTCCTGGCGCAGGCTGAACGACGGCCCCCGCCGGGTCGCCGGGTCGGGATCGAAGGCCAGCGAGGCCGCATAGCCCCGGTCCTTCAGATCGTCGTTGCCGTGGGCGATCAGGGTGCGGCCCTCGATGTCGAGCGTGAGCCCGAGACCGGGATCGTTCCAGGCGAGCCCGCCGCCGAGCTCGACCCCGAAGCCGGTCTCGGCATCGCCGCCGTCGTGGCGCGCGCCGAGGGTGAGCTTGGGCACGATGCTGCCGCCGCCTTCCATGGCGACGCGCCAGCTTCCCTCCAGACCGAGCCGGAGCCGGGTCACGTCGGACTCGCCCGCCGCAAGCTCCGCCGTCTTCTCCGAGGCGGTGCGCGCCCACAGCGCGTCCGAGGTCAGCGCCAGCGCCGGGCCGGAGCCCTCGGCGGGCGGAGGCAGCAGGTCGCCCCGCAACCCCGCCGCCGCCATGGTCCAGTCGATGTCGGCCTTGAGCGCCTGTCCCATGCCGGTCGTGAGCTTCACCTCGCCCGAGCCATGGCCCGCCGCGCCCCAGAGCCTGAGGCGCTCCGACGCCTGCAACGCCGCATAGGGCACCGCGGCCGTCAGCGACGCCTCGACCTTGCCGCCGCCCGTCCGCACCGCCTGGCGGCACCGCTCCGGCTTCGTGCCGTCGTCCGCCGCCGGGCAGTCCTGGGAGGCGGGGCGGGGCGTGATGTCGGTATCGCGGTAGCCGCCCTCGCCCTCGCTCTGCATCAGCGCGAGCCCGACCAGCCACTTGCCCCTGGCGTAGTCCGCACCCAGCATGGCCGTCGTGGCCTCGCCGTCGAGCGAGAACGCGCCCTCGCGGCCGTCGAAGCTCGACTGCGCCGCCCGGCCCCAGAGCGCGAGGCTGCCGCCGCTGCCGTCCCGCGCGCCCGTCGCCGCGAAGCTGCTGCCGAGCAAAGCCTCGCGCGCGGTCATGGTCTGCGACTGTGGATGCGAGGGAGCTTCGCCGAAGCCATGGGTGGCGGCGCCGAAGCCGTCGGCACCGT
>JAPOYG010000428.1:0-4422 GCA_026706755.1 Acidobacteriota bacterium
CGACGTGCACCACCTGCATGTCTGGGCGCTCGACGAGTCGGAGCGCTCGTTCGAAGGCCACGTCGTGATCGAGCAACCCGACACGCGACTGGCGGAGCGGGTCAAGCGCTCCGTCCGGCACGTCCTCGACCGGCACGGCATCGGCCATGCGACGATCGAGTGCGAGTACGGTGCGGTCAGCGCCGGGTGCCGGGCAGGACAGGTCGTCGCGCCGCATTGACGCCGTCACCGGGCACTCCGGCTATACGCGTCGGCGCAAAATCCGTAGAATCAGGGGGAGCCGCCGGCAAGTCCGCGCGGTCCGGACCATGCCTGTTGCCCGACTCGCGTTCCTGCTGGGTGCGTTGCTGCTCTCCGGCCCACCCTCGTACGGCCAGGGGCGACCGACGGTAGTGGACCGCGCCCCGGCGCCCATCTTCACCTCGGGCGTCGACATGGTGACGATCAACGTTGCCGTGCGCGACGGTCGGGGGCGCGTCGTCCGCGGTCTCGAGGCTTCCGATTTCCGGCTCATCGACAGCGGTTTCGGGCGCCCCATCGACAGCGTCTTCCCGAGCAGCGCGGCGCTCCGCATCGCCGTCCTCGTCGACGTCAGCGGCAGCATGGCCATCGACCACAACATCGACCGGGCCTGGAGAGCGGTCGACGCCGTGGTCGACGCCCTGCAACCGGGCCGCGACGAGCTGGCGCTGTTCACCTTCGACACCGTCCTGCGGGAGGTCGTGCCGTTCACGGACGAGCTCGCTCGGTTCGACGACCTGACCGAGAAGGGCACGGAGCAGCCCTACGGCAAGACGTCGCTCTACGATGCGGTGGCCGACACGGCCACCCTCGTCGGCAGCTTCGGCAGCAGCCACCACGCGCTGCTGGTAATGACCGACGGGGTCGACACGGGCAGCCGGCGCACCCCGGAGGAGGTCTCGCGGGTGGCCAGCGAGGTGTCGGTCCCGGTCCACCTCATCACGGTGGGCGGCCCGCTCGACCTGCGCGACGGCGCCGGGGGTGCGGCCGGCGCCGACAGCGCCGCCGTGACCGCCACCCTTGCCGACCTCGCACGCTGGACCGGCGGCACCGTCCGGGCGACGAGCACCGGGGACGACGTGCGGGAGGCGCTCGCGCACGTGCTCGAAGGGCTGCGCTACCAGTACGTCGTGACGTTCAAGCCGGGTTTCCGGCGCGGCTGGCATCCGATCCGGATTCGAATGTCGGATAATGACTGGACTGTCCAGGCCCGCAGCGGCTACGTGGCGGGACGGGCGCGACTGAATCGAAGAAGACACACGTTGCTCGAGGAGGACCCATGCGGATGATGCTGAAGCAGGTAGCGTTGGTGGCAGTGGTCGCGCTCGTCGCGTCGGCGTGCGCGACGCGGGGCTTCGTGCGCCGGGAAGCCGCCGTGGTCGACGCCAAGGTCGACACGCTGGCGGCCACCGTCGAGGAAACGCAGGAGCGCACGCTTCAGAACGAGGAGCAGATCGGCGTCGTCGACCAGCGCGCCCAGGCGGCCGGGCAGGCGGCGGAGATGAGCCAGCAGACGGCGGACGCCGCCAACGAGGCCGCAGAGGCGGTCAACACGCGCGTGGGCGGGGTCGAGCAAGAGGTCAACCGGTTCATGTTCGAGGTCACGATCAGCGAGGCCCAGGGCGGCTTCGAGCTCGGCCGGGCCGAGCTGCCGGACGCCGCCCGCGCCCGGGTCGACCAGCTGATCGGCCAGCTCCAGGCCGATCCGCAGAACGTGTACTTCGAGATCGAAGGGCACACGGACTCGACCGGCTCGGTGCGCCGCAACATGCAGCTCGGCATGCAGCGCGCCGACAGCGTGAAGCTCTACCTCTACGACCAGTACAACGTGCCGCTGCACCGCATGAGCGTGCTGAGCTTCGGCGAGGAACGCCCGGCGGCGCCGAACGACACCGCGGAAGGACGGGCGCAGAACCGTCGCGTCGTCATCCGGGTCCGCTCGTAGCACTCCGTGCGGCGGGGTCGGGTCGCTGCGCGCGGCCCGGCCCGCCGCGCCCCGCCGGCGGTCTGCGGCTCCCAACGCCCCGTCCGGCGCGCTCCGGCGCCCCAGGTGGGCCGCTTTTTCGGTTTCCCGGCGCGCCCGCGCCGGGTCCGGGCTATTCGCAGACGACGCCGTCGCCGTCGCGGTCGTTCATGAAGGGGTACGCCGGGTGGCCCCGCGGCACCGGGGCGATGCCGTGGCGGCGGGCTTCGGCGCACGAGATCCGGCCGTTGCCGTTGTCGTCCCAGCGGGCCGGCGCCGCGCCCTGCGTTCGCGAGGCGGGGCGCCCGCTTCGCGCACGCCCCACCGCTTGCGCGTTCGCGGCTCCGCCCGCCCACAGGCCCCGCCCTGCCTCCCGCGCTTCCCGCTCCAGCCTCCGGAACCGATCGAGGTAACGGAAGGGAAAGCGGGTGTACGCGTGACCGTAGCCCCTTCGAACGATCTCGGCGTTCGCGAAGGTGCCGTCGCGCAGGTAGACGTAGGCGAGGGTGCGGCCGTACCGGTCGGTCCGCTCGCGGTCGTACTCCAGGCGCACCCGCTGCCCCTCGAGCAGGCGCTTCGTGAAGGCGCTCGCCTCCCGGCCGAAGAACTCGACCGCCCTGCGCGGATCGACCGTCTCCGGGGTATCGACGCCTATCAGCCGCACCCGACCGACGCCCCGAACGACGACGGTGTCGCCGTCGATCACGCGTTCGACGAGCTGCGCCTCCGCCGAGGGTACCGCGAGGAGGAGCGCGAGAACGGCGAGGCCGCCGAACCCGACGCTTCTGGCCTGTGCCACGGTGTCCGACCTCCGCCGGCCGGCCGACGTGGCAGGAATCGACACGCGGCCGCAACCGGCACGTGGCAATTATCGCGTACGCGGCGGCGGCGGACGGGGGGCGCGCGCGGCGGCGGGCGCGCCGGGCGCGGCTACGGCTACTTCGCGGCCGTCGTCGAGATTGCCGGGCGGGCGCTGGAAGCGAGGTAGGTCATCGCGGCGTCGACGCCGCCGCTCCGATGCGGAATGGACGCGAGGCCGAGGCCCATCTCGACGCCGGCGAGCGTGCCCAGCAGGCTCAGGTCGTTGAGGTCGCCGAGGTGGCCGATGCGGAAGACCCGGCCCGCCAGCTTGCCGAGGCCGACGCCGAGCGCCATGTCGAACCGCTCGAGGATCACGTCGAGCAGGCCCGCGGCATCGTGGCCGGACGGCGTGAGCACCGCCGTGAGCGACGAGCTGTACTCGGACGGGTTGGCGCAGAGCAGCTCCAGCCCCCAGGCCTGCACCGCGCGGCGCGTCGCCTCGGCGTGGCGGTCGTGACGCGCGAAGACCCGCTCCAGCCCCTCGGACTGCAGCATGCGGAGCGCCTCCCGCAACCCGAAGAGGAGGTTCGTGGCCGGCGTGTAGGGGAAGAACCCTCGCTCGTTGGCGCGGAGGATGGGTGCCCAGTCCCAGTAGCTGCGCGGCAGCCGCGCGGCGCCGTGGGCGGCGAGGGCGCGTTCGCCGACCGCGTTGAAGCTGAGGCCCGGGGGGAGCATCAGTCCCTTCTGCGATGCTCCCACGGTAACGTCCACGCCCCACTCGTCGTGACGGTAGTCGATGGACGCCAGCGACGAGATGGTGTCGACCATCAGCAGCGCCGGGTGGCGGGCCGCGTCGAGGGCGCGGCGCACGGCGGCGATGTCGCTCGTCACCCCCGTGGAGGTCTCGTTGTGAACGACGCAGACGGCCCGAATCCCGTGCCCGCCGTCTTCCGCAAGGCGTGCCTCGATCCCGGCCGCGTCGACGCCGCGGCGCCAGTCGCCGGGAACGAAGACCGGATCGAGTCCCAACCGCAGCGCGATGTCCCTCCACAGCGTCGCGAAGTGGCCCGTCTCGGCCATCAGCACCCGGTCGCCCGGCGACAGCGTGTTCGCCAGGGCCGCCTCCCAGGCCCCGGTGCCCGACGCGGGGAACAGCACCACCGGCTGCCGGGTCCGAATCACGGCCGCCATCCCGGCCAGCACCTCGCGCGTCAGCGCCGCGAACTCGGGCCCGCGATGGTCGATGGTCGGCGCCGCCATCGCGCGCAGCACCCCCTCCGGGACATTGGTCGGACCCGGAATCTGCAGGAAGTGGCGGCCGCTGACGTGTGGCATGCCGTAAATCTAGGAGGTTTGCGGCGTAGAAGGCAACGCAGCGGAGTTCCGCGGCGCAGGCCCCCGGGCGATGGGGCTGGGGTCGAACACGGAGCCTGCGGCGGGGTTGGCGGCGCTGGCGTGCCGGTTGCCGCGGCCGGGATCCGGACCTCGCGCTCGCCGGCGGGCGTCTGAAGGAGCCGGTTGCTTGCGGGACCCGGGATCTGCGAGCATGAGTGGATGCGTCGTGCCTGCAGATCGCTCGTCGCCACGATTGGCCTCGTGCTGCTGGCCGCCACGCTCGTCTGCCCGGTCATGGCGGC
>JAPOYG010000428.1:4999-7631 GCA_026706755.1 Acidobacteriota bacterium
CTCGAGCGCAATCCGACGGCGCTCGGGTCGCTCGCCCGCTACCACGCCGCCCGGCAGCGCGTGCCCCAGGTCACGGCGTTGCCGGACCCGGTCGTCAGCTTCACCCAGGCGTTGCGGAGCGTCGAGACCCGGGTCGGCCCGCAGCTCAACGCCGTCACGCTGAGCCAGGCCTTTCCGTGGTTCGGAACGCTGGAGCTCCGCGGCCGGGTCGCCCTGCTGGAGGCGACGGCGCTCTACCACCGCTACCAGGCCGCACGGCGGGACATCGTCGCCGATGTCAAGAGGACCTACTACCACCTCGCCTACGTCGACGCGGACCTCGAGCTCGCCCGCGAGGAGCAGTCGCTGCTGGAGCACTACGAGACGCTGGCGCGAGCCCGGTACGCGACGGGCGACGGCCTGCAGCAGGCCGTCATTCGGCTGCAGGCGGAGATCGCCCGCGTGGTCGACCGCCGCTACCTCCTCGAGCGCCAGCGCGCGGCGCTCGCCGCGCACCTGAACACGGCCCTCGATCGCCCCCCCGAGCAACCCGTACCGCCCGTCCCACCCCTGGTGCGGCCCGCCGTCGAGGCCGACCGCGAGGAGCTCTACCGCCTGGGCGAGCGGAGCCGCCACGAGTTGCGAGCCGCCGCCACGCTCATCGAAGGCAGCGAGCGGTCCCTCGAGCTGGCGCGGCTGGCCGCCCGGCCGGGGTTCACGGCCAGTGTGGGCGTGACCAATGTGGGTCGCCGGGGCGACCTGGCCGCGCTCCCGCCGTCGGCGGATGACGGCAGGAACGCGGTGACGGTCTCGGTGGGGGTCTCGCTGCCGCTCTGGGGATCGAAGAACCGCGCCGGCATCGAGCAGGCGCAGGACGAGTTGCGCGCCCACGCTCGGGACCGGGCGGCGGCTCGCAACGCCATGGAGATGGAGGTGCAGGAGGCGCTGGTACGCCTCGAGACCCTGGACCGGCAGATCGATCTGCTCGACACGGTGCTCCTGCCGCAGACCGACGAGGCGTTGCGCGCCACCGAGACGGCGTACGAGACCGGCCAGCTCGGCGTGCTCGAGCTGCTCGACGGCGAGCGGACGCGGATCGACGTCCGCTCGATGCGGGCGCGCTACCTCTCCGATCTCCTCATCGCTCTCACCGCCCTCGAACGCGCGGTCGGCACGCGCGTCCCGAGAGCCGGGAGGACGCCATGACCCGCGCGATCGCAGTCGGCGCCGTCGGCTTCGCGCTCGGCATCGCGGCCGCCGTACTGGTGGCCTCCAACCCCGCCGGCTGGGCGTGGCCGTCCCAGCTCCCGCCGGCGTTCCGCGAGGCGGCTCCGTCCGCGGCCGCCGCGCCGATGGACGCACCGCCCTCCCGTGACGACCGGGAGATCCTCTACTGGCGTGCGCCGATGGACCCGACGTTCACGTCGGACCGCCCGGGCAGGTCGCCGATGGGCATGGAACTCGTCCCGGTGTACGCGGGCGGCGCGGAGCCGCTGCCGCCGGGCACGGTCCGGGTCGACCCCGGCTTCACGCAGAGCATCGGCGTGCGCAGCGCGCCCGTCGCGCGGCGCGACATCGCCCAGTCCATCCGGACCGTGGGCACGCTGGCCCACAACGACCGGCAGATCGCCTGGGTCAACACGAAGTACGACGGCTGGATCGAGAACGTGGCGGTGAACTACCTCGGCGAGACGGTCGAGGAGGGACAGATCCTGTTCGACATCTACAGCCCGCAGCTCGTGACCACCCAGATGGAGTACCTGCAGGCGGTCGACTACGCGGCGCGCCTCGAGACGGCGGAGTACCCCGCGATTGCCGAGCGGGCGCGCTCGCTCGTCGCGTCGAGCCGGACCCGGCTGGGCTACTGGGACATCACGGACGAGCAGATCGCGACCCTGGAGCGGGAGCGGACGCCGCGCCGGACGCTGTCGGTCCTCTCCCCCGTCACCGGGGTCGTCGTCGAGAAGATGGACCAGGCCCTCGACGGGATGTACGTCGAGGCCGGCATGAACCTCTACAAGATGGCCGACCTGACGACCATCTGGGTCGACGTCGAGGTCTTCGAGCACCAGGTGGAGGCCATGCGCGTCGGCCAGCGGGCGCGGGTCGAGCTCCCCTACCTGCCCGGCCGCCCATACAACGGCTCCGTGCGCTACCTGTACCCCCACTTCGACGAACGGACACGCACGATGACCGTGTCGATCGAGCTCGAGAATCCCGACCTCACACTGCGCGCGGGCATGTACGCCAACGTGACGTTCGACGTCCCGGTAGCCCGCAACGCGCTCGCGGTGCCGGAGGAGGCCGTGATCCGCGGCGGCACCCGCGACCTGGTCGTCCTCGAGCGGTCCCCGGGAACGTTCCAGGTCGCCGCCGTCACCCTCGGCCGCTACGGCGACGGCGTGTGGGAAGTGGTCGACGGAATCGACGACGGGGACACGATCGTCCTGTCCGCGCAGTTCCTCATCGACTCCGAGAGCAACCTCACGGCGGCCATCCGCAACCTGGACTCGGGTACGGACGCGTCGGCCATGCCGGCCGAGCACCGGCACGGCGAGGAGCGCCCGCCGGCGTCCTCCGACCCGCCGGCCGCGCCGAGCATGCCGGACGGCCACCAGCACGGCGGGGACGACGCGCCGATGCCGCCGGACGA
>JAPOYG010000266.1:0-5064 GCA_026706755.1 Acidobacteriota bacterium
CTCGACGCTCAGCCAGCCGTTGCCGGCCCCGACGTCGGCCACCGTGTCGCCCGGCTCGAGGTCGAGCAGGCGTGCGAGTCGATCCACCTCCGTCTCGCCGTCACCGCCGGCGAGCAGAAGGACCGCGGCGACAGCGATCAGGGCCGCCCCGCCCAGCCAGAGGGCGGTCGCCCTCCATCGCTTCATCGGGCCATTGTGACGTGCAACGGGTGTCCCGAGTTCCCGCGCGCCCGCGCGCCGGTCGTCACCGGCGCCGGTCCCGAGCCCGCGCCGGGTGCAAGTTCCCGCACGCCCGCGACCCGGTTGGTCGGCGACTGGCAGGCGGGCGGCGCCCGCTCAACGGCGCCGGTCGTCACCCGCGGCTTCGATCGGGTTCAGGATGTCGATGCCCGGAAAGCGGGTGAAGTCGCGGTCTGTCGTTGCGATCGAGGCGTCATGCTCCAGCGCCAGGGCCGCGAGATGGGCGTCCATCACCATCGCGCCGCTGGCCTGACCCTGCTCGCAGATCAGGGCGAGCCGCACCGGCCGGCCCGAGGACAACTCGGCCGCGAGCCACTGCCGCGCCGGCGCCTGATGGGGACTCTCGGAGTCGTAGGCGTAGAGCAGCACGTTGGCGTCGACCAGCGTCATCGCCGCACCGGTCCGTCGAGGAGCTCGAGGAGTCCGCCGATGTCGTCGAGGTCGAGACCGGCTCTGAGACCCATAGGCCGCGGCTCGACCGAGAAGGGCGTGGCAAGCTCCGCCTCCGACGGCGCCTCGAGCCCTCGACGCAGGCAATCGTTGACGACCGCCTTGAAGCTCGTCTTCCGGCGCCGGGTTTCCTCCTGCAGCTTGGCGGCGACATCGTCATCCAGACTCAGCGTCGTCCTCATCACATGATGCTAAGAGTGAGGCATCGTGGTGTCAAAAGGTGATCATCGCGATGAGGACGAGTTCGGCGACATCGATGAATCAGGTTGGCGGGCCATCCCAGTCACGACTCGGCGGCCCCGCGCGCCCGCACCGGTTCCCTCGCCGCAACTGGAAACCGGCGCAGAGCGTGCGGTAGGATGCTCCGAACAAAGCCTGGACATGGAAGTGGCTGCCTCGCGCGATCCGTCAGCGTCCGTTCGGGAGCGCGCGCGCGGCACGGCGCTCCGCGCCGGCTTCCTCCTGGCCGCCGGCGTTCTTCCTCTTGCGGGTGTCGTTCCGCCCGCCGGCGCCGTGGGACTGACCGCTCCCGTACCGCCCGCCCGCGCCGCGCTGCTCGCCGCTCCCGTGCCGTCCCCCGGTGCCGGGCCGCTCCCCGCTCCCGTGCCGCCCGCCGCCAGCGCTCCGCCTGCCCGCGCCGCGCGCGCGGGTCCGACCTCCGACAGCCCGCTGGCGGATGCGGCGGAGAACCGCGATGCGCGCACCGTGCGGGCGCTCGTGGCGACGGAGGTGGATCCCGACGCGCCGCAGGCCGACGGGGCCACGGCCCTGGCCTGGGCGGCGCACTGGGACGACCTCGACATCGCCGATCTGCTGCTGAGCGCCGGCGCCGGCCCCGACGCGGCCAACGACCTCGGAGTGACCCCGCTGATGCTGGCGAGCGCCAACGGCAGCACGCCGATGGTGGAACGGCTGCTGGCCGCGGGTGCCGATCCGAACGCGGCGCGGCCGGCCGGCGAGACGGCGCTCATGATGGCCGCCAGGGCCGGCTCCGCCCCCGTCGTGCGGCGCCTGGTCGCGGCCGGCGCCGACGTCGACCAGGCGACCCTCGGAGGTCACACCGCGCTCATGTGGGCGGCGGCGGAACGCCACCCGCGGGTAGCCACGCTGCTCGCCGAGGTCGGGGCGGACGTTCGGGCCCGCACCCGCGTCCGGACCCGGCAGGGGCGGCCCATCGTGCGGGAAGCGGTCGTGCTGAGCCCGCTCGAGGCGGTCAATCCCGCCGTGCTGCCGCGCGACGGGGATCGGGACCCGCCGCGGCCGGAGGGCGGGTTCACGCCGTTGCTGCACGCCGTGCTGGCCGGCGACCCGGAGGTGGTCGGCGTGCTGCTGGCCGCCGGGGCCGACGTGGACGACGCGGGGCCCGACGGCGTGACCGCGCTGATGCTGGCGCTGACCAAGCGCCGCGCGACGGTGGCACGCCTGCTGCTCGAGCGGGGCGCCGACCCGCGTCCCGCCGAGGCCGGCTACGCGGCGCTGCATCTGGCCGCGGCAACCGGGCAGTTGGCCATCGCGGAGACCATGCTGGCCCGCGGCGCCGACCCCGACGCACGCCTCGAGCGGCCGCAGCGGTTGACGAACGCGTTCGAGATCGGCGTCTTCACCTCCCCGGGCTCGGGACGGCTGACGCAGATCGGCTCGACGCCGTTCCTGGTGGCGGCCAAGTCCGCCGACGCGGCGATGATGCGGCTCCTGGCGGCTGCCGGCGCGGACCCGACGCGGACGACGGATGACGGGACGAACGCGCTGATGCTGGCGGCCGGCCTCGGCAAGCGGGCCGCGACCGACATCACCTACTACGACTGGACCGAGGAGAAGGCGGTCGAAGCGCTCGTCGCCGGCCTGGATTCGGGCCTCGACGTCAACGCGGCGAACGCGCATGGCGAGACGGCGCTGCACGCCGCCGCCTACCACAACGCGAACCGCGTCGTCCGGTTCCTGGTGGACCGCGGCGCCGACATCGACGCGCGGAACGCGGCGCGGCAGACTCCGCTGCGCATCGCGGAGGGCCATCTCATCTGCTGCACCACGTTCGTCCGTCACGCTGAGGCGGCGGCCGAGCTCCGCGCCCTCGGGGCCGATCCCGCGGCGGGCATCCAGTTGACGTTCGGCCTGACCAGCTACGGCGACGAGGCCGGCGCGGAGGCGCTGCGACCGTGAGACCGTGACCGTGCGCCGGCGAGCGGGCGCCGGCCGATCGAAGAGAATGACGAGAACGAGGCAGGCGATCGGCGCCGCCGGCATCGCGGCGGCGTTCGCCCTCGGGGCCTTGACCCCCGGCGCGAACGCGCAGGCGACCGCCGGCGCGGCCCCTTCGCGGGACGGGTTCAGCTCGTCCCGCGCCGCCGCGAGCGCGCGAGCGCCCGGGGGCGCGGCCCCGGTGTTGCCGGCGGGCGGCGCCGCCGCTTCGTCACTGGCGCTCGAGGGCGCGCCGGCCACGGCCGCGTCGACGCGCGCCCTGCTCGATCGCTTCTGCGTCACCTGCCACAACGACCGGCTTCGAACCGCCGGGCTGACGCTGGCCGACGTCGACCCGGAGCACGTCGCAGCGGACGCGGCGACATGGGAGAAGGTGGTGCGGAAGCTCCGTATCGCCACGATGCCGCCCTCGCCGCGCCCCCGTCCCGATCCCGGGGCCTACGCCGACGCAGTCGCGTACCTGGAGGGGGCACTCGACCGCTTCGCGGAAGCCAATCCCGATCCGGGCCGCCCGGCCGTGCAACGGTTGAACCGGACCGAGTACGTCAACGCGATCCGCGACCTGCTGGCCCTGGAGGTCGACGGCCGCGCGCTGCTGCCGGCCGACGAGTCGAGCTACGGCTTCGACAACGTCGGCGACGTCCTGTCCGTCTCCCCCGGACTGCTCGAGCGCTACCTGCTGGCCGCGGCCCGCATCAGCCGGAGCGCGGTCGGCGACCCGACGCTGCGGCCGACGACCGCCGCCTACCGGACGTCGCCGCTCCTGGCGCAGGACGGCCGGGTGGGCGACGAACTGCCGTTCGGATCGCGCGGCGGGCTCGCGGTACGCCACCACTTCCCGCTCGACGCGGAGTACGTCATCCGCATCTCCCTGCGCGGCCGGGCGCGGGCCGGGCACCAGCTCGAGGTACGGCTGGACCGGGCGCGCGTCGCGCGCTTCGACCTCGGCCGCCGCCGGACGCTGGAAGTGCGGTTGCCGGTGCGGGCGGGCACGCGGCGCGTCGGCGTCTCGTTCGTCGAGGCGCTCGAGCGGACGCTCCCGGTCGACGGACGCCCGCCGCCGCCGCCGATCACCAGCTTCGCGTTCACCCTCTACCCGAACGCGCCGTCGGTGGAGCAGATCGCGGTGATCGGTCCCTACGACGGTCGGACGCCGACCGGCACGCCGAGCCGGGCCGTCATCTTCACCTGCGTCCCCGACCGCGCCGCGGCGGAGGGGCCGTGCGCCCGCGAGATCCTCGGCTCGCTCGCCCGCCGCGCCTACCGGCGCCCGGTGACCGAGGCCGACGTCGCTCCCCTGCTCGCCGCCTACGAGGCGGGGCGGGAAGCCGGCGGCGGCTTCGAGGAGGGCGTTCGGTGGGCACTCGAAGCGCTGCTCGTGTCGCCGAAGTTCCTCTTCCGCATCGAGGAGGACCCGGCCGGCGTCGCCCCCGGGGCCCCGTACCGCATCGGCGACCTCGACCTCGCCTCCCGGCTGTCGTTCTTCCTCTGGAGCAGCATTCCGGACGACGAGCTCCTCGCAGCGGCCGCGCGCGGCGACCTGCAGGATCCCGAGCGGCTCGAGCGCGAGGTCCGGCGGATGCTCGACGACCCGCGCTCGGACGCGTTGGTGGAGAACTTCGCGGGACAGTGGCTGTACCTGCGCAACCTGCGGACCGTGGCGCCCGACGCCACGCGGTTCCCCGAGTTCGACGACAACCTGCGCCGGGCCCTGCGCCGGGAGACCGAACTGTTCGTCGAGAGCCAGCTCCGGGAGGACCGCGGCGTGCACGACCTGCTGCGCGCCGACTACACGTTCGTCAACGAGCGCCTGGCCCGCCACTACGGCATCCCGAACGTCTACGGCAGCCACTTCCGCCGCGTGGCGCACGGCGACCAGAGGCGGCCCGGCCTGCTCGGCCACGGCAGCATCCTCACCGTCACCTCCTATCCGCACCGCACCTCTCCGGTGGTGCGCGGCAAGTGGCTGCTCGAGAACCTGCTCGGTGCGCCGCCGCCCCCGCCGCCGCCAGACATCCCGGATCTCGCCGAGGACGACGGCGCGGCGGAGCGGCCGGCATCGATGCGCGAAAGGATGGCGCAGCACCGGGCCAGCCCGGCCTGCTCGACCTGCCACGCGCAGATCGACCCGCTCGGCTTCGCCCTCGAGAACTTCGACGCGGTCGGCCGCTGGCG
>JAPOYG010000266.1:5623-16500 GCA_026706755.1 Acidobacteriota bacterium
CGCGCCCGGTGCGGCGCTTCGGCGCGATCTACGTGCCGAACGGGGTAGAGATGCGCGCGTGGACGCCGCCGGGGGCGGACGACGCGATCAGCACGCCCCTGGAGCTCACGCCGGTCCTCGAGCCGCTGGCGCCGGTGCGCGAGCAGGTGAACATCCTGACCGGCCTCGCCGACAAGGTCGCCATCCCCCGCGAGGGCGAGGGCGTCGGCGACCACGCCCGCGCCGCCTCGACCTGGCTGACCGGCGTGCACGTCAAGAAGACGGAAGGCGCCGACATCCGGGCCGGCGTCTCGATGGACCAGATCGCGGCGCGCGCGCTCGGGCAGGAGACGCAGCTCGCCTCGCTGGAGCTGGCCATCGACTCGGTCGAGGTGCTCGGCGCCTGCGACCAGGGCTACAGTTGCGCCTACGCCAACACGATCGCCTGGCGCACGCCGACCACGCCGCTCCCGATGGAGAACAACCCCCGCGCGGTGTTCGAGCGGCTCTTCGGCGCGACCGACAGCACGGACGTCAAGGCGCGGCTGGCGCGCCTGCGGCAGGACCGCAGCATCCTGGACTTCGTGACCGACGAGGCCCGCGGTCTCCGGCGCACCCTCGGCGCGGGCGACCGGCTCAAGCTGACGCAGTACCTCGACGCGGTCCGGGACGTCGAGCGCCGCATCCGGATGGCGGAGGCGCAGAGCGACCGCGAACTGCCGGTCGTCGAGCAGCCCGTCGGCATTCCGGACACGTTCGAGCAGCACTGCCGCCTGATGTTCGACCTGCTGCTGCTCGCCTACCAGACCGACCTGACGCGCGTCAGCACGTTCATGTTCGGCCGGGAGGTGAGCGGGCGGTCGTTCCCCGAGATCGGCGTGCCGGGCGGCCACCACGGCTACTCCCACCACCAGAACGACCCCGAGAACCTCGCGATGCTGGCGCGGATCAACACGCACCACATCCGGCAGCTCGGCTACTTCCTGGAGCGGATGCAGGCCACGCCGGACGGCGACGGCTCGCTCCTCGACCACTCCCTGTTCGTCTACGGGTCGGGCATCAGCGACGGCAACCTCCACTTCCATCTCGACCTGCCGACGCTGCTCGCGGGTGGGGCGGCGGGGAGCATCGCGGGCGGGCGGCACCTGCGGTATCCGTCCGACACGCCGCTCACGAACCTTCACGTCGCCGTGCTGGACAAGCTGGGGCTCCCCGTGGAGAGCTTCGGCGACAGCACGGGGACGCTGGGGTACCTGTCGGAGGTGTGAGGCTCACCAGGCGCACCGGCGCCCACCGGGCGGGAAGCCCGATGGGCGTCAGCGCAGGTGCGGGTGACCGCGTGGAGCGGATCGAGCCGGCGGGCGCGGGTCGGGTCGCGCGTCCCGCCTCGGCTATGGCGCCGCGTTCACGACGTCGAACAGGTTCAGCTTGTCCTTCCGGACCCCGGTCGTGACCCCGAGCTCGGATCCGAACTCGAGCCATTGGTCGGCCTCGGCCGCGTAGCGCGGCCAGGCCGGGAGCTCGCCGCCGTTGGGGTCGCCGGAGCGCGCGAAGTTCACCCAGTACTCGGACATCGCGTCCGACAGCTCGTGGTCCCAGTCGGTCCAGTTGATGCCGACGAGGCGCGTGTTGGCAAAGACGTAGGCCAGGTCGCCGGAGTGGTAGGCGCCGTAGCTGCGCGGTCCGTCCGGCAGGTCGATGGCGGCGCGCTCGGGGACGTAGATGCGGAACACCGGCGGCGCCTGGCTGAAGAAGTAGAGGTAGGCGCGGTTGCCGGCCGCCTCCACCGCTCGGGCCCAGGTCCGCATTTCCCAGACGAAGCTGCGGTCGGCCTGGATGGCCTGCGCGCCGCCCCTGGTCGACCGGTCCACCTCGGGACCGTAGGCGGCGAGCACGGCGTCGGCATGCTCGCCGTACTCGGCGCGCAGCGTCGCGGTCAGCTCCGCCGCCGTTCGCTGCGGCATGCCGGCGTAGAGGGTGGTGCCCTCGTCGGCCAGCGCGCCGACGATGACCGGCACGTCGTTGTGCTCGCGGGCGTCGAAGATGGCGCGCGCCGCCCGAGGCATGAACCAGCCGTCGACGATGGCCCCGGAACCGAGGTCCGAGTCGAGCACGGCCGGCGCGTCGAGGGCCCGGAGCGCCGCGAGCGCCTCGGCTCCGCCGCCCTCCGCCCCGAGCGCTGACGCCGCCGCGAGACCCTGCGCGTGCGCGGCCTCGAGGTCGGGCCGGCCGCCGCGGAAGCAGCCGCCGGAGTGCCCGATCGCCTTGTGGAAGAGCCCGGCCGCCAGCGGCGACGCCATCAGGTAGCAGACGCTCCACGAGCCGGCCGACTGCCCGAAGATGGTGACGTTGCCCGGGTCGCCTCCGAAGGCCGCGATGTTGTCGCGCACCCAGGCCAGCGCCGCCACCTTGTCGAGGAGGCCGTAGTTGCCGGACGCGCCGTGGGCCGACTCGGCGCTCAGCGCCGGATGGGCGAGGAAGCCGAACGCTCCCAGCCGGTAGTTGATCGTGACGAGCACGGCGCCCTTCTGCGCCAGGGCCGTCCCGTCGAAGACCCGGGCGCTGCCCCACCCGCCGCTGTGCCCGCCGCCGTGGAACCAGACCATCACGGGCCGGGACTCGGCCGCGTCCTCCGCCGCCGTCCAGACGTTGAGGTAGAGGCAGTCCTCGTCGCGCGCGAGGTCGCCGCGCGTATAGATGGAAGACTCCGGGGTCAGCCCCTGCCAGCACGCCGGCCCGAACGTCGTCGCCGCGCGCGTGCCGTCCCACGCCGCCTTGGCGATCGGCGGCCGCCAGCGGGCGTCGCCCACCGGCGGCTCGGCGTACGGGATGCCCCGGAAGACCAGGACCTCGTCGTGGCCCGCGACGCGCTCGCCCGCGAGCGTTCCCAGGCTGGTTTCAACGGCGGGGCCGACTGGCTGGGCAGCCGCCCCGGCCGCCGCCAACGCCGGCAGCACGATCAGGGTGGCGGCACGGGCGAGCAAGGGTGCGGTACGCATGGCGACTCTCCTTCCCGGGCAACGGGACCGACGGCCGCGCGCCGCCGGACGATGATCGTGACGCCAAAACGGGGCCCGGCACCGCGCCGGGCGTTCCTACCATGGGCCGGACGCGCGGCACACGTCAAGCACTGCTCGCGCGCCGGTGTGTGATAGTGTCGTGGACCCGTCTGCGCGCCCCTGACGGGGCGCGTTGGGAGATTCGGCACCGCAAGCTCCGGGCGCGTTCCTGACGGGGCGCGCTGGGAGATTTCGGCGCCGCAAACTCCGGGCGTGTTCCTGACGGGCGCGTTGGGGAATTCGGCGCCGCAAACTCCGTCCGCGTGCCGGACGGTGCGTTGCGAGATTCGACGCCGCGACGAAGCTCCGACCGGGGAGGAGGAGGCCGATGACCCGAGCGGCTCTCTGCCTGACGATGCTGCTGCTCGGCGCGGGATTCGCGCCGGGTCAGCCCGCCGAGTTGCAGCTTGCGATCACGAGCCCGGCGGACGGCGCGGAGGTGGGGCGCGAGTTGACCGTGGCCGGCACCTCTGCCGGCATCTCGACCGAGCGCATCCTGGTGTTCGTCTTCTCCCCCGCCGCCGACCGGTGGTTCTTTCAGGGGGAGGCGACGGTCGACACGGACGGCGCGTGGCAGGTCAACCCGGTCATCGTCAGCGACGGCGCCCTGCGCTCGGCGCGGATCACGGCGGAAGGGGTGCGAATCGTGGCGACCGCGATTGAAGAGGTGCCTTCCGGACTCTCCGGTGTCCCGGCCGCCGACTTCCCGCCCGCCGGCACGTTGACGCAGTCACCGATCGTCGTCGTCAGGCGCGGCGAGTGATGGTCAGCGCTCCGGACCCGCTGGCCGCATTGGCGGTACGCATCTCCTCCGCGGCGGCCCGGGCGGCGCGGGAGACACGTAGGCGCCCCCCGTTCGGACGAGTCCGGCGGTAGGAACCCGGACCCCAACTCGAGACCAAGCCCAGTCGGAGGCCAAGGCATGCACGGCAACCCAACTTCGGCATCGCACGTTCCGCGGCGGAGCCTCCTGGCGCTCCTCGCCATCGCCGCCGTCGCTGCCTTCTCGGCCACCGCGCCGCTCCTGGCCGAGGACTGGACGCAGTTCCGCGGCCCGGGCCGCCTCGGCGTCTGGCACGAGACCGGCATCGTGGAGACGCTGCCGGAGCAGTTGAAGGTGACGTGGCGCACGCCGCTCGGCGGAGGCTACTCGGGGCCGGCGGTCTCGGACGGGCGCATCTTCGTCGCCGACTGGTTCGAGGATCCCGAGTCGCGCACCGTCGACGGCACCGAGCGCGCCCTGGCCCTCGACGAGCAGACGGGCGAGATTCTCTGGACGCACGAGTGGCAGACGACCTACCGCATGCTGGTCTACTCCTACGCGGTCGGGCCGCGCGCCACGCCGACCGTCGACGGGGACCGCGTCTACGTGCTCGGGGCCACCGGCCGGCTCTTCTGCTTCGACGTCGAGACCGGCGCCGTCCGCTGGGAGAAGGACTACGTAGCCGACTACGACACGAGCGTGCCCGTATACGGCGTCGCGAGCGCCCCGCTGGTCGACGGCGACCGGCTGATTGCGCTCGTCGGCGGCGAGCCGGACGCGCTGGTCGTCGCGTTCGACAAGCACACTGGCGAAGAGCTGTGGCGTTCGCTCCCGGTCCGCTCCGAGATGGGCTACGCCCACCCGGTGATCTACGAAGCGGGCGGCGCGCGCCAGCTCATCATCTGGCACCCCGAAGCGCTTGCCTCCCTCGATCCCGAGACGGGTGAGGTGTACTGGGAGCATGCCTGGGAGGTGCCAGCCGCGGTATCCGTCGCGACGCCGGTCCGGAGCGGCGACTACCTCTTCGTATCCCAGTTCTTCGCCGGCTCGATGATGATGCGCCTCAGTGGCGACCGGCCCGCCGCGACCGAGCTGTGGCGCGGCGGGAGCCGCAGCGAGCTTCCGGACCAGTCCGAGGGACTGCATGCCCTGGTCACGACCCCCGTCATCGTCGGAGACACCATCTACGGGGTCGGAAGCTACGGCGAGCTGCGGGGCCTCGACGCCCGGACCGGCGAGCGGCTCTGGATGAGCCGCGACATGACGGTCGAGGTCCGCTGGAGCAGCGCTCACCTCGTGCAGCACGAGGACCGCTACTTCGTCAACAACGACATCGGCGACCTGATCCTCGCCCGCTTCACGCCGACCGGCTACGAGGAGCTCGCCCGCACGAAGCTGATCGAGCCGACCAGCAGCTCCGGTACCCGCACGCCGCACGGCGCGATCGCCGAGCGCATCGTGAACTGGACGCACCCCGCGTACGCCAACGGCCACATCGTGCACCGCAACGACCGGGAGATCGTCCGGGCCTCGCTCCGGGCGTCCGACTACTGAGCGGCGGCAGGGATCTGGCGCGCCCTGACGGGGGCGTTGGGAGTCTGCGCGGCCTCGAGCTCCTTCCCGGTTGTGTTCTGCGGCGCAGACTCGTGGCTCGGCTCAACATTCGAACTCCGCGCGCCGACGCGCGAGCTCGGTCAGGATCTCCGGCTCTCCCTTGAGCGCCACGAGCGGCGCCAGTTGCTCGTCGATGTAGCGCCAGTCGAGGCGGGCTGCCTGCCGCACGATGATGCCCTCGATGTCGACCCAGTCGCGACCGCGCGCGGCGAACGCCTTGAGGACGACCAGGTCCTCCGCCGAGCAGGTGCGCAGGGGAACATCGCCCGGGAACGGGAACGGGCTGGCGCGCTCGACGATCCTCTCCTCGAACGGCAACCCGCCGAGGGCGACGTCGATGCCGACGCCGGAAGCAGCGCGCAGCAGCAGCACGCGGTTCGTGCGGGCGAAGCCGGCCGCGTCCGGCGTCCGGCCGTCATAGCGGTCGAGCAGGGCCATGATGAACGGCTCCTCGCCACCGAAGCCGGTCACGAGCGTGACGTCGACGTCGACCGTCTCGCGCGGCTCGCCCCAGCGCTGCAGGGCAAGGCCGCCGATGAAGCAGAAGCGCCAGCGCCGGGCCTCGCAGAAGGTCTGCAGATCCGCGGCCACCCGAATCAGCTCGATCACTTGCGGGCGGCGCGCCTGAACCAGCGCTGCTGCTCGACGAGGCCGGACGTCGGCCGGGGGGCGCGCGGCGGCACCGTGTAGTCGGCCTCGCCGCACAGCAGGGCGATCGCGCGCTGCGGATCGAGCCGGCGCAGCTCCTCGCGGCGCACCCGATCCAGGCGCGGGCCGGCGTCCTTCCACGTCCGCACCCAGCGGCGGGCCGCCGCCACCTGTGCGGGGGTCCAGCCGGCGAAGTCGGATTCACCCATCCTGGTGATTGTAGCGGTCCCGTGAGGTCCGACTGACGGGGCGGCGCGCCTCGTGATTCTCAGGTGAGCTGATTCACGGGTCGGCTCGGCATCGCGTACGCCTTTCAGCTACCCCGGAGTTCCGCGCGGATCTTGCGAAGGCGGTAGCCGTAGCCTGGCCTGGTTTGCACGAGTTCCTCGCCGCTGGGGACCTTGCGGAGCTTACGGCGCAGCCTGCAGACCGCGGCGTTGAGAGCCGATGGCAGGAACGTGTCGTTCCATTGACCCCGCATGCGCGCGACGACCTGCTCTCGCGACTTGTAGGGAACAAGGTCATCGCGATCATCGAACCCGTCGGCGGCGTCCTCCTCGAGAATCCGCAAGAGCGTGCATTCCTGCCTCGACAGGCGAACCGGAGGCCACTCATCGAAGATCACGGGCACGCCGCCTCGGTCATCCGCTTCCTTGTACTCGACCCGGAAAACCCGTAGGGCTCCCGTGGCAGCTCTCCCGGTTCGATGCCGGCGCTGATTCCTCCGCGCGCTGGTCCGATCGAGCTCATCGACGGCGCCTTGCAGCGCGTCGAGTTCTTGCTGCAGATGCTCGTCCAGATCTTTGGTCCACTTGGTGACCCGCTTCTTCATCCGCTGGATGGCGTCGTCAAGGTGGTCCGTATTGACGGCCATGATCCGGCTTCTACCCTCGTGGCCGTCGGACGGATTCCGCGCCATGCGTCGCCATTAGCGCCTCATCCTGCGCGCCGTGACACCGACTTGGCTTCGATGTTCCGGCGACCCCGGTAGCGTTCTGCCGACTGGGAACGGCTTGGCCTCCGGTTCCCCGAGGCAGCTGAGTCGATCCAGAGCGTACTGCGGCCGCGGCTAGTGACCGTTATCGCTCGTTATTCAATTGGCGGGCCGGTGAGAGACCAGATTGCCGTGAGCTGATTCCCTAATCCCAGTTGAATGAGTTGCTTATACCGGCTCGTTGGTTGTCTCACGTAACCGGGAAGAACGGCGATCCACTCGTAATACGGCTCCTAAGTTACGAGTCGGTAGGCCTCGGTGTGATAGTGAGTTTCGTCAGATGGCGGTGGTTCAAAGGACGCGCATGATCGAAGGCACGGCCGGGCGGAAGCCGACGTCCCGGCCGGCGCGGCAACCACGGTCGTTGGCCACCCTCGGGAACCGACGGCGGCCGTAGGGAGAGCAGTGTTCAGCAGGGCAGCGCAGAGCCTGATTGACCACGCCAAGGACATTGCGGCCGCCCGCCGAGACTCCGAGCTGTCGCTCGACGTCCTGGTCGCGTCTGCCGCGAGCGATCACGGTACTCGCCAGATGCTCGCCCAGGGACTTCGCCGGGAGCCGGCGGAGGTCGCCCGTCAGTTCGAGGCGCCGGATCAGAGCCGACGGTGGCCCGGCGCCATCCCGGTGTCGACCGAGGTCCGTGAGACCGTGGCGTTCGCGAAGGCGCTCGTCCCCCGCTACCCGCTGGCGGAGCATCCCACGCTCATCGACGCGACCCACCTGGTGTGCGCCCTCTGCCGGGCCGTCCTGATGCGCGACTCGCGCGGCATCGACACGCGCGACGAGGATCGACTGCGCGCGTTGCTCGAGCGCTGGATCAACCGCGCGGCGGAGCCCGCCAGCCTGGGCGACCTGGCCAACCGTGCTCGCGACGTCCGGAGAGAGCTACTCGCGCGGCTCCACGGCCAGGACGCGGCCGTCCATCAATTCGTCGAGGGACTGTTCGGTACCGAGGTCGTCGCCGACGTCGACGGCGAACGCCGGCGTCCGTGCGGGCTATTCGTCTTCGCCGGCCCGCCGGGCGTCGGAAAGACGTTCATGGCGGAGCTCGGCGCGAGCCACCTCGACCGTCCCATCAAGCGGTTCGACATGAGCGCCTACGCGCACTCGCACGACGCGGCGCGTCTCATCGGCACGCCGAAGGGAATCGTCGGGGCGGAGCCCGGAGTGCTGACCCGATTCGTGCAGCAGAATCCCAACACCGTCCTTCTGTTCGATGAGATCGAGAAGGCCAGCCCGACCGCGATCCACTACTTCCTGCAGGTGCTCGACGCGGGCCGGCTCGAAGACAAGCATACGGAGCGGGAGGTGGACTTCCGCGACACGATCGTGATCTTCACGACGAACGTCGGGAGCAGTCTCTACGACAACGAGAACACCGCGGGCGTCCACGCGTCGAACCCGACCTTCCACCGGAACACCATTCTCGACGCGCTACGTGCGGCGGTGAACCCACGGACAGGCGAGGCGTTCTTCCCCGACGCGATCTGCTCGCGTCTGGCTGCCGGCTATCCCATTCTGTTTCGGCATCTCCAGATCGACGACCTCGCGCGCATCGCCCGCGCGGAGCTGGAGCGGGTCGCCGCGCTGCTGGAGCGCCGGACCGGTCAGCGATATCAGGTCGCTGAAGAGATCCCGCTCGCGCTGGTACTTCGCGAGGGCGGCCGCACGGACGCCAGGACGATCCGGGCAAACGCCGAGGCCTTCCTCAAGGAAGAGGTGTTCAAGGCGTGTCAACTGTTCGCCCACGAGCGCATCGACGACGCCATGCGCGGGATCCAGCGAGTCACGGTCGAGATCGACGAGGCCCATGCCGGCGAGCTGGCGAGCGCCATCTTCGACAACGCCGGGCGACCGTCCGTGCTCGTGGTCGGGTCGCCGGACCTGGGCGCGCGCTGTCAGCGACACGCCAGCAAGGTCACCTGGCACGAGGCGGCGGGCGCGGATCGATGCTTTGAGATTCTGTCCAGGGAAACGGTCGATTTCGTGTTGGTCGACTTGGGAGTGGGGGCGACGACCGCGCGGGCCGCCGGACCGGTCGGGGCGTTCCCTGACGTGTCGGTCGATCGCGCCTCCGACACAACCAACCTGTCGTTCGACAGCGTCCCCCCGGCCGCACGGCGGTTCGCACGCGGCCAGCGCCTGCTGGAGCAGCTCCACCGGCGAGCGCCGGAGCTGCCGATCTTCTTGCTCTCTGACGGATCAGACCCGACGGCGGGCGGGATCGACGAGGAGCTGCTCCTCGCATGCGTCCGCGCGGGGGGTGCTCGGGGCGCGATGCACCTGGTGGGCGAAGACGCCGGTCAGACCGGCGAGGCCGGTGGCTCGAGGCGACTCGTGACGGCGATCGAGCAGGAAACGATGCGCCTTCGGCGTGAGCGGATCGCCGTCGACCTGGCCGCTCAAGCCAAAGCGGTGAGCTTCGACACCGCGCCGGCGCTGTCCGGTGGGGAGCTGCGCATTCGCTGCCGCAACTTCAAGGTGGCGCCCGTCTGGCGAAGCGGTGACGCGGCGCACGTCGTGTCGGAGATGGAGCGTCCGACGGCCAGGTTCGACGACGTCATCGGGGCGGCCGGGGCCAAGGAGGCGCTGGGGGCCCTCTGCGAGTGGCTGCGCGAGCCGAAGAAGTTCGCCGCCGCCGGCGTGCGCCCGCCGAAGGGTGTGCTGCTGACGGGAGCGCCCGGCACCGGGAAGACGCTGTTGGCGAGAGCACTGGCGGGCGAGGCCGACTGTCCCTTCCTCGTGGACGCGGGCAGCAACTTCGTCACCAAGTATGTGGGGAGTGGTCCTGAACACGTCAGGACGTTGTTCGCCCGCGCCCGCCGGTACGCGCCGAGCATCGTCTTCATCGATGAGATCGACGCCATCGGGGGGCGCCGCGACGAGGCGAGAGCCGGCTTCTCCGGGCACAGCGAGGCGATGACGCTGAATCAGCTCCTCACGGAGATGGATGGATTCGGCACGTCGACCTCGCGGCCGGTGATCGTCATGGCCGCGACGAACTTCCCGGACAAGCTGGACGGCGCCCTGACGCGCAGGTTCGGGCGGGTGATCGAGGTCGAGCTGCCAACGACCGATGAGCGCCAGCACTACTTGCGGACCCACCTTGCCGCGAGACAGCAGCAGACCGTGAGCGAGGCGATGATCCGGCGGGTCGCGGTGCAGTCTGCGGGCACGTCGATCGCGGACCTGGAGCGCGTGCTCGCGGAAGCCTCGATGCTGTCTCTGCGCCATGAGGGGACGGTGGACGACGAGCTGCTGTCGGAGGCATTCGAGCGCATCACGATGGGCGAGCGGAACCGCGCCACGGACCTCGAGCGCACCGCGCGCCACGAAGCCGGTCACGCGCTCGTGATGTGCCTGACCGGGGCCCCGCCGATCTACGTGACCATCGTGGGACGGGGACGGTTCGGCGGCTACGCCGCGATGGACGGGTCCGACGAGCCTGGACTCCTTACGAAAGCGGACCTCGAGACGCGCATCTGCCAGGCGCTCGGCGGCCGCGAGGCGGAGTTGCTCTACTACGGCGCGGATGAGGGCGAGTCGACCGGCGCCGCGAGCGACCTGGAGCAGGCGGCGCGGTGCGCCCGCGCGATGGTGGATCGGTACGGCATGGCGGAGGAGATTGGCCCGGTGTCCATCGCGGAGCAGTCGACGATGGCCCACGGGCTGGCGGAGCGGCGGCACGCCGCGGTGCGCCGCATCATCGAGGAGCAGCAACGACGGGCATGCACATTGCTCACGCGCCGCAAGGCGAGCCTGGACCGCATCGCGGCGGCCTTGCTGGATCGGAATCGGCTCATGCAGGCCGAGCTGGTGG
>JAPOYG010000266.1:16571-51389 GCA_026706755.1 Acidobacteriota bacterium
CGTGACGGTGAGCCCCCGCCGGTCCGACAGTGCCGCTACTCCGCCGCCCGAGGAGGCTCGGCCGGACGAGCCGCTGTGGAAGCCGAGTGTGGCGCCGCTCGACGCCATCGAGCAGGACGTTCGGCGGCTGATTCGCGAGGCCGCGGACGCCCGCGCCCGTGCGAGGCGGAACGCCGAGGAAGCGAACGCGCGGCTGCGGGAGCTGCTGCTCGATCTGCTCGGGGTGCTCGACGCATTCGACCGTGTCTTCGCCAGCACGGCCGCGAAGCCGAATCAGGTTACCGCGCAGATGCGCGTCTGGTTAGGGAACTTCCGCACGGTGCGGCGCATCGCAGAGCGAACGCTGCGCAACCACGGGGTGAGGCGCATGGAGCCGGTGGACGGGGAACCCGAGTTCAACCCGCACTTTCAACGCGCGACCGCCACCGTGGAGGACGCCGCCAAGCCCGCGGGGACCGTCGTCGAGGAGGTCTCGCCCGGCTACCTGTGGAAGAACGAGGTGCTGCGGAAGGCGGAAGTGGCCGTGGTGAGGAACCAGGCGGTCGACTGACGGAGACGCTGCGGCGCGCGGGGGTGCGAGTGGTGCGTCGACCAGGGGACGGCACCGCGTTGGAGGGAGCATGGGGCGAGCCATCGGCATAGACCTGGGCACGACGCAGAGCGTGGTCGCGGTACTCGACGGGGCGCGCCCACGGGTCTTGGAGAGCGCGGAGGGGACCCGCGAGGTGCCGTCCGCCGTATCGGTCAGGAAGCGCCGCAAGGCAAGCGGCAGGCCGGAGCTGCTCGTGGGGCGCCCCGCGCTCGACAACCAGGGGGTGCGGCCGAAGGACACCATCGTGGCCGTCAAGCGGCTCATGGGGCGTGGGGTCAACGACCCCGAGGTCAAGAAGCTCCGCCGGGCGGTCGCCTTCGAAGTGGTCGAGCCGGCCGACGGCACGCGGGACAGCGTCAGGGTCGTGCTCGACGGGCGCCAGTACTCGCCCGTGGACATCTCGGCGAAGGTCCTGGAGAAGCTGAAGGCGGACGCGGAGCTGCGCTTGAACGACACGGTCACCCATGCCGTCATTACGGTTCCCGCGTACTTCAGCCTCATTCAGCGCGATGCGACGCGTCGCGCGGCGTGGCAGGCCGGCCTGAAGGTCATCAAGGTCATCGACGAGCCGACCGCGGCGGCGATCGCCTTCGGCATGGACGACCGCGGCGCCGGCGACAACGACGCGAAGACGCTGCTGATCTACGACCTCGGCGGCGGGACGTTCGACGTCTCGGTGCTCGTCGCGGCCGGCGCGTCGTTCGCGCCGATGGCGCTGATGGGCGACATGTGGCTGGGCGGCGTCGACTTCGACCGCGTCGTGCTCGACCGGATTCTCGACCACGTCCAGGACGAGCACGACGTGAGCCGTGAGGACGCGCTGGCCGACCGCAAGGCCGCGGTGCGGCTGGAGCAGGCCGCCCGACAGGCGAAGGAGGCGCTGTCGTCGCAGCGGGAGGCCGATGTCCTGGTGGCCGGCGCCCTGACGTCCGAGGACGGCGATCTCCTGGACGTGGATTGCGTGATCACGCGCGAGCAGTTCGAGGCCGATATCCGGCCACTGTGCGATCACGCCGACGACCTGGTGGATCAGGCACTCGCGAGCGCCGGGCTTGTCGTCTCCGACCGCGACACGGGGCAGGAGCGGCCGAACTACGACGACGTCGACGCGGTGATCATGGTGGGGAACTCGTCGCGTATTCCCGAAGTCCAGCGCCGGATGGAGCGGAAGTTCGGCAAGACCAAGGTGCTCAACACCATAGAGCCCAAGCTCAGCGTCGCGATGGGGGCGGCGATCGTCGCCGCGCGGGTCGGTAACCGGCTGATCTGTCACGCGCCGATCAAGGACACCGCCGGGCAGGTGTGCGGCCACGTCAACGACGACGGCGCCACTGCGTGCGCGGCATGCGGGGCGCCGCTCGGGTTCGCGTCAGCGGGCGCCCTGCCGGATGGCCAGCCGCTGTCCGCCGAGAAGGGTGCCGGCGCGGCCGGCACGGACACACTCGTCATCGGGGGAATCGCCCCGTTCCACTACGGCGCCCAGTCAGCGGGCGACCGGTTCAATCTCTACGTCAAGAAGGGGGATCAGTATCCGACGGCCGAGCCGAAGACGCAGACCTTCTATACGCAGCAGCCCAACGAGCGCACGGTACGCATTCCGGTCTACGGCGGCGAGACCCTGGAGCGAGCCTCCGCGAACGAGAAGCAGGGGGAGGCCTTTGCGGCGCTCCCGCAGGGCCTGCCCCGGAATACGCCGATCCGCATCACCCTCGCCCTGGACGGGGACGGCGTATACACGGTGACGGCCGAGCTGGACGACGGAACGAAGCTCAGGCCGCGGATGCTCCACGGCGAGGCGGATGCCCGTGCGGTCGATGCGCTGGTGGACGTCGAGCAGCGCGCGCGGGCGGAGCACGTCGACGTGGGCGGCCGGATCGACGAGGCGTTCGACCGCTTCGAGCAGGACGACTACGCCGGGGCCGAGAAGGTCCGCGGTGAGATCGAGGACCTGCTGGACCGCGAGGCGCAGTCCCGGCAGGAGCAGGTGGACACCACGACGGGCGCGGTCGCGTTCCTGGAGCACGTGAAGGCCGCGTACCGCTGGGCGCTGCAGCCGAAACACGTCGGCGCCATCGACGCGTGCATCGCATGGATCAAGGCGGGATGCGCCGGCTCCCTCGAGGTCATGGGTCGGACGCACCGGCCCGGGAGCGAGGCCGACGCCGTGTTCAAGGTGCTGGTGCCGGCACTGCCGAACTTCGTCGGCGCCCTGCTGGGGCTCGAGGCGGCGATCGTGTCCATCGCAGAATCGGATCCGGCGGCGCACGAGGGATTTCTGACCCGGTTCCGGGACGCCGTCCTGCGTCTGCAGCGGGGCGACGAGACGGCCCTGGAGGACCTGAGGCAGTTACAGGAGGACGTTGAGGGCACGGGAGCTTCTGTCGCTGGTGCCGCGGGAACGTGGACGTGCTCGCGCGGACACACGGCGCCGCAGGGCCGTCCGTGCCCGATCTGCGGGGAGCGGCCGGGCATCCTGCGACACGCCGTGGACACGGGAGAGATCCCGAAGGAGTTGTAACCGTCGGATGCGTCGAGGGATGCGCTCCGTCTCCCGAGTTGCCGAGGCCCGCGCATGAAGGACCCGCTCCAGCCGCCCAACTCGTACGACGTGCTGAACGTCCCGCGGGAGGCGTCTGATCGCGACGTCCATCGGGCTTTCAAGACGGCGGTCGCGCACCGCGCGGCGCCGCTGCCCGAGTTGCAGCGCGCACGGGAGACGCTCAGCGATCGGATCGAGCGAGGACTGCTCGACCTGTTCTCGTACAGCGATGACCAGGTCCGCCAGCTCGACCCCAATCCGCTTGCCGCGCCCGGTGCGCTCGCCGTCGAGCATCGAATCGAGACCGCGCAGCGTTGGGAGGACGCGCTCAGGGCGGCGTTTCCGAACCTCGCGGGGGCGCACGCGCTCGGCGTGCTGTGGTACTGGTCGGCCCGGGCGGCGCTGGACACGGATGAGGCGAAGGGGGGCTGGCGGTCGCAGCGCGATGGATGGCGCGCGGCGATCGCGTACTGGACGCACCTGCTCGCCCGGCGCAACGAGGTGCGCAACCTGGGCCTCCTGCAGCCCGGTCTCACGGACGCCGAGGTAGACGAGATCCGCCGGCGCGCCGGTGAGCAATGGGTCGAGGGGCCGCTGCGGACGGCCTCGGGCGCCGACGGGCGCCGGCCACAGTCCTTTCGCGCGATGTACCGCGAGTGTCTGCTCGATGCAATGCTGGAGCGCCACTGCACCGCGGCGATGAACTCGGCCAGCCAGGCCGGCCTGGCGTGCGGTCCGCTGCTCCTCGAACGCCTGGGGTGGCTGCAGCGCACCCGCGAGTCGCTCGACGGGCCAGGTGCCCCCCGCGGCGACACAGGAGAGCAGTTGCGCCTCTACCTGTCGCCGCACGGGCGGGCCAAGGCGCTCGTCGATGCGGGACGGCCCGAGGAGGCCGTCCGGTTGGTCGACAGGCCCGGCTCAGGGGCTTCCGCGGACTACAGGAACTTGTACGCGGACGCGCACGCGGCGGTGGCGGCGAGGCGAGCCGACGTCGGGAAGTACCGCGATGCGCTGACGCACTGGAAGGATGCCCTCGACGCGGTCGCGTCCACATCCCGCATGCAGGCGATGCGCCAGTCGCTACGCGACGCGGCACTGACGCGCGCGCAGACCGCGCGGGCGCGCGATCTCAGTGACCGGGACGAGGCGATCGCGCCGCTCCGGCGGGCCCTCGAGATCGTGCCGGACGACGAGAACCTGAAGCAGACGCTGGCCGCCGATCTCCTGACCCGCGCCAGGGTGCGCCACAACCGGGGCGACACGACGGCCGCGAGCGCGGACCTCCGGGAGGCGGCGGCCCTCGGCTCGCCGGAGGCGGCACGAATCCTGGGCCGCGAAGCGGACGCCGAGCGGCCAGCGCGACCGACCGGGGTCCCGGCGTCGGCGCAAGGGCGAGCGGACCGCGCGCTGGCCTGCATGCAACGGGGGGACTGGACGGGCGAGCACGAGCACATCAGCGCCGCAATCGAACAGGTTGGTGTCGAGAATGCGCCGGGGGCGTGGAAGACGCTGTACCTGCTCACGGGCGCCCGGGTCCGGGCCGGCCGGAAGAGCCCGGGAGCCCCGCGTGCTCGCGGCGCGGCCGCTCCCGCGCAGCCCTCGTCCACCCCGAAGAAGCCGCGGAAGGAGACAGCCCGGACATCGCCGCCGGCGCGCACAGCGTCCACCCCGAAGAAGCCGCGGAAGGAGACCCCCCGGACACCGCCGCGGGCGCGCTCAACGTCCGCCACCGAGGACAGGCAGAGGCTCCCTCTCCTGATCGTCCTCCTGGTGCTCCTCGTCTGGATGCTGCTGCGGTATGGATGAGGTGCATGGCGGCTACTGAGGACCGCGTCCGGGAGCGGCCGGATCCTGACCGCATCGCCTGCCCGGTCTGTCCCCGAGACGACCTGGCGCCCGGCACGCGCGTCTGCTCCAACTGTGGCGCCGACCTGACGCCGCTGGTCCGGCTGGCGCAACTCGGCGATCGTCTGGCCGCCGGGGTGGAGTCGGCGCGCTGGCATCGACCGCCCGCGCCAGTGCTGCTCGCCGTGACCGCGGTCGTCGCTCTGGCCGGGTTCGGCATCGGACGCCTGGTGGAGACGTCGCCGCCGCGGCCAGGAGCATCTACCACGCGCGGCAACAGTGCCCGCGCGTCGCCGACCGCGCCGATGGCGGCGCCCGTCGAGGCTCCGCCGCCCGGCGCCTCGCCGGCCGCGTCGCGCCGGGTGGCGGCGCTCCGGGCACGGCTGGAGAGCGTTTCGGGGATTGCCGTGGGCGCCCGGGACGGCGCGCTTCTGCTTGCGTTCGAGCGCGGCCTGTTCCCGACGGGTAGTCAAGCGGTGAGCGCCGCAGGCGGGGAGCGTGTCGCGGAGCTGAGCAGGGCGCTGTTCGACGGACCCGAGCAACTGTCCATCACTGTCGAGGGGCTCACCGACGACCAGCCGGTGTCGGTCGACTCGACCTGGCCGGACAACTGGTCGTTGGGTCTGGCGCGCGCGCAGGTGGTGATCGCGCGGCTGCGAGCCGGCGACCGGCGCGGGGCCGCGGTCTGGTACGCGACCGCTTCCCCGCCGCCGGACACGATGCCGATCTCCGAAAGGACGCGACGTCGCAGCGTGCGCATCCGCGTGTCGCTGCGTGACGACACCGCACGGGAGCTGCGCCCGGCGCCGTGAGCGGCGGATTGGCGCTAGCGCGCCCTCACGGGCGCGTTGGGAGTCTGCGCGGACACGGAACTCTTGCGTCGCCGTTGTGCTGCGCAGACTCCTAGCGCGAGCTCGTGGGTGGCAGCGGGGGGACGACAGTCGCATGCGGGAGCCGTTCGCCGAGGTCGAGCCGCTGGGTCGGGGCGGTTTCGGGGAGACGTTCAAGGCCCGCGTCTGCGACCGGCAGTTTCGTCCGCCAGTGGGGAACGGACGTCGTCGTGCTCAAGCGGCCGTGGCCGGACAAGCGGGAACTGCTGAACGCCGAGGTCGGCGTGCACGCCGCCCTGATGCACCAGCAACTGGACATGGACAACCTGGTTCGCTGGCTGGGGGTGGATACATACGAGGGCCGGCCCTGCCTCGTGCTCGAGTACATGGCCGGGGGCAGCCTGCGCGACCGGCTGGAGCGTCCCGGCCAGGGCCTTCCCCATGAGGAGGTCGTCGCGGTGGCGCGCGGGATTCTGTCCGGGCTCGCCGTGATTCACGGCGCCGGCGTCATCCACCGGGACATCAAGCCCGAGAACATCCTGTTCGATGGCGAGACGCCCAAGCTGGCGGACTTCGGCATCTCCAGGCCGCTCGCCCGCGGCGAGGTCGCCTGCACCAGAATCGGGACGCTCCACTACGTCCCGCCGGAGGTCATCGACGGGCCTGGGGCGACGTTTGCGTCCGATCTCTGGTCGTTTGGCGTGACGTTGTACGAGATGGCCTGCGGACGCCTGCCCTTCGGCGATCGGATGGCCCCGCAGGGCCCGGTAACGGACCGGATTCGACGCGGCGATTGGCACCCGTTCGCGGCCGAGTCGCCCCCCCTCCCCGCCGTTCGTGCGGTCGTCGCACGGGCGCTGACGCCCGATCCGGCGGGACGCTTCGCCAGCGCGGCCGAGATGGCCCACGTGCTGGATGGGACCGAGCTTCCGGCCACGCACTCCATCGAGCGTGCCATCGAGGACGCGCGGCGGCGTCCGGACGCCGAGGCCCGGCTCCGGGCGCTTGCCGCGGCGCACCCGCGCGAGCCGCGCGTCTGCCAGGCGCTCGGCGAGGTGTACAGCCGGGCGCAGCGACCGCGAGAGGCGGAGCGGCAGCTTCGCCGGGCCAGAGAACTGGCGCCGGATGACGCCATCGTGCTGTGGGGGCTGGCCGTCGCCTCCGAAGCGGTGGGAAAGCGCGCCCAGGCAGCGGCGTGTCTCCAGCGAGCCCTCGAGATCGGGATCCCGTCGCCCGCCGCGCGTCGCCGTGCCGAGGCGATGCTCGCGGCCTGGGACCCCAACGCCCCGGTACGGACGGCGCGACCACGGAGACAGGCGACCGGCTGCACTGCGGCGCTCGGGGAAATCCGCGCTCTGAGCTGGGCGGTGGAAGGCCTGGACTCCATTGAGCGGCGGATCCGCGCCGTTGTCGAGCGGTACCCGGCCGACGCGCGGGGGCACCGGCAGCTCGGCGAGTGCTACAGCCTGCAGCAGCGCTTCGACGAGGCGGTCACGGCGTTCCGCCGCGCGGCGGAGCTGGCCGACAGCGCAGGCACCCAATGGAGCCTGACGATGGCCTACGAGCAACTCGGCAACCTGAAGCGGGCGCGGATCTGCCTGGCCCGCGCCCGCCGGCTGGGACTGGACCCCAAGCTGGACCGGTACGCGCAGGTGCTGGCGGAGACCTGGCGGACGCAGGACCGGGATTGAAGGGCGAGGGACGTCCGGAGACCGCAGACCATGACGACAACGATAGCTGACTCGCTGCCGGGGTGTGACCGCGGCTCCACCTCGAGGCGCCGGCGGACCGCCGCGGTCGCTCTCGTCACGTTGCTACCGCTTGCCTCAGCGTGCGGGACCCCGGACCAGCGGGACGCGGTGCGAACCGCGGTCGACTTCTACAAGGCGACCGACAGACTGCTGGGGAACCTCGAGGCCGGCCCCTTCCACGAGGCGGACGCGCTCGCGGCGGGCGACGAGCAGGATCCCGAGCGGCGGTATCTACACCGCTATCCATTCGCGGCGATGTCCGGCGCACGGGTCGCGGTCACCCTGGAATCGGAGGCCTTCGACACCTACCTGAGGCTCGAGGGTCCGGATGGCTTCCGGCTCGATGACGACGACGGGGGGAGCGGGACGAACAGCGAGCTAGACGCAGAGTTGCCGGCGGCAGGCGTCTACTGGGTCACGGTGACGTCGGTGGACGCAGAGGAGACCGGAGGCTACGAGCTGCAGCTCGCGTCGGCGGAGGCGGGCGCAAACGAGACCGGGACCTACGAGCTCGTGGTCGCGTCCGCGGAGGCGGCCGACGACGACGCGGTGCTATTGGGGCATCTCGCCGACGGCCCGTTCCGCCAGTCGGCCGCGCTGACCGCGGAGGATGAGCGGGATCCGGACCGTGGGTACCGCCGTCGCTATCGGTTCACGGCGGATGCGGGCGCACATGTCGCGGTCGCCCTCGAGTCCGACGCCTTCGACACCTACTTGAGCCTCGACGGGCCGGACGGCTTCCGGCTCGAGGACGACGACGGGGGGAGCGGCACGAACAGCGAGATCGATGCGGAGCTGCCGGCGGCGGGCGTCTACCGGATCACCGCGACGTCGCGGAACACGAGCCAGACCGGGAGCTATGAGCTGACGCTTGCGGCCGACGACGTGGCACCAACAGAGGAGGGACAAACCGGGATCGGGCTGACCGAGCGGCGGCTCTTCGGTTACCCCGCCTTGGCGCTCCGGATGCTCGGCAGGGCTCGGGTGCTGGCGCTGGCGGGAGAGCGGGACGGTTACCAGGTGGAGATTCCGTTCTGGGTCCGCGGCCGGAACGCGGAGGGGGCCGAGGTGAAGCAGCGTCGGACCCTGCGGGTGGACGTCGCGGCAGACGGCGCGGCGCCGACCGGCTGGGCGGTCTCGGCATTCACGCTCACCGATCCGGAACCGCTGACGCGCGTGAGGCAGTTCTTCACCTGGCTGGGATGGGTGATTGTGACTCGACTGCTGCTGCTCTGGGCGATCGGGATCTTCGCGCTCGGCTTCCTGTGGCCGAAGGGGGCCACCGTGGTGGGTGGCCTGAGCGCGCTGCCGGTGCACGCGTACGTCAGCTACTTGTGCTGGGGGTCGACCGGTGGCGCGGTGATCGCCATGGGCGTGCTGATGATCGCGAGCCTGATTACGGCGAGCATCAGGAGGGCCGTCTCAGAGACGTAGCCGCACTTCCAATCGGCCGTCGTGACGGCCGCGTGCAGACACGCACGCGGCGTCCGGCTGGCGGCGAGGTGCGCGACGCACCCGGACGTCGCGAACGAGCGGACGCGACCGGCGCGCCGTGGTCGCCCACGACCGCTCAAGTCGTCATTCCCGGCTCTGTCACGTAACGCGAGCGCCGTGAGCCCACTAAGAGCGATGGCGACGGCGCGATTAGGAGGGAGCTGCCTGACGGCCCACATCGAGGTTGAGATGGCCCTCCGTAGTCCTCGCGCTCTCGGGGCTCGCCGACGAGCGCCGGGCAGCAGCTCGTGTTCGACGGGAGCCGAATCGTTAGTTGGATCCTGTCGACGAGGCGGTCTGCCGAGGGGAGGCAACAGTGACGATGAGACGAGTGCTTGGCGTACTGGCGATCGCAGCTCTGGCCTGGTCCTGCGGGGATGACGGATCGCCGACCGGTCCCTCATCCAACGTGTGCAGCGAGGTAGCGCTGGGACCGGACCCCGGCGACTTCTTCATCCGGGGTTGCAGCAGCACCGAGGTGTCGATCTCGAACATACAGTACGACCGGTTCGACAACGTGTCCTCCTACAACTTCAATGCCTACTGTTCGTCCACGGGGAAGCGATACACGGGCTCGGTGAACTCGCAGGCGAGGACGGCGACGGTGAACGGCCAGCGCTGTTCCTTCTGACCAGCGCCCGCCTCTGTCGGAGGGTGCGCCGGTACGCGTCGGCCGGGCTCGTCCTCTCATGTCGTAACTACGGCGGCTCCCACGGCTCATCGTGAGGAGTGGGCTTCTGACCGGGGAGACGCGATGTCCTGCTACCGCGACGCGCGCTACGGGTTCGAGCTCGACTATCCGGTTGACTGGCGGATGTCGACGCCTGGCCTCTTCGCGCGGTCTTGGGATCTGCTGACGGGATCCGGCTGCGTCATGACGCTGCGGGGCCCCGACATGCGGCACCTGAACCTGGTCGCCGGCCCGCAGATCGCCACGCACAGTATGGAGACCTTCCGGGCCGAGTTCACGGGCTACGCGAACCGGAGGTGGGGCCGCGCCGCACCCGCGTTCGAGAGCCTCTCCATCGACGGCGTCGAGCACTTCGCCGCCGTGTACGAGACACCGCTCGGGTTCGCCAAGAAGTACTCCGTCGTTACGCCGCGGCGCGTGGAGCTCGCGTTCACGGCGCTGCTGAGCGTGCGCAACTCGGAGGCGAGCCGCGCAGGCCTGGAGCGCCGTGAGGCCGAGTACGACGCCATCGTCTGCTCCGTGCGCTACTCCGGCGGGAGACACGGGACGGTCCGCTGACAGGTGAGGTCGTGGGCCGCATGACGGACGCGCGGCGGAGGGGAGGCCTGGGGGTCGAGATCATGCGCGCAGGCAACGGCTGCCACCGGGCTCTGGCTCCGGCTCCGAGTTCGCCTGCTCCGGGACTCGCGAGCCACCGGGGATTGCTGGCGGCGCTGGCCGCCGTCGGGTTGGTCATCGGCGCAGCGGGGGCGGGGGCCCAGGCACTGTTCTCGCCCGAGACGGCTGCGGATCTCTACCGCGGCGTCACGCGTCTGCGCTCCCCCGAGAGCCCGTACGAGTTCCCCGGCGACAACACGGGGCGGTGGGGCATGACCTACACCAAGCCGACCAATCTGGCCATGGACCTGATATCGACGCTGGTGGCGGAGCGGTCCGGCCTGGAGCCCGCGGCGGCCGCTCGACGCCATATCGGGCGGCTGGTCGACGGCCTCGAAGCCCTCGAGACCCATGCCGGCATCTTTCCGGAATTCGTCAGGCTGGAGGACGGGCGGGTGCGGGCGGAACGGCAAGCCGGGACGATCGTGTACTCGGCGCTCGACTCGGCCTGGCTGCACTTCGCACTGAGTTTGGCGGAGGCGCGGTACAAGCACGACGATGCCCCACTGGCGTCACGCGTCCGCGCGATGCTCGACCTCGCCGACTACTCCATCTTCGTGGACGCCTCGTTCAGCTTCAAACACAACGTCGTCGTCGACGCGACCAGCCGGCGGCGCCGCTCTCGCTCGCCCTCCGGCTACGACAACGCCAACAGCGAAGCCCGCGTCACGATCCTGTACCTCGTGGCGACGGGCAGACTGAGTCCGGCCGCGTGGGAGCGCGTGTGGTTCCGGTGGCGGAGCAAGGAGCGCGAGCGGGTTGCCGAAGGCTGGCGCTGGAATGCGTTCGCGGAGTTGACGGGCAACGTCTTCTTCGACGAGCTCACGCTGGCGCCGCGCAGCTTCGGCGCCAGCCACCGGGGTTACCTCGCCGCCGCTCGACGCGTCACCGACCGCGCCGGGTTGGAGCTGATCGGATGGGGCCCGTCGGCGACTCCCGCGAACGAGGACCCGGAGGGATACTCCGACGCCTACGGGCTCGACCGCCCGGAGGTGGCGACGCCCTATGCCGCCGCGTTGCTGACCACCGTGGAGCAGACGCCGGCGACGGCGGCTCGGAGCCTGACGCAGATGCTGCGATCCGCCGGCAACCTCTCCGCCCCCGTGCCCGACGCCTACGACTCGCGGACCGGCGAGGTGGTCAACCGGCGGGCCCGATCACTGAACCAGAACCTGCTGTTCCTGGCCCTCAACCTGGCACAGACCAGAGCCGTGGTCGCCCGGGCCCCGTGGTACGACCGCGCGGCCGCCCTGCTGCGGACGTTCGATCGGCGGCATGCGCTCCCCTCGGGCCCGAGCCGGTGATGCCCCGTAACGCCCAGCGGTGCCGCTGACTAACCCCACCCCAGGCGGCGAACGACGTGTCGTCACGGCGTGCTCCGCGGGTCGCGCACGCGGAAGGGACGCGCAGGATGCGGCGGCACGCAGGCCCAATTCGGACGGACTGGCCGCGCGCGTGGCGCGCGACGAAGCCGATGCCCGAAGCAGCCATGAGCCAGCATACGCAGCGAGGGGACGTTCCGGGGCCCGCCGGCCTCGTTGTGGAGGCGGCGCAACGCCCGCCCACGACCAGGGGCGGCGGCGTGCACGCGGCCGCCTGGCGCTGCGGCGACCGGATCGAGTGCCGCGTGGGGCTGGATGCGACCTGGGTCGCAGACCGCGAGCGACCCGGGGCGCAGGGCGCCGGCGGCAACGCGACGGCCCCAGGATCCGTGTGCGTCATCCTCGACGACACGTCGAAGGCCGAGCCGTTCTGGGCGCCCGATCCGCGGGCGCACCTCTGCGCGATGACCGTGGTGGTGTACGAGATCGCCAGGTGGGTACACGCGGAGGGCCGTGACGTCCTGGTCTCGTTTCTCGGCCTCGATCGCGTGTTCCCCGTGGATCGAGGGACCACCCTTGCCGCGATCGAGCAGGCGCTCCAGGATCTGCGGCGTGATGAGGATCCGTCATGCCGCGGCTGGTACGCGGCGCCGGTCCTCGACGCGCTGGCGCGACAGCGCGCTGGCCCGGTCCGAGCCGTACTGATTGGGGACAGCCCGGTACCGGACCTCGCGGCGTGCCGGCGGGACGGCGGCGTCGAGCTCGAACGGTTGTGGCTGTCGCCCGCGGCAAGAACTGACGGCATCTGCGAGTCGGCTCCGGATCGACCAGTCCTGTTCCCGCATCCCGAGCCAGAAGCGGGCGGCGGCCCGGACGCGCTGCGCCGGCAACTCGACACGGCGGTCATCGAGACGCGCTTCGCCCGGACGACCGGCCTGGATGAGGTCGCGATCCGTCTGAGCGGTGCGCCGCCGGTGCAATGGCGGCCGACCACCGCCGCACTGTCGCGCGACGGCGACGGGTTCGTGCTGGACTGGCGTCTGGGCGGCGCCTCCGCTGGCGTCCTGCACGCGCGGATCCTTGCAGGCGTCGCGCCGGCCGCGCTGACGTGCGACCTCCGACGGCGCAGCGAGAGCGGCCGGTTGACGGTGCGCGTCCCCTGTGAGCCCGCGCCACCGCCGCCCGCCGGGGAGGGTGACGGCCCGCTGTCGGAGCCGCCCGCGGCCGGCGTTCTGCCGGAGTCGGAGCTCGACCTCTGGGCACTGCTCTGCGACCCGGCACGACCATGCGACGAGTGCGGGCGGCGGGGCGGGCATCTGCTCCATCGGGGCGACGCGAAGCTCTACGGCCGCCCCATCCTGCGCAGTCACGCGAGGTTGCAAGCCGGGTGGGTCTGTCAGCGCGCGGGCGCACCCGACTGGCGCCGCTTCGACACCGGCGTCGAGCTCGAGGGTGGCGCCGTCGTGCTGCTCGACCGGCGGCCCCATTGGGTGGCCGCGACCGGCGCCGGCCCGGGGGCCGCCGGAACGCGCGTCGAGCCTCTCCCGCGCAACGACGACGAGGAGTTCGTGCTGGCGGCGGGCGGGACGACGTGGCACGTGGCCGAGCTGGTGGGCAAGCCCGGGGCCGGCGAGGGACGGCCGTGAGGGTCGAGATCGGACGCGAGTCGCGAACGGGGTGCCCGGTCGTCCGCGTCGTTGGCGGGGCCGCGTACGTGGGCTTCTTTCCAGTGCTCAAGCTGCAGGTCGACGCCTGGATCCAACGCGCGGAGCCGCCACCGCTCCTGACGCTCGACCGCCGCAGTCGCGACGACCTCCAGGAGCGTGTCGAGCGGCCGCTCGGCGGTGAGCAATACCAGGAGGCGCCCGACCGGCACGCGCTGGATCGCCCGCCGCCGGACGGCCCGCGGATGGAGACGCCGGTCGGCTGGATCGCGACCCACCTCACCGTCTGGTCCGAAAGCGACGACCTGACCCGCGCCGACCGGTTTCCGACGCCGGAGAGCGAGTGGGGCCGGATGCAGGCGTGGCTGGGCGCAAGCCCGCCGTCGAGCGAGGAGTGGGCGCGCGCCCAGGCCGAGCTCGCGCGCGTAACCACCAGATCGTGGCTGGAAGCGGTGCTGGCGGCCGAGGCCGCTGGCGAAGGGCCGCGGTGGGCCGAACCGGTGCGGACCTTGGCCGCACGCCTGCGCGAGCAGACCCCCGCAACGGATCGGGGCCTCCCCTTCATGCGCCTCGGGGTCTACGAGCTGACGCACGACGCGGCAGACCACCACTTGGACGACCGCGTCGAGCGCCGCCCGCGGGTCGCCGGGCAGTGCGCGGTCTGGCCGGCGCTGCCGCGCTCCAGCGCCGATCGCGATCGCTCGCTCACGATGCTGCAGTCCGCACTGCCGATGGTGGGCGCCCGACTCTGGTGGTCGAGCGCCGTCGCCGGCAGCTCCGAGGCGGCTGGCGATCCGCGCGTCAGGCGGCTGGCGGTCACGGACATCGCCGAGGTTCCCGGGCTCGCCGACCCGTGGCCCGCGCCGCGCGGCCGCTCGCGTTCCCGGTGGACGTTGCTCGGGCTCGGGGGGGACGCCTCTCATTCCGACGGCACGCGAAAGACCCGCAGCGGGCGGGCCGACACCCGGACCCGTCGCCGGTCGACGGCGTTCCGGACGCGCTACGTCACCATGACGCGCCGGTGTCCTCTCTGCTACGGGACGGTGCCCAAGCCGGCATTCCACCGGTCGAGGGTCTGGTGCGACCCGGCGGCGGAGCTGCTCGAGCGACACACGACGGCCGCCTCCACCATCGGCGAGGGCGGCCGGCGGGACGTCATCCCGAAGCCGTACCACGCACTGGCGCAGGCCACCCCGGGCCGGGTGCGGTCGGTGACGGTGGCTGGCGAATCGGCCACCGGCAAGGGGGTGTTTCTCCTGGTGTTGTCGGCGATGCTCCACCGTGCGCACTCGGGGTGGGCGTTCGGCGGCGTGGTCGAGCCGTGCATCCTGCAAGACGAGCGGGTCGCCGACCTGAACGTCAACCTGCAGCGGCAGCTCGACCGACTGCTCGTCTCGGGCGACCTGCCCGTGCGAACGCCGGAGCACGCCCGAGCGCTCCGCAGCCCCTGGCTCTTCTCGCGCCCCCGACGAGGGTGGCACGCACCGCACCGAGCCTCGGAGCGTCGGATCGCCGTCATCTTCAACGACATCGCCGGCGAGATCCTCGGCGATGCGCACCGGAGCGCCACGAACGAGCACTTCACACCGCACCTGGCCTGCACCACGGACGTCGTCTACCTGGTGCCGGCTCATGAGCTCGCAGGCGCCGCGCGCCGGCTGGGACGGTTCCGCAACACACTGGAGGCGGTTGAGCACGTCGAGGACCCTCGCACGCGGCGGGCCGTCGATCTCACGCAGGTCAATCTGATCCTGGCCATCAATCAGATCGACCGCCTGCGGCACAACCCCGAGTCGCCGCTCGGGGAGCTGCTGCGGATCTCGCTCCGCGAGCCGTACGGACTTGCGGAGAGGGACGAGCGGTCGGCTGCGGCGTACCTCTCCGCGATGCAGCAGGTGCATCACGACCTTGTCGACTGGCTGTCGGAGCACGAGCCCGGCCTCCTGGTGGAGGCTCGGCACTTCGGGTCGCTGCGCGTGTGCGGGATGAGCGCCACCGGATCCGCCGTCATTGCCCGGGGGGCTGAAGACACGGTCGAGCGCAGTCTCGCGTTCGCGCCGGCGCCGGTGCGGGTCACCGACCCGCTGCTGTGGATTCTGCGTGAGTGCCGGTATCTGTCGTGACCCTGGGCCCGCCGGATCGCACGCGCGGCGCCGGGGAGGAGCGATGACCCTGCATCAGCACGTGTACGGTCGAGTGGCGGCCGGCTATCGGCCCGCCGGCCCCGGATACCAGCTCGCTGCGCTCTCACCGGCCCTCGACGAAGAGAAGGGAACGATCGAGCGGCTCAACCGGTTGTCGTTCTTCACCCCTCAGCGCGGCGGCGACACGCCAGTGCGTTACAGCTTCATCCGCCCGGCGCCGGGCCGCGTCGCGTTCGGTGCGAGCCGGTTGGCGCGCGACGAGTCCGGCGGTGTGGGCGCCTTCGCCCATCACTTCGTCGGCACGACGTCGGCGCTGGTCGAGAGCGGCCTGACGCCGGTCGCGCTGCTGGCCGCGCTCAGGCCACGCTTCCTCGACAGCGAGGCGGCGCTGGGCGCCGAGCGGCGGCTTCCGCCGCTCGATTCGGCGACGCTCGCCGACCCGCCGCCCGACCGTGCGGACACTCGTGCATGCGCCGGTCCAGGGACGACCGATGCAATCGCTGGCGTCCGCACTGAGCCCGACGCCGTAGCGGGCACGGACCTGCGCGTCTGGACGCTGCTGGATGCCTGCCTGGCGACGCCATACGGGGGGCGCCCGCGTGGGCCCGTGCCGCTGGTCGTCCTGTCCGACCTGGCGGTCTGGCCGTTTCTGGAGGCCGTCTTCCGGCAGCTCTCCCCGCAACGCGCCGCCGAGATGACGTTCTCCACCCTCTTCGTAGAGGCGAGCAGCCACGCCGTCAGCTTCCGGTTCGTGCTCGCACCCGAGGCGCGCGACGAGCCGGCGGGCGCCTCGCCGTTCCGGGTCCTGCGCCACGATCAGGACGACGATTCGCTCGAACCAGCGAATCACCGGCACGGGCCATACGTCGACTTCTGCCGGCGCCGGCCGCACCTGGTGTGGGAAACACGCAGGTTCATCGACCTGAGCCACCGCCAGCCACACGACCTCACCGGGGGCGGGCCGTTGCTCGATACCGTCCTCCACACCTCCGAGCCGGCCGCCAGCGCCTTCCGGGCCGCGTGCGAGAGCGAGGCTACGCCGCGGGCGCTGCTGTTGCGTCTCCTGCTGGCGTCCCCTGCACGGGCCCGGCGTTACTGGTGCCACGGCGAGGCCGTGGCGTACGACGGCGCGCTCGCGGACGTGGTGTGGGAAGAAGCGACGACCCGCCTGCCGGCGCTGCTGCGCATCGCGGCCGCCGGCGGGCATCTGGCGCTGCGGGATGACGCCCTGGCGGATCTTGCCGCGCGAATACGCACGACCCCGCAGGCGTCCGACCTGCTCCACGCGCTCGATCCGCCGACCGGCGGGGTGTCGAGCGCGTCCCACTCCCTCCCTCGCCCCGCTGCGGTCGATGCCCGTGCCACCCACCAGCTCCGCCCGAACCTCAGATCCTTCATCGCGCAGGCCGCCTGCGAAACGACGGGCGAGATCCTCGACCTGGTTGCTGCGATCCTGCGGCCCCCACCGACGGGGACCCCCGAGTCGAACACGGTCGGGGCGCGAGACGGTCAGGCCGGCGCGACGACAGGCGACGGCGACGCCGCGACCCGCCATGCCGTCGTCGGCAGCTTGCGTCACGAGCTCGCGAAGCGCCTGCTGAGACGCATGGCCTCGACGGGCCGGGCGCCGACACCCGAAGAGCGGGCCCGGCTCAGCGCAGTCGCGGCCGAGCCCCGCGCGGCCGCCGAGGCCCGCGGGTCGGACTTCATGGCCGCGGCTCTCGCGCTGGCCCGCTGGAGCGCCCAACCGCGGGCCGGCCGCGCCCGCCGTCCTCGGCGGGGCCACGGCGGCAACCAGCCGCCCGCCGGCGACGACGCGGCCCTCCGCCTCGGTGCGTACGGTCTCGAACGACGGCAGTACTTGGCGCTGCTCCGGGCGGCCGCTCCTCACGTGACACGCTGGACGCATGCGCCGGAGAGCCCGGCGACGCAACTGCGCCATCCGGCGCACGCGCGGGACTTCGAGTGCTGGGCGTTGGCGCGGCGTTCGGCGCTCCCCTTTGCGGATCAGGTGACGCTGCTCGTCGACCTCATCGCGCTCCGGCGACCGGACGAGCCGTCCGCGGAGGTCGCGGCGGCGATTGCGGCGGATGCGCGCCGCGTTCGCCTCGCGACGGGTGTGCTGGAACGGTTCCGGCCGGACGACCCGGCGGCTGCGGACCCGGAGCGGCGCGTCCTGCTGAGGCTCTTGCAGGCGATCGCCGACCGACGCCTGCGGCGCCGGCTGCGCCGCTGGTTCGCGGGCACGCCGTGGTCATGATGGCCGCGTCCCCGCCAGACCGTCAGCCCGTCGTCGTAACGTGCGGCGCCGCCGGCGACTACTCGAGAACTACACAGCGCCGCGGGCTCCGTCTCGGCGCTTGGCATCACCCGGTCGCCCGCGCGATCGGCGCGGCCAACGACGACACGGCGCGGCAGCGGCGCCGGCGGGCGGTGGCCCGACACGAACGGACCCGGAAGGGAGGGCAGTCATGAGCGGTCGCAAGGTATCGAGGATCATGCTCGACCACGCTGTGCGGAATGCGGTTCGGCTTCGGACCGAGGCAGAGGACGCCCGGACGCGAGCCCGAAGCATCCTGACCACGCTGGGCTCGAAGGCCGGCGAGGCCGGGGCGCTGAAGACCGGCCTCGCCGACCTGCGGCGCCGCTGGGAGGAAGTCGAGCAGCAGTGGCCGGGAACGAAACGCCTTTGGACAGTGTCCGACGCAGAGCAGCGCGCGGCGCAGTGCCGCGCGCTGGGACGCGAGCTCAAGACCATCGCGCGCGATGCCAGCGCACTCAGCGGTGCAGCCGATGTCCGTGGCGCGCTCGCGGCGCTGAATGCGGAGGTCGAGGCCCGCGATGCCGAGCTGCGGCCGTGGCTCGGAGATCGCTGGGAAGACTATGTCGGACGCGTGCGGGCGCGGCTGGCGACGCTCGACCGGGCGATCCGCAGCGGCGGAGACGCCGCGCCCGATCGAGCGACGGGCGAACGCCTGTCCGCCGAGCTCGACGAGCTGTTGAAGCAGGTGGCGGCGGACCGCCGGGAGGCGGCGGAGCGGGACCACGTGGCCTCCGCCATAGAGCAGGTCTGCCGCGAGAAGGGCTACGCGGCGACGCGGCATCCGCTGGAAGTGCCCGGGGACGACCTGGTTCTCGATGTCGACACGTACTCGCACGGCCGCATCCAGGTCCGGCTGGAGCTCGGGTCGTTCACCCCCGGCGCCGTCGAGCGGGGCAGCCCGGAGTCGGGGGGCATCACGTGGCGGTCCGAGTCGGCGGGACTGAGCCAGGAGGATTGCGCGAAGACGTTTCCGGACATCGCCGAGAAACTGCGCCGTCTCGGGGTGGGCGCCGATTTCTCGTACGAGGAGAATGGCCGGCCAATAGGGCAGACGCACACCGCGGCGACGCTCTCGCAGGGCACCCCCGCCGCCGTCACGGTGGAGCGCGGCACATGATTCCGGCGAACCTCTATCCGGACGTGTACCCGCACCTGAACGTGGCCGACGTCGACATCGTGACCGGGGCGGCGGGGCCGGGGCGGCGCCTCGTCGTCTGGCTCCAGGGGTGTCTCAAGCGCTGCCCGGGTTGCGCCAATGGGCCGTTTCTGGCCGAACGACGCGGCGAGCCGGTCGCGTGGCCAACCCTGCTGGCGCGGCTCGACGGGCTGGACGGCGTGACCCTCAGCGGCGGCGAGCCCGTGCTGCAGGCCGCCGCCCTCGCGCCCTTTGCCGCCGCGGTGCGCCTGCGCGGGCAGACGGTAGTCTGCTACTCCGGCTACACGCTGGCCGAGTTGCGCGCGGAGCCAGGCGCCATCGCGCGCCTGCTCGCGCAGGTCGACCTCCTGATCGACGGCGAGTATCAGGGTGACTTGCCTCGTGCCGGCGCGTATCGGCCGTCGGCCAACCAGCACGTGCACCTGCTCACCGACCGCATCCCGGCCGGGGCGTGCACCGGCAACCCGGACACCGTGATCCGCATCCGCCGGGGTCGTGTCAGCCAGACGGGCACGCTGCCGGCGGCGGTCCGCGCGGCAGTGTTCGACCGCCTGGCGGCGGCCGGGATTCGCGTTCGACGCGGGGAGCGGACGGATGCCTGAACCGCACGACAGCGACCCCTCGACGCCCAGCGCACCCTTCGCCTGGCAAAGCAACCTGCTGCACGCCCTGCGGACCCGCCGCGTCGTAGTACTCCACGGCAACGTGCGCGATCGGTACATCCACGTGGACCGCGACCGTCACGCGGAGATCGGTCTCGACGAACTCATCGCGCGGCTCTGCCATGCGCGGTACGGTCCCGTCCGCCGCTACGACGCCTACGCGAAGGTGTCGGACCTGTCCGTGGCGGCTGGCGGCGTCGTCGACGACGACCCGGTTCCCGACTTCGGAGCGCCCGGGTTCACGAGCACGGTCGACACGACCCTGGCCCGCCTGGTCGAGGCGATGGAGCGGCCGGTGACGGGGCCTCTCGTCTGGCTCTTCGGTTGCGCGCACAACGTCTTCCCGTATCGCACGTCGTATCCCGAGAACGAGGCGACGCGCCTCGTGGTGCTCCAGCGCATCATCGAGCGCATGGCGACGGACAAGCGGCTGCTGTTCGTCTACCTCTCCGACACGCAGCTCCCGGTGGAGCTCTCGCGCCACGCGCACCAGGTCGCGTTCGTCCAACTGGATGTCCCGGACTACGACGAGCGCGTGGCGTTCTGGCGCCATCGCGGCATTGGCGGTGCGGCGGCGGACGAGCTCGCCAGGCTGACCGACCGCATGGCGCTGACGTCGATGCAGTCGCTGGCCGACACGGCCCGGACCGCGGCGGGAGACCGGGACCTGCCCGCGCTTACGCCCTTCGACTGGGAGCAGTTGATCCGCCGGCACGCCTTCGGCGAGACGCCTGACTACTACCGGCAGATCACGTCAGAGCAACTGCAGTCAGCGGACGCCTTCTTCACCGAGCAGGAGGGCATCAAGGGTCAGGATCGCGCCGTCCACAAGGCAATCCACATGCTGTGGGTGGCGCGCGGCGGCGTGAACCGTTTGCTGCGGCCGGCGCACTCCACCGCGCCGCGCGGCTTTCTCTTCCTCTGTGGTCCGACCGGCACCGGCAAGACCATGCTGGCGAAAAAGGTCGCGAAGTTCGTCTTCCGCTCCGAGGAGGCGTTCCTCCGGATCGACATGAGCGAGTACGCGGAGGCGCACAACGTGTCCCGCCTGTTCGGCTCGCCCCCCGGCTACGTCGGCTCGGAGGAAGGAGGCGTGCTGACCAACGCGCTCGCCGCCCGCGGGTTTCAGGTGGTGCTGTTCGACGAGATCGAGAAGGCCCATCCGCGGGTCTTCGACCTGTTTCTCCAGATCCTGGAGGACGGCCGGCTGACGGACGGGCGCGGCCGCACCGTGTCGTTCGCGCACGCCCTCATCTTCTTCACGTCGAACATCGGCGCGCGGCGCGCCGAGCAGGCCCGGCTGGCCGACGCCAGAGCGGCCGGCGAGGCCGCGGTGGCGGCGCACTTCGTCTCGTGCGTGCGCGAGTACGTCGGAACCGAGATCAGCCGTCCCGAGCTGCTGAACCGGATCGGGCACGACATCGTCCCGTTCAACTTTCTCGACCGCGACGCGGCCGCGGATGCCCTGCGCTTCCACCTCGCGGCGGTCGAGACCCGGTTCAATCAGGAGTACCGCGACCGATCGTGGCGCCTGGAGATCGACTACCAGGCCGTCGTGCCGCGCTTGCTCGCCGAGTACGGCGACACGCTCCAGGAGTTCGGTGGGCGCGAGGCCGAGAATGCGCTGAAGGATGCGGTGCTGCCCGAGCTGGCGCAGCGCGTGATCCGCCTCGAGGACGAGGCGCGCGGGCGGGCGGCCGTGCTGCAGGTGACGTGCGGGCGCCGGGGTGGCGAGGATCGGGTGGTCGTGCTCCCGGGCGAGCGGAGCGGCCTCCGGCCATGACGCATCGGATGCGGCGCGTGGCGCGCGGCGACCGGTCGTGGCCCATGCCGCTTGCAGTCATCTCGCAATGGGTTGCCAGGCGCACCTGGCCCAGGAGCAAGCCCCACCGGGAGTCCGGGTACGCCGACCCCGGCGACGACCCCACTACGGCCGACTGGACGCGCCCGTGGCTGCCGCCGCAGTGCGACGGACCGCCGCCCGGGAGGGCCATCAACCAGTGGCCGCGTTCCAGGGACGCGCTGCTGAGGCGCGTGGCCGAGGCGGCCGGAGTGCCGGAAGCGCCGGCCGTCGTATCTCAGGCGGCCCGCGTCGAGGGTCCGGCCGCGGCGTGGTTCGCCTACTGCCATCTCTTCGATCATCCTGACGGCCGGCGAGCGACGCGTGGCTACATCGTCGAGGCGGCGCACATCTGCCTGGAGGTCGAGCGCATCCGGGCGACGGCGCCGACGGTAACCGCGAAGCCGGTGTACGACGCGCTCCTCGCCCACGACTTGCTGCTGGCCCGGCGGCTGCTCGCCGGGCTGCGGGCGGTCGTCACGTTCCGCGCCGAACTCCAGCGCGACGACGAGGGCGATGGAGCCCCGTTGCTGAGCCGCGCCCGCACGTTCCGCGTCGCTGCGGCCGAGTTCCTGAGCGGCGAGTGGGCGGAACACCTAGTGGAGATCCCCGCGCTGCGTGAAGCCCATCTCGCGTGGCGGCGCGCCGACCGGCGCTACCGCACCTCGAAGCAGCGCATCGAGGCCCGGCTGCGGGAGTGCGGGACGCTCCACGCGGCGGCGGGAGCTCGCAGTGCGCCTGCGCATCGGGACGCGCGTCGTGCGTTCGACACGCTGGGCGCGCGGTGGTGGCGGTTGGTCGACGCACTGGAGCACGGGCACGTGGATCCCGGGAGCGCGAGGCGCGGCTTTCCCGAGGTGCATCGGGTCGCCAACGCGGTCGACGCCCTGCTCGACGTCACCCGCAACGCGACGCAGTCGAGATCGGGCCAGCCGCGTGAACCCGAGGAGGGGCAGTCGTGATCCCGAAGGTGTACTCGCTCGTCATGTGTTGCGGGCTTGTCGCGGCGCTGTTCCTGGCCGTGCTGCCCGTCCTCGGACTTGACGGACAACCCCGGGCCCATCTTGCGGTGAGCATCAGCCACATGCTCGCGTTGACGGTCATCGCGTGGGTGCAGGTTGCCAACCGCCGGAGGGCGCCGGCCAACCTCGACGACGTCGGTAGGCGCCTGGCGAATACCGGCTACGTCCACACGTTGATCGGCGTCATCGCCTCGCTAGCGCTGGTCGGACGCGTCGATCTTCTGACGGACGCCGGCCTGTCGGCCCTGGTGACGCCCATGGGTGCGGCGCTGATCACCTCCATCATCGGCTGGTGGATGGGAGGCGAGATCCAGCGCCCCTGCTGGTCGACGGCCCCGCTCGCGGCGGTCCCCGAGGTCGATCGGCAGGTGGCGCTGTTCTGCGACCGCTTGGCGACCTACAACTCGTCAATCAGCCGCGCCACTGCCGCTGCCGACAAGGTCGCCGACGCGGCCGACGCGGCCGTCCTGCACCTCACGCGGACCGCGACGCGGGCGGAGGAAGCGTCGACACGCTTGCAGACCGCGGCCGCGTCGTTCGCGGCCAACCTCAACGCCGCAGGCGAGACGCTACAGGGGCTCGCGTCCGAACTGCAGGACGGTCAACGACAGGCGAAGCGCATCAGCGATGCTCTCGGCGCCCTGCGGGACGCGGTGGCCTCGATCGACGCGCTGATCGCGGAGATGAACGAGAGGCGCGCGGCATGACCGCCCACGGGCGCGATTCGGGCGTGCCGACCGACCCGTCGGAACGCAGGTTCGACCCCGCCGGGCACGGGCGGCGAGCGGCACAGTGGACCGGAGAGGTCTTCATCATCCTGATGACCGTCTTCTTCCTCGTCGCGGTTGCGGCCTTGATGCGTGAGGCGCGAGCACGCCCACCCGCGGCGGACATCGAGCTGGTGCGCGACCCGGAGGAGCAGCCGCCGCTCATCATCCTCGACGAAGCGAGCGGGTACAGCTTCGCCACCGGCACCCACGACCTCTCCCCGGCCTTCCGCCGCGCACTGGACGAGAAGATCGTGCCCGCCATCGCGCACGAGGCCGACGCCTGTCGCTGCGACGTCCTGGAAGTGTTCGGTCACACCGACGGGCAGCCGTATCGCGGCGTGCCGGGCGCCCGGCGCGGATCGCTCGACACGCTCCCGGACCGCTTCGCGGCCGGCGACCTCCGCGGTCTCACGGCCGGCTCCAATGTCGAGCTCGGCTATCTGCGCGCGGCCGCGGTGGCGGACTACCTGGCCGGCCTTGGAGCCGACGGCGGCCTGGCGCGCATCCGCTTCCTGCACTTCCACAGCACGGGCTCGATGGTCCTGCCCTCCGGGAAGCGCGCCTCGGGCCGCGACCAGCTTCCGGACGCCGCACGCCGCCGCATCGAGCTCCGCCTGTCGCGATCCACGGACCAGCACGTCGTCGAACTGCGGACCAACACGCCCCGAGTAACGCGCGCACGTCCCGACGACTAATGCCGCGAAGACCGCGAACGCGACATCGGCAGTGCCGCGGATGCGGCGGGATGGGACCGGGCGCGGGCGTACCACAGGTAGCCGCCGCCTCCGCGTGAACGGCGAACCGGATCGATCGTCATGCAACGAAACGACGTAAGCCGACTAATCGACCGTGCCCTGCGTGGCGCGCCCGACACGCCGATCGCGGAACGCTGCGAGTCATTGCGCCGCGCGCGGAGCCTCGGCTCGGTCACCGCACGGCGGGTCGACGAACGGGTGATCGCGGAGCTGGACAGGCTGCGGTCGGGATTCACGGATCTGGCGGCCCTTCATGAACGGCTCCGAGCGAGCATCGATCGGACGGGCGAGCCACCGCTGCATCCCGCGATCGTCATCGGCCTCGACGAGACGCCGGCCGGCCCCCTCGCGCTGGTGCAGCACGGGCCGGCGCGGCTGGTCGTGACCCTCGACGCCGAGCTGGCGACGGAGATCGCGCCGGGTGACGCGGTCCTCCTCGGCCCGGACCGGACCACCGTCGCGCGAAGGTCGCCCTTCGCAGCGGCGCGCTGCGGCGAGACGGCCATCTTCGAGCGCGCGCTCCCCGACGGCCGCCTGGTGTTGCGGCGGCGCGACGAAGCGGTGCTCGTGGAGGCGGCCGCGTCCCTGGAGGAGGCATCGCTCGAGGCTGGCGACCTGGTGCGCTGGAGCGAGTCCGCCACGATGGCGCTCGAGCGCGTGCCCCGGTCGACCGCCTCCCCGTTCTTCCTGGAGGACGCCCCCGCGGAGACGTTCGCCGATATCGGCGGGATGGACCACGTGATCGAAGAGCTGCGCGCGTCGATCGGCATGCACCGGTTCGAGGCCGCCGCCGTGCAGAAGTGGCGCCTGCGGCGCAAGGGGTCGGTGCTGCTGGTCGGTCCCCCGGGCAACGGCAAGACCCTGCTGGCACGGGCGCTGGCGAACTGGCTCGGGGCGATCTCCCCCGCGCGGCGCTCACGCTTCATGAATGTCAGGCCGGGGGCGCTCAACTCGCTGTGGTACGGCCAGTCCGAAGCCAACTACCGCGAGCTGTTTCGCGTGGCGCGCGACACCGGCGCCGAGCACCGGGACGTGCCGGTCGTCATCTTCTTCGACGAGGTGGATACCGTAGGAGCGCGGCGCGGCGCGGCGCTCGCACATACGGACGACCGCGTGCAGAACGCGTTCCTCGCGGAGCTCGACGGGCTGGCGGAGCGTGGCAACGTCCTCGTCGTGGCGGCGACGAACCGACACGACATGCTGGACCCGGCGTTGGTCCGGCCGGGTCGTCTCGGCGACCACATCGTGACGGTGCCGAGACCCGACCAGGCCGCGGCCCGTCAGATCCTCGAGAAGCACCTGCCGGTGGACATCCCCTACGCCCGAGGAGGAGGTTGCGCGAGGGACGAGTTGATCGACCTGGCCGTCTCCCGGTTCTTCCCTCCGGACGGCGACGGGTATCTGGCGACCGTCGTGCTTCGCGACGGTCGGACGCATGACGTGGCCCCTGGCGATCTGATCAGCGGCGCCGCGATCGCCAACGTCGTGCGCCGTGCTCTCGAGCGCGCATGCCGCCGGGAGATCGCCGGCGGCGCGGTCGGTCTCTCCGCGGCAGATCTCAGCGAGGCCATCGACGGGGAGTTGCGGCAGGCTGCGGGCGCGTTGACGCCGGGCAACTGCCGGAACTACCTGATGGACGTGCCGGGGGACGTCGCGGTCCTGCGTGTGGATCGGGCCGCTCCCAAGCGGAGCGCCAGCGAGGCGACGTCGATCGTGTTGACGCCCCCGAGGGTGATGATGTGACGAAACGACGCAGGCGCCGCCGACCGAGGCCGGCGCGCGCGCGGAGCCTGGGCACCCGGGGCAGGCTGGCGAGTGGTCGAGGCGCTTCCGCGCCCATCCGCCACACGCCGAAGATCGTCGGAGCGGACGTCGAGCTCGCGAGCTTCCTGCCCGGCGTCGACCGACCCGGCGGTACAGGCGGAGAGGCGTCTCGCGCCCTGTTGCGAGAGTTCGTCGGCGTGCCGGCGGCCGGCGGGGCGTGGCCTGGATTCCTCGATGCGTGGTCGGTCGCCGGCAGGGCCTCATTGTCTGCCGGGGAAGAGGGCCGGCAGTTCCTGCCTTCGAACGGCGGCAGCGTCTACATCGACCTCGATCATCTGGAGATCTGTTGCCCGGAGGTTCGAAGCGCGTTCGATCACGTCGCGGCCTGGCACGCCATGCTTCGATTGACTCGGGGAGCGCTCCACGCCGCCAACGCCCGTCGCCCGGACGGGTCGCGGATCGAGGTCCTGGTCAACACCAGCGATGGGCTCGGACATTCCTACGGGGCGCACCTGAACTTCCTGGTGACGCGCCGCGCGTGGGACCATCTCTTCACCCGCCGCCTGCAGTACCTCCTCTCGCTCGGCGCGTTCCAGGTGTCCGCGATCGTCCTGACCGGCCAGGGCAAGGTCGGCAGCGAGAACGGCCGGCCGCCGGCGCCGTTCCAAATCTCGCAGCGCGCCGACTTCGTCGAGTCGCTGGTGGGGCCACAGACGACGTTCAACCGGCCGCTCGTGAACAGCCGCGACGAGCCGTTGTGCGGCGGACGGCCCGGAGACCTGGCGTACGCAGCCGGGTCCGCACCTGGAGGGAGCGCGGACGAGCGGCTGGCACGCCTGCACGTCATCTTCTTCGACGCCACGATGTGCCAGGTAGCCTGCGTCCTCAAGGTCGGACTGATGCAGATGCTGCTGGCGATGATTGAGGCCGAACGCATGCCCGCGCGGGTCTTGCTGGAGGATCCGCTCGACGCCCTCGCGACCTGGAGCCGCGATCCGGACCTGCGCACGACGACCCGCCTGGCCACCGGCGGGCGTACCACGGCCGTCGAGCTGCAGCGGCGATTCCTCGAGCAGGTCGCGCGGTTCGTCGAGGGCGGCGGGTGTGACGGGCTCGTCCCCGACGCGAAGCGGCTGATCGCCCTTTGGGACGACACGTTGACGAAGCTGGAGACTCGCGACTTCGACTCGCTCGCCGCCCGGCTCGACTGGGTGCTCAAACGGTCGATGATCGAGCGGGCCCGGGCGCGCCGGCCCCGTCTGCGCTGGGACGCACCCGAGCTCAAGCAGCTCGATCACCTGTACGCCGGGCTGGAGACGAAGACCGGCCTCTACTGGGCCTGGGAACGGCAGGGCGCGGTAGAGCAGGTTGTAACGGATGACGCAATCGAAGCCTTCACCACGTCGCCGCCGGAGGACACGCGCGCATGGACACGGGCCATGCTGCTCCGACGACTCGCGGACGGTGATCGTGTCGAGGCGGTGGACTGGGACGTCATCCGCGCGCGGTGCCGGGGTGCACTCGGCCGCCGCCGGACTCTGGACATGCAGCATCCGATGAAGCACGGGCGGGCACAGACGAAGCCAAGCTTCGATGCGACGAACAGCACGCGCGAGCTGCTCGACCGGCTTGGCGCACGGGACGAGGCGACGACCGGCCAGTGGTTTCTGCGGCCGGGGATGCAGCGTGGAGCCGACATGCTCCTCGCCGATCGCCGCAAGGCGGATCCTGGAGACACGACGGAGGGGACCGATGGCGCAGCACGAGCGGACCAGGGAGCCGGTGAACCCGGCGGACGAGGCTCGTCCGGATGACGCGACTCGGCGTCGACCACGGCGGCCGGAGACGGACCAGTTGATGGCGGAGGCCGACGCGCTCATCGACCGCGTGCTCTCCGGAGACAGCGAGGCGTTCAACGCGGCGGTGCGCCAGAAGGGCGGTCAGTAGGAGCCGTGCCCGGCGCGCTGCACGGGCTCCTCCGCGTCATCGGGCGGACCCTCGGGCCGCAGCCGGCCTCCCGTCGACACCGGCCGCGAACCACAGTGGCGCGGAGGTCGGCGGTGCCGCGACTCCTGGGGGCCGAAACCGAGTATGCCGTGGCTGACCTCACCGGTGCTGTGGCGGGTGGCGGCGACCGCTTGGCCAAGGCACTCGTCAAGGCGGCGCTGGCGGAACGCCCCTCCATCAAACCGTTCCTCGCCAACGGCGGCAAGCTGTACGTCGATCAGGGCCTGCATCCGGAGTTCGCCACTCCGGAGTGCGCCGACCCGCGCGAAGTGCTGCGCTACATGCGCGCGGGCGATCGCATCCTGTCGTCGGCGGCGAAGCGCCTGCAGGTCGCGCGGCGGTACGGGCGCCCGATCGTGTTGCGGACCAACGTGGACTACGGCGGCGACGGCAACACATGGGGCTGTCACGAGTCGTATCTCCACCGCGGAGTGGACCCCGCAACGGCCGCGCGCCACCTGATCCCGCACCTCGTCTCGCGCGTCGTGTTCAGCGGCGCGGGCGGCTTCGATCCGCGGTCGAAAGGACTGCGCTTCACCCTGTCGCCGCGGTCCGTTTACATCGTCAAGGCGGTCTCGAGAGAGACGATGTCCGGGCGCGGCATCTTCAACACCAGGAACGAAGCGCTCAGCGATGCCCGGTACGGCCGGCTGCACGTAATCTGCGGTGAGAGCCTCTGTTCCGATCGGGCGACCTGGCTGAAGCTCGGGACGACGGCGCTCGTCGTCGCGCTCATCGAAGCGCGTGACGCTCCCGGAGCTGACGTGCAGCTCTCGGACCCCGTCGCGATGCTGCACACCATCGCTGCCGATCCAGAGTGCCAGGCGCTCCTCCAGCTCACCGACGGCCGTTACGCAACGGCCCTCGACATTCAGCGCGAGTACCTCTCGCGCTGCGAGCAGCGTCTCGGGGATCCGATCATGCCGGGCTGGGCCGAGCCGCTCTGCTCCGACTGGCGAGCCACGCTCGACATGCTCGCGAACGACCCCGACCATGCGGCAACATCGCTGGACTGGGCCATCAAGCGACGCATCTATGCCCGCCGCGCCGAACGCCTCGGGTTTCCGTCGACGACGTGGCGAGCCTGGACCACGGTGATCGACATGCTGCGACGGCGCGCCGGCACGACCCCGATCACAGCCCGCGCGATCCTGGGCCGATCGAGTCCGCTTCGTCCCGTGGTCCGGGATCTGACGCCGTACATGCGGGACGCCGGCCTCCACTGGTCTCAACTCGACGCGTTTCTGACGGTCCGCCAGGAACTGTTCGAGATCGACACGCGGTTCGGCCAGCTCGGCGGGGACGGCATATTCGAACGACTCGACGCACGTGGGTTGCTCAGCCACCAGGTTGACGGCGTGGGGGACGTCGCAACGGCGGTCGACGAGCCGCCGGCGCACGGGCGCGCGAGAGTGCGGGCGCGCTTCGTTCGCGACCACGCCGGAGACACGGGCTTCGATGTGGATTGGCACGAGATCGTCGATAGGCGCGACCCGGCCCGCTGGATTGATCTGAGCGACCCATTCGCGTCGCGCGCGGTGTGGCGCGAGGCCGCACGGGGACCCACGGCTTGAACCTGCGGAGTTCGAGGGGGCTTGGACGATGACCTACATTGACGAGATCATCGAGAAGCTCAGGCCGTTGTGTCAGCGGCCCGTGGAGGACTGGCCCCCCGAGGACATCGAGCGGGAGCGGGCGCTGCTGGTGGAGCTCGCCCACGCCAACAAGCTGCAGTACGACCCCTCCGCGGCCTACTGGATGAAGATCCCGCGCAACGTCGCCCCCAGCTCGACGAGAGCGGGGCGGCAGTCGACCGACGCCGAGTACTGGGGCTGGCACACCTGGATGGACGGGCCGGATTGTCGAGTGCTCGGCGCCACGCTGTGTCATCGCAGGCTCTCCTCCCACCTCGAGTTTCTGGGCGTGCCAGAGCATGAGAGCCACGCGATACTCGAGGTGGTCACGGGGATGGACGTGTGGAGAGACTTCCTGTGCGACAGTGACGGCCGAGGCCGCATGCGCGAGTTCCACGACTGGTACGATCCGACGCTGGCCCCGCACGCCATCACGGCGTTGGTGCGGATCCTGAGCCAACGGCTCGAGGCGCCGTGCGCGCGGACCTTCACCGGGCAGGTCCTGGGCAACTACAAGCTCAGCCTCCTGTCTGCCCGCCGCGACCCCGGAAGCAGGGTCTTCCCCAAGCTGGATGACTACTGCTGGCAGCGGGCCAGGAAGGAGGCGCGGGAAGCCCGTGCCGTGCAGCGCGCACCACCACCGCGCAACTTCGAGGAAGACGCGAGGGAACCCCGCGACACGACACCGTTCGATCCGACGGCGCGGCCACCAGCGTTTCGGAGCGGACAGACGATCGACGATTACCTCGCGCAGGTCCTGCGGTGGCTGGCATGGAACAATCCGAGATTGGCGGACTGTCTTCGACGCCTGCCGACGCGCCGTCGCTTCGTGGTGCTCGTCTCGTGGGTCCTCGACCTGGACCGCACAGAAGTCGCGGAACTGCTGGAGACTACTTCGAACAACGTCGGGGTGATCCGGCACAGGGCGCTGTTGGCGCTCAGGCAGTGCGTTCGTGAGGACAGGCCATGACGAACCCCCGGGTGCTCAACAAGGACCGCGTCGACCAGTTCCTCGCCGACGTCAAGCGGACGGTGGAGATCCCCGACGCGCTGGCGATCGGCTACGCCCTCGACAAGCTGTCTCCTGAGGAACGGACTCGGCTTGACGAGCTGCTCACCGCTTCGCCTGACGCCCGCGCAGAGCTCGATGCTCTCCGGGAGGCCGCCTCGAAGTGGCGCCGGAACGACGGCGAGGCGCATCTTGTCCCCGCTGCCGCGACGAGACGCCCGGCCGCACCGGAGGCGCGCGCGGAGGCAGCGGACGCCCTGCGGCAACGATTCCAGGAGGCCGCGGAGTGGTTCGTCGAGCAGAGGCTCTCGCCGGCGCTGGCTGGCGTCGCGTACGCCACCGCGGGAAGGGGGGAACGGCCGCCGATCCGCTGGTCGCTACGCCCGACAACCGGCGGGCTGCGCGTGCGAATCGCCTCCAAGAACATGGATCTCGAAGGGGTGCGGTTGAACGTGTCGGTCGATCACCGCGTCTATGTGCCGCTGATGACGCGCGAGTGGCCCGATGTCGTCAGCGCCGAGTTCACCATCTGCGACGAAGAGGGCGACCAGTTGTCCGAGAAGCCGAGGGTCACGATCGCCGTGACAGGGCAGGACGGTCCCGAGCCACCCGGCGCCGGGGAGGGGATGATCGAGAACGAGGGCTCCAGTTGACCAAGGCGGACAGGCTTGCGCAGCTCCTGCGACCGGACACACTGCACCTGAACCGGGATGACGCGTGGCGGGAGCTCACGGCCGGTTTCACGGAATGCCTGCACGCGTTCGTGGCCGACGCGCGCCGCATGTCCAGGGACGAGGCAGACCGCTACCTCGCAGTTTACGAGGAGGGGATCCAGTGGTGGAGGACGGACGTGGTGGGCCAGCTCCACTTCCCGAAGGAGGGCGGTTCGACGCTGTCGAGGGCCCAGGTCGAACGTCAGCTCGCGACGCTCGACCACCTCGTGCGAATCGCGCGGGTCACGGTCCGACCCTTCCGCGAGGTGCCTGACGAGGAGTGGGCGCTGGCCTGCCGCGATTGGCTCGAGGGACGGGCCGGTTGGTCAGCCAGCGTGGCCGTCGCCGGCGTCGGTCGGGACCAGGGCCGCGTAGATACGCTCCGCGCCGACGTGATGCCGGCCGGTGTGGGTCGCCTTTCCCGCCACCCGGTCGACGCGGCGGAGGGGTCGCCAACCGACGCGCTCTTTGAGGAATCGATGCGGATCGCCTGGCAGGCCGCGCAGGAGGCGTCGGAGCAGCGCGCGGCATACGACGCCCGGTACCGCCTCCTGGAGGGACCGCTCGCCGAGCATGACGCCGGAGAGGCGGCCACGAACCGGGCGCCCGTCCCGTCGCCCACCGGCGCGTCCGCCGCAGGCGCCGCGGCCCGGGCATGGTGCTACCTGCTACGCGGCAGGAAGGCCGTGCCGGATCCAGGCGTGGTGGTAATGGCGGGGATAGCGCGCGACGGCGACGGTCCATTCGAGCTGACGGAGGTAGAGCATATCGACAGGAAGGTCGCGGCGGTGGCGGAAGTCAACCGAGCGCGGGCCCGGGAGGGCCCATGGCTCGACACCATCGTCGTCGCGTCGGAACGGAACGGACGGCAGGCGGAAGAGGCGCTGAAGGGGTCCCCGGACCTTGGGTATCGCGTGCGCGTCGTCGTTGAACACGATCCCCGCAGGCTCGGACCCACCGCCTGACTCGGGCGCGAGGTTCCGGCTCATGCTCGCGCGCTGGTCAGTCGCTGCGTAGGACGGTGATCCGGTCCATCTCGACAAACGTCGGCGGAAGCTGGTCGTACCGCAGCCCGCGTCGAGCCGCGGATTCCTGGCGGTCGCCTTCTGCCGTCGCGGCGCTCGGTTCCGTCATGTAGCTCGTCATCATGCCTGCGGCCGCCTCGTCTCCCAGGAAGGCGACCACATCGTAGCGCAGGTTCTGCAGGTCCTCACCCCCGAGCCAGACCTCAACATCGAAGGTCCGCTGCAGACGGTTCTTCCGCGCCGGAAGGCCATCCTCCATACGGGGGGACTGCACCCACCCTGGACAATGCAACGCCCAGGGCCCGGGAGCCTCCCCACCGCATGAGGCGTGGGGGAAGACGAAGATCCAGACGTCCCGGAACGCTCCTCCCGCGAGGTAGCTGCCGCGGACGCTGAAGCTGGATCCCCGTTGCTTGACGTCGCCATCCACGGGCTCCGTGATGCGTACCGTGGAGGGCCCGTACCAATCCCGCTGCACCTCACCCGGACGCCCGAAGGGCTGTACCAGACCCCCGAGCGCGAACGCGACCAGCAGGAGCATGACCACGACGAGCGCCATGGCCAGCACCCCGCGGCGGTGACGCCGGGCTTCCGTCGGCGGCACCTCTGCGCGGGTGGCCTCGGGAGAGAAATCGGACGCCTCGTCTGCAAGAGGATGTCCACCGTCGGCTTCCACGGTCCAGGCGTTCGGGAATCCGTTCCAGTCGTTCGCATGCACGGCCGGCAAGTGATCCGAGCGCCAGATGTGGAGAAGCTCGCGAGCCCGCTCGGCCCTTCGCCACAGCTCCCTGGCAAGCAGCGCTCGCGGGGCCGGTTCGGCGGGACCGAACCGGTCCAGCGACTGCCTCACAATCGCTGCGGTGAAACGCTGCTCACCGTTCAGCCCGCCGCGGTTCTCGATCCCCTGGCCCTCGAGGAACTCGAGGAGGGGCTTGTCATCTGCGCTGGCCGCTTCCTCTGCCTCGGCCGTCGCCACATAGAGCGCGACTGGAGTCTCCCGCACCAGGGCCTGCGACCGCGCGAGGCGGCCGAGCTCGTCGCGGCGCGCTCGCAACTGCTCCGCGATCTCCTTGTCGTCACCGGGAACGTCGCGCTCGAGCTGATCAAGGGTCTTGCCCTGGTAGTCGAGAACGGCTCGGGTCAGTTGATCGCGCACGAGTCCCCCGTCACGCTCGAACGGTCCTCCTCCTGCTAGTCTGACGGCTCGGCGGCCGGGATGACAGCGCGCTCGAGCGTGTCCAGGCGCTGGTCGATCCGCGCGAACCCCTGTTCGATGGTGCGCATGCGTCCGTCGAGCCGGTGGTAGCCCTCCCGCATCTCGTCGCGCAAGCGGTCGATCCGGCTACCCAGGTCGCTTCGTACACCCTGGATCTCGCTCCGAAACTCGCCTCGCAAGCTTCCGATCTCGCTGCGGACGCTTCCGATCTCGGTTCCGATCTCGCTGCGGACGCTTCCGATCTCGCTCCCGATCTCGCTGCGCAAGCTCCCGATCTCGCTCCCGAACTCGTCTCGCATGCTACGGAACTCGCTTCGGGTGCCTTCCCGCAGTTCCCGGACCTCGACTTCGACGCTGCCGATCCGGTTGCCCAGCAGGCCGATGCCCAGAGCCGCAATCCCGATGCCCGTCGTCAGGATCGTGCCGATGATGGCCTTCGTGTCCCCCGTCATCGCCATGACTCTACTCCTCATCTCCCGCGCCTCGCCTCACGAGTTCACCCTCGACCTTGAAGCTCTGGGCAAGCAAGACGGGTACCGCGCGGGCCGCGCGAGTCAGGGGAGCTGCTTCAGGAAGTTGACGACGTTCCAGATGTCTCGTTCCTCCAGGCGGGCGCCGAAGGCGTCCATCGCGAAGGCGGGACCGATGCCGTCACGGATGGCGACGAAGATCTCGCCGTCGCTGGCGCCGTGCTGCCACAGAGGGTCGGCGAGATTCGACGGGCGAGCGCCGTAGGCGGCGGTCGCGGCGGCGAGCGGACCGTCCCCCCGACCGGTCGTGCCGTGGCAGGAAGCGCAATACCGGGCGTAGGCGGCGGCTCCTGCGGCGAGCGAAGCGGGCGTCGCGAGCACGGGGTTGGTCAGGGCGCGGGCCTCCGGGTGCTCGTGCGGCGCGGCCGGATGTGCGGTCGGCGCCGCCGCGGGATCGCTCCGCGCCGCCGAATGCCCGGCCGTTGCGGCAGGATCCTCCGGAGATGCGGCGGCGGCACCCTCGAGAGCGCGGAGCAGATCGGCCGTCGCCTCGCGGACAAAGCGGTCCCCGGCGATTCCGTCCGAGTAGACGGCCACGTCGATCGGCGTCTGTCCGCGACCGTTCTCCGCCCCCAGGTCGGCGCCGCGGGCCGCCAGCAGCTCGATGACGCTGTTCATGCCGTGCGCCGCCGCCGCGTGCAGCGCGGTGTCGCCCGCGTCGTTAGCCGCGCCGACGCTCCCGCCGAGGTCGAGGGCCGCGGCGACCGTCTCGCGGGCCAGGCGCTCCTCGGCCGCCGGTATCGTCGAGCCGAGCGCCGCCGACTCCACCGGGTTGTAGGACGAAAAGTCCCGCCGGTCGCGGATGAACGCGCTTCCCCCGCCGCGGTTGTAGCCGAGGCCCGCCGCGGCCATGAGCGGCGTCG
>JAPOYG010000506.1:0-2195 GCA_026706755.1 Acidobacteriota bacterium
GACTCCGACGGAGCCGACGGCCTGGAGCGCATCGCCGTCATTGAGGGTCTTGAGATAGTCACCGAGAGCCAGCAGGTGCACACCGCCGCTGATGGTCCATGTTCCCACCGACTCGGGCATGCCGAGGCGCAGCGTGGCAACCGCCCCGAGGTCGAAGTACCCGAACACGTCGTCGTGGTCGACGCCGTTCTCGTAGTAGTGGTGGAGGCTCAGGCCGATAGTGGCCGGGAAGCCTACCGACGCCCGGTCCGCGATCAGCTCGATTCCGGGCTCGATCCCGAACTCGAAGTACGTGCCCTCGCTCTGGCCGCCGTCGGCCTGCCCGCTCAGCTCGACCGCGAGGCCCACGTGGGGCTGGAGCGGGATGCGCAGGCGATCGCTGTCGTCCAGGCTCAGCGCCAGACTCACCTCCTGCACGGTGCCGAACGAGCCGTTGGGGCTCAGGTACGAGGTGTAGGTGACGCCGGCGGTCAGTGTGTCGGTTCCGACCGTGAGGCCGGTGAAGAAGTCGGACTCGTACCACATGGCCGTCGTGCGGTCCGCCGTCCCCGCGCCGCTGGGCCCGGAATGCAGGCTGTTCCACTGACCGACCGTCAACGTCAGGGTGCTGAGCGAGTCGCTGTCGACGCCGAGCAGGTTCACCGACAGGTCGGCGTAGGGCTGCACGATCAGGCCGGAGCGCTCCTGCTTGATGCCGCGGAAGAAGTACGCGTTGCTCGTGTCGAACCCCATCGAGAGCGAGAGTCGGCCTTCGTTCGTCTGGGCGTGCGCCGTCCCCGCGCCGCCGCCGGCCACCGCCGCCAGGAGCGCGATCGCGAGCAGGCGCTGCGCGCAACGCCCCGCCGTTGTCGTCATCCAATGCCCTCCGCGGAGTACCGGTCCAGCGTGGTGCGTCCGCACACGGATCGACCGCCAATCTTACAAGATCCCCGTGCGTCGCACCCCGCGCGAGCCCCTCGGCACTCCTGCGGCCACAGGCTGAGGGAGCCGGCGCGCGGCGCGCCGGCTCCCTCGACGAGACCCTGCGCTCAGGAGGGGGAGACAGAGTCACGCGATTCACTGTCGGGATGGGCCCCGGACGACTCAGTAACCGAGGCTGATTCCGAACAGCCCGATTACCTTCGCGCCCTTGTCCTCGCCGTTGAGCATCTTGAGGCCCTCGCCGAACATCAGGGCGTTCACCCCCACGGCGAGCTCCCACGAGCCGTACTCCTCGGGAATCCCGAGCGGGATGCCGAGCGAGGCCCCGATGCTGAAGAAGCCGAACGCACCGTCCGACATGACGCCCATCGCGTTCTCGTACTCGAAGTAGTTGCCCATGCTGGCGCCGATCGCGACGGGGAACGAGAGGCTGACGGGAGCGTCCTCGAGCGGCACGGCCGGCTCGAAGCCGATCTCCACGTAGCTGCCTTCGTTCGGTCCGCCGTCCGCACCGCCGGACAGCTCGAAGGCGAACGTGGCGTACGGGTCGGCGAACGTGGCGAAGCTGAGGCCGAGGGCGACCTCCTTGGTGGTGCCCCAGCTTCCCCGCGGGCTCATGTAGGCGGTGTAGGTGAGGTCGATTCCCACCGCGTCGCCCGCCGCGAAGCCGAGGCCCGCGTAGAAGTCGGACTCGTAGAAGATCTCGGGGGCGCCGTCGAAGCCGGAGCCGGAGACGGAGTGCAGGCTGTTCCAAGTTCCCGCCGTGATCGAGACGGGGCCCAGGCTCATGCTGGCGTCGAGGAAGGGCTGCGCGATGAAGCCGCCCGTCTCCTGGATGATGCCGCGGAAGTAGTAGTCGGACACGAAATCGACGCCGGCGCTGAATCCGAGCATGCCGGAGTTGGGGGCCACGTCGTCCTGCACGGCCGCTGCGGCGGCCGCCTCCGGCGCCTCCGCTGCAGCCGTCTCGGCCGCGGCCTCGGTTCCGGCGGCGGGTTCGGCCGCGGCGCTGGCGGTCACACCGACCGCGACCAGCATCGCGAGCGGTAGATGGAGCCGATGACGAGTCCAGGTGTGCATGGCGTTTCTTCGATCCTCTCTCGTGTTGTGGCCGTCGCGCTCGTCCGAACGCGGCGCCTGCGCTGCGGGCCTTCGTGTCGTTGCCTTTCTGGGAAGCAAGTGGCGTGCCATGCAGTTCCGCGCCGCGGACTCCGGGCCGGGCGCGTCACAATTGTCGCCCTGACCGGAGCGATCGGGCAGTCGGGCCGAAGGCG
>JAPOYG010000506.1:2451-7521 GCA_026706755.1 Acidobacteriota bacterium
GGGCGCGAGGCTGCGCCACGCGTCGTCGCACTCGACGTCCACGCCCGGCGGATGCAGGAAGACGGTTTCGTTGCGCCGGAGGCGGGAGGTCACCACGGCGACGACGTCGCGGGCCCGGGCGAGGCGGGCGACGGCGTGGGCGACGGGGCCGCGGCGCTGCAGGCCGTCCCCCTCCAGCCAGTCGTCGACGAGGGCGAACCGCGCGCAACAGTGATCGATCTCGGCGTAGTCGAAGCGCACCGGCCGCCCGCGGGCGAGCACCGTGACGTGCACCGCGCGGCGGTAGCGCACACCCGCCTCGTTCTCCGCGAGGTGAATTGTCGTGTTCGCGTCGTGACCGACCCCCAGCAGCAACACCTGCGCGTCGTGGTCGCGCGCGCGCCCGACGGGGCTGTCGCGGCCGTGTGGCGGGTCGATCGGGTGGGGCGCCGTGATCGCCGCGGCCAGCGGGCCGGCGGCCGCGAACGCATGTGGATTGTCGCTGCGCAGCACGCCGTCGCGGCGCCAGAACGTGTCGGCGGTGACTCCCATGTCGGGGCACGGCGTCCGCGCCGGATCGAACGGGCTCTCGTCGTCGGACGACATGCTCGGCATGACGAGCGTGCCCCGCGGGCCGACCGCCTCGTGCAGTGCGGCGATGAGTCCCGCCGGGCCCTCCTCGACCGGGCCGGTTCTCGAGAAGGACGTATGGACCAGCAGCACGCCGCCGGCCCGCACGCCGAGATCCCGGAGCTGGCGGACGACGCGAGCTTGCGGAACCGGCGTCGCGGTCGGGGTCGTCGTCATCGGCGCTCTCCTTCGCCGCCGGCCGGGGCCCGAGCCGGCAGGCGCGCGCATATAATCGTCCCGCCGGCGGCGGAGCGCGCCCGGCGCCCGAGTCGGGCGGGGCGCCCGCACGGCGAGGAGCAGGCCCCATGGAAGACGCCTTCATCTACGACGGAGTTCGGACGCCGTTCGGGCGTCACGCCGGCGCGCTGTCGCCGGTGCGGCCGGACGACCTGCTCGGCGGCCTCGTCCGCACGCTGGTCGATCGGAGCCCCTTCGACGCCGCCGCGTTCGAGGACGTGATTGCCGGTTGCACGAACCAGGCCGGCGAGGACTGCCGCAACGTCGCCCGGCGCGCCGGACTGCTCGGGGGGCTGCCGGTCGAGGTCGCGGGAATGACCGTCAACCGGCTCTGCGCCAGCGGTCTCGCGGCCGTCGTCGACGCGTCGCGGGCCGTCGCCTGCGGCCAGGGCGACCTGTTCGTCGCGGGCGGCGTCGAGAGCATGAGTCGAGCGCCGTTCGTGATGGGCAAGGCCGAGCGTGCCTGGGGGCGGCAGGTGCAGATGTTCGACACCACGCTCGGGTCGCGCTTCCCGAACCCCACCGTGGCGGCCGAGTACGGCGACCACGCGATGTTCCAGACCGCCGAGGAGGTGGCGAAAGATCTCGGCCTCGGCCGCGCGGACAGCGATCGCTTCGCCGCGGCCTCTCAGGAGAGATACGCCCGGGCCAAGTCCGAGTGCTTCTACTCCGGCGAGATTCGGCCCGTCACCGTTCCCGGCCGGCGCCGCGGCGAGTCCGTCGAGGTGAGCGAGGACGAGCACCCGCGGCCCGGGACCAGCGTCGACAAGCTCGCGGGTCTGCGCCCGCTGGCGGAAGGCGGGGTGGTCACCCCCGGCAACGCGTCCGGCATCAACGACGGAGCGGCCGCCCTCATCGTCGGCTCCCGCGCGGCGGGCGAGCGCGCCGGCGCCGTCCCGATCGTCCGCGTCGTGACCGCGGCGGCGGCGGGCGTCGAGCCGCGCGTGATGGGCCTCGGACCGGTGCCGGCGACGCAGAAGGCGCTCGCGCGCGCCGGGCTCACCCTGGCCGACGTCGACGTCATCGAGATCAACGAGGCGTTCGCCACCCAGGTGCTCGGCTGCCTGAAGCTGCTGGGAATCGACCAGGACGACAGCCGCGTCAATCCGAACGGGGGCGCGATCGCCGTCGGGCATCCTCTGGGTGCGTCGGGGGCGCGTCTGGCGCTCACCGCGGCGCGCCAGTTGCAGCGCGTCGAGGGCCGCTACGCGGTCGTCACCCTCTGCATCGGCGTCGGACAAGGACTCGCCGCCGTGCTCGAACGGGTCGCGGCCTAGCCCACCATGCGTCGCCTGCCGGCTCCGCCTGGTGCCCCACCAACCCTCCAGGAGTCCGCGCCGTTCCACGGCGCCGACTCCTAGCCTGGCGTGGGTTCCCGCTCCGCCCGGCTGCTCGCCCTGGTCGGAGTCTACCTGCTCGTTGCGCACGTGATCCCGCCGCCGGAGGGCGTCGACCCGCAGGGCTGGCGCATCACCGGCATCTTCTTCGCCACCATCGCCGGGCTCATGCTGCAGCCGCTGCCCGGCTCGCAGGTGGTCCTGATCGGCATCACGGCGCTCATCCTGGTGGGACGCGTGCCGATGGCGCGAGCCCTCGAAGGCTATTCCGCGGCATCGGTCTGGATGGTGCTCGCCGCGATGATGATGTCGCGGGCGCTGCGCGACTGCGGCCTCGCCCGGCGCATCGCGCTCAAGTTCGTCCACGCCATCGGCAACACGTCGCTCGGCCTCGGCTACGCGCTCCACCTCACGGACATCACGCTCGCCACCGGCGTCCCTTCCATCACGGCGCGCTCCGCCAGCATCGTCTTCCCGATCGCGCGCAGCATCAGCAGCCTCTACGAGTCGGAGCCCGGCCCCAGCTCGCGCCGCCTCGGCACGTTCCTGATGACGTGCATGTACCAGACCAGCGTAGTCGCGTCGGCGATGTTCTTCTACAGCAGCGCCGCGAACCTGCTGCTCGGAGACCTGGCGCGCCAGTACGCCGGCGTCGAGGTGACCTGGACGAGCTGGTTCATCGCCGGCTTGGTCCCCGGGCTCGTCTCGAGCGTCGCGGTGCCCCTCGTCGTGATGCGCGCGGTGCCGCCCGAGATCCGCCGCACGCCGGCGGCGCGCGACTTCGCACAGCGCGAGCTCGACAAGCTCGGGCCGATCCGCGGCACCGAGGCGGTCGTGGGCGCGGTCTTCGTCTTCCTGATCGCGTTCTGGGTGCTGTCGTCCTACGTCGACTGGCTGTCGCCCGGCCTCGTCGCCTTCATCGGCCTGAGCGTGCTCTTCGTCTCGCAGGCGCTCACCTGGAACGCCGCGCTCGGCGAGCGCTCGGCCTGGGACATCTTCGTATGGTACGGCGGCCTGCTGACGATGGGCGGGCTGCTCAACGAGAGCGGGTCGCCCTCGGTGTTCGCAACCTGGGTCGGCTCGGCGTTCGAGGGGGTGCCGTGGCTCGTGGTCTTCGCCGCGGCCCTCGTCATCTACTACTACGCGCACTATTTCTTCGCCAGCACGACGGCGCACGCGATCGCGCTCTACGGACCGTTCGTAGCGCTCCTCGTGGCGGTCGGCGCTCCGGCCGCCGTAGTCGCCTACAGCCTGCTCTTCATCAACAACCTGACGGCCGGGCTGACCCACTACGGGACCACGACGTCCCCGATCATCTTCGTCGAGGGCTACGTGAGCTTCCGCGACTGGTGGCGCACCGGCTTCATCGCCTCCGTGCTCAACCTGCTCATCTGGATCCCGGTGGGGGTGCTGTGGTGGAAGATCCTGGGGCTCTGGTGAGGAACGCCGCGGCGGCGCTCGCCGTCGCCTGCCTGGCCGCCTGCGGGGCGGACCCCGCCCCTTCATCGTCGGCGGCCGAAGGGCCGTTCGATCTCGTGATCGCGGGCGGCCGGGTGATCGATCCGGAGAGCGGCCTCGACGGCCCCCGCAGCGTAGGCATCCGGGACGGCCGGATCGCTTCCGTGGCCGAGGGCGACCTCGTCGGCGCGGAGGTCGTCGAGGCGGCCGGCCTCGTCGTAGCCCCCGGCTTCATCGACCTGCACGCGCACGGCCAGGATGCCGTAAGCAGCCGCTACCAGGCGATGGACGGCGTGACGACGGCGCTCGAGCTCGAGATCGGCGCGTTCCCGGTGGCGCGCTGGTACGCCCGCCGGGACGGCACGGCCCGCATCCACTACGGCGCGTCGGTGAGTCATCAGGGAGCCCGTATCCGCGCCATGCGCAGCCCCTTCGCCCTGAGCAACGCGGACGGGACGTTCTCGCTCGGCAGCAGCACCGACGATGCGCTCTACCGCGCCGCCACCGACGAGGAGCGCGGCGAGCTGGGGCGGCTCATGGAGCAGGGGTTGCGCGACGGGGGCATCGGCTTCGGCTTCGGCCTCAGCTACACGCCGGGCGCGAGCCACCGCGAGCTGCTGGAGCTCTTCGGCCTCGCGGCCGACTACGCCGCTCCGTCGTTCGTCCACCTCCGCTCGGCGGCCGCGTTCTCCCGCGGCGGTGCCCTGGCTCCGTTCCAGGAGGTCATCGCCAACGCCGCGGTCACCGGCGCCCCGCTCCACATCGTGCACCTCAACAGCACCGCGGGGGCGCGGGCGGAGGAGGCGCTGGCGATGATCCGCGGCGCGCAGGAGCAGGGCCTCGACGTGACGACGGAGGCCTATCCCTACACCGCGAGCGCGTCGCTCATCGAATCGCCGCTCTTCGACGGCTGGTCCGGCCGGCCCGCGGAGGCCTACGGGCGCCTGCAGTGGGTCGAGACCGGGGAGCGGCTGACACCGGAGACGTTCGAGCGCTATCGGAGCCGCGGCGGGTGGGTCATCATGCACGGCCGGTCGGAGGCGACCAACGAGTGGATCGTCGGTCAACCCGACGTCATGGCCGCGAGCGACGGCATCCCGTTCAGCGACGGGCGCAGCCACCCGCGCGGTGCCGGCACCTTCGCCCGCATCCTCGGCTACTACGTCCGGGAGCGCGGCGTGCTGTCGCTCATGGACGCCCTGCGCAAGATGACGCTCCTGCCGGCGGAGCGCCTCCAGGACATCGCTCCCGCCCTGGCGCGCAAGGGGCGCGTGCGGGTCGGGAGCGACGCCGACCTGACGATCTTCGACCCCGAGCGCATCATCGACCGCGCCACCTACGAGGCTCCCGACCGCTACTCGGCCGGCATCGAGCACGTCCTCGTCGCCGGCACCTTCGTGGTCCGCAACGGCGCGCTGGTCGAAGACGC
>JAPOYG010000528.1 GCA_026706755.1 Acidobacteriota bacterium
GTGCACAGCAGGCCGAAGACGATCTGCAGGGTGCCCTTCTTGCGGTCGCGGCTGTAGCCGTGCTGGGCGAGCGGGCAGTGGGTGCCCTCGACGTAGCTGGAGGTGAGGTCGTAGAGCACCAGGGTGTGCTCCTGCAGGTGGCGCTTGGCCAGACGCTGCTCGATGGCGGCTTGCCGGGGCACGAGCCAGTCCATGGCCGCGTAGAGCTCATGCGGGTCGATGCCGCCGAGCCCGAGCGACGGGCCGAGGGTGGAGACGGTGCTCTTGGGAGCGAGGGCGCGGGCGGTGGCGAGCTTGGACTGGGCATCGATGACCCGGTCGACGATGAGCGCGAGCACGAGGCCGCGGCAGCGGCTGGGCTTGCGGTCGATGAGAGTCTGCAGTCCGAGCTTCCGGAGGGTGCCGAGGACGGCGGCGACGTGTCCGTGGGGCAGACTTCGGACGCAGGAGAAGGCGTCCTCGGGATTGACGAGCTTCTCGCCGCGGAGGACGCGGCGGAGGGTCTCGATGGCGGCGGCGGGGAGCTTGGAGAGGTTGGCGAGGGTGCGCTTCTTGACGTGCCCGTCTTTGCGGTAGGACTCGCGGAGGAGGATGGCGGGCGGGGAGGAGCGATTGGGCACGCTCTCGATATACATGGTTACGCATTATACCATGACACACATACTCTATTGGTATGCGAATGAGCATATACGCCATATTACATGGCTACACTTCGGGCGTCGAACCACCACAACACCGCGATAAGCCCTTTAGGAACAATCAGTTGCGAAGAATCGGCCGCTGAAACTTCCGCCTAGCGCGAAACGCCGGCGTCGCCGGTTCGTCGGCGCAGACTCCAGGCGCACAGGATGCCGGCGAGCAGCCCGCAGAGGTGGGCCTCCCAGGATATCTGCCCGCCGCGCGGCACCACGCCCGCGATCATGCCTCCGTAGAGGACGACGACGACGAGGGCGGCGGCAATCGAGGACCACCGGCGCTCGTAGTAGCCCCGGGCGACCAGGAAGCCGAACAGGCCGAAGATCAGCCCGCTGGCGCCGATGTGCGCCGCATCTCGTCCGACCACCCAGAGGCCCAGGCCGCCCACCACGGTAATCGCCAGCGCGGCGGTCAGGTAGTAGGCCGCGCCGCGCACGGCGACCATGCCGCCCAGCACGAGCAGGGGCGGCGTGTTCGCCGCCAAGTGGCCGAGGGAGCCGTGCACCAGGAGGGTGCCGAGCACGCCCGGCAGGCCGTCGATGCTGCGCGGCACGAGCGCCAGCGCGGAGACGACGCCCGGGTGGACGAACAGTCCGTACAGCGACACGGCCCAGATCAGGCCGACGCTGCCCAACAGCGCCGCGGCTTGCGGCTTCCACCGAAGTCCGGAGATCACGCAGCACTCCCCCGCGCCGTCGCGAACGGCACCAGCGGTCTACAATGGCATGATACGCAGCGCCTGAAGAAGCTCCCGGCGATTCTTCTCACGGGGCTGCGCCTTTCGCCGACATTGACAGCCTGACGACCCCCGACCAGAATGGGCCACTGTGAAGGACGTGTGCCTCCCGGTGGCGGCTCTGGTCCTGGTTTCGCTTGCGGCTGCGGCGCCTGCGGCTGCGGCGAGAGCCCAGGCCACCAACACCCCTCCCGCGGCGCCGCGAGCGGCGGGCGCGGGCAACCCGACCGCCGCGGCACCACAGCAGGCGCTGCTGGATCGGTACTGCGTCACCTGCCACAACGGGCCGATGCACGATCGCGGCGCCGTCCCATTCGCGTTCGACGGGCTCGACGTGGCCCGGGTCGGGACCGACCCCGGTGCGTGGGAGGCGGTGGTCCGCAAGCTGCGGCTCGGCATGATGCCGCCAGCGGGGCGCCCGCGGCCTGAATCGGAGGCCCGGGAGCGGTTCGTGGCGTGGCTGGAGACGGAGCTCGACCGCGCCGCGGCGGCCGCGCCGTACCCGGGCCGGCCCGCGGTGCGGCGCCTCACGACGGCCGAGTACGTCAACGCCGTCCGCGATCTGCTGGCCCTCGAGGTCGGCGAGCGCTGGCTGCTGTTCCCGGCCGACGACGTCGACCCGCAGGGCTTCGACACGAACGGCGACGTGCTGTCGGTCTCCCCCGCCCTGTTCGAGCGGTACCTGGCCGCCGCCAACCGCATCAGCCGCCTTGCGGTCGGCGACCCGACGATCGGACCCGGCTACGCCGCCGCCACCTACAGCACGCCGCGGCTGCTCTACCAGGACGACCGGGCCAGCGAGGAGCTGCCGTTCGGCTCGCGGGGCGGCCTGGCCGTGCGGCACTACTTCCCGCTCGACGGCGACTACGAGGTACGCATCCGGCTGCGCCGGATGATCTACGACTACATCGTCGGCATGGGACGTCCGCACCGCATCGAGGTGCGGCTCGACGGCGCCCTCGTCGGCGGGTTCACGGTCGGGGACGCGGACCGCTTCGGGTATCCGTCCGCCTACAGCTTCTTCGGCACGATCCGCGGCGATCCCGCCTGGGAGGACTACGTCTCCAACGAGGCGGACGCGGGTCTCGTGGTGCGTTTCCCCGCCCCGGCCGGGCCCCGCACCGTGGGCGTCTCGTTCGTCGACGCGCGGACCGAGCCGACGGGCGTCCTGGAGCGCCGCCTGTCCGGGTTCTCGCTGAGCGGCCTCGGGTTCTATCACGGCAACGCGGCCGTCGAGCGCGTCGAGATCGCCGGGCCGTTCGACGCCGGCGGCCCGGGCGACACGCCGAGCCGGCGGCGGCTCTTCTCCTGCCGGCCTGCGGACGCGTCGGCGCTCCCGGACGCGTCCGAGTCTTCCGTGGCGGACGCTTCCGAGCAGGAATGCGCCGCGGAGATCCTGACGACGCTCGCGCGCCGCGCCTACCGGCGGCCGGCGACCGGCGCCGATGTCGCGACGCTGATGCGCTTCTACGCGGCGGGCCACGCCGAGCGCGGCTTCGAGGGCGGCATCCAGAAGGCCGTAGAGCGCCTGCTGGTGGCGCCCGAGTTCCTCTTCCGGGTGGAGCGCGATCCGGTCGACGTCGCGGCCGGCGGCGCGTACCGGCTCACCGACCTGGAGCTCGCCTCGCGCCTGTCGTTCTTCCTCTGGAGCGGCATTCCGGACGACGAGCTGCTCGACGTCGCCGAGGCGGGGCGGCTCTCCGAGCCCGACGAGCTCGCGCGGCAGGTCCGCCGCATGCTGGCCGACCCGCGTGCGACGGCGCTCGTCGACAACTTCGCCAGCCAGTGGCTGCAGCTCCGCCGCATTCGGGGCGTCGCTCCCGACGCCGACATCTTCTACGCCTTCGACGAGAACCTGCGCGCCGACATGGAGCGCGAGACGACGCTCTTCCTCCGCAGCCAGCTCCGCGAGGACCGGGGCCTGCTGGAGCTGCTCACGGCCGACTACACGTTCGTCAACGAGCGGCTGGCGCGGCACTACGGCATCCCCGGCGTGTACGGCGAGCGCTTCCGGCGGGTGGCCGTCGACCCCGCGCAGCGCGGCGGCCTCCTCGGCCACGCCAGCCTGCTGACGCTGACCGCCTATCCCAACCGGACCTCGCCCGTGCTGCGCGGCAAGTGGGTGCTCGACAACGTGCTGGGGATGCCGCCGCCGGAGCCGCCGGCCGACGTGCCGGCCCTCGAGGAGAACCACGGCGGCCGCGCGGTGCTCTCGATGCGCGACCGGATGGAGCAGCATCGCGCCAATCCGGCCTGCGCCTCGTGCCACCGCATGATGGACCCGCCCGGCTTCGTGCTCGAGAACTACGACGCCATCGGGCGCTGGCGCGACGTCGACGAGGCGGGCTCGCCCGTGGACACCGCGGGGGCGCTCGCCGACGGGACGCGGGTCGACACGCCGGTCGCGTTCCGCGAGGCGCTCGCCACCTACGACGTCAGCGTCGTCCGGACCGTCACGGAGAAGCTGCTGGGCTACGCCATCGGGCGGACGGCCGAGCACTACGACCAGCCGGCCGTTCGCAGGATCGTCGCCGCCGCGGAGCCGGACGGCTACCGCTGGTCGTCGATCGTCCTTGGCATCGTCAACAGCGTGCCGTTTCAGATGAGGAGCGCGGAGCGATGATGATCACGAAGAAGGCGCTGCCCCGCCGGACCGTCCTTCGGGGGCTCGGCGCCGCGGTGGCGCTGCCGCTGCTCGACGGCATGGTGCCCGCGCTGTCCGCCCTCCGCCGCACGGCGGCGCGGCCCGCGGCGCGCTTTGGCGCCGTCTACGTGCCGAACGGGATGGTGATGCAGAACTGGACGCCTGCCGCGGAGGGCGCCGGGTTCGAGCTGACGCCGACGCTCACGCCCCTCGCGCCGTTCCGGGACCGGCTCCTCGTCCTCTCCGGGCTCAACAGCACGCCCCCGCCGGGCATCAGCGGCGGCGCCCACTCGCGCGCATCCACCAAGTTCCTCACCGCCGAGCACCCCGGCGCCTGGAACCCGGACGCCGTCTCGATGGACCAGGTCGCCGCCCGCGAGCTCGGCCGCCACACGCCGGTCGCCTCGCTCGAGCTCGGCCTCGAGGGCGCCAACTTCGCCGGCTCGTGCGACAGCGGCGGCTTCAGTTGCGCCTTCTCCTACACCATCTCGTGGGCCAGCGGGTCGACGCCGCTCCCGATGGAGCACAACCCGCGCGCCGTCTTCGAGCGGCTCTTCGGCGACAACGACAGCACGGACCCGGCCGCGCGCCGCGCCCGCCGGAAGGCGCAGCGGAGCCTCCTGGATTCCGTGCAGGAGGACGTCGCCCGCCTGCACCGCGAGCTCGGCGCCGGCGACCGGCGGAAGGTGGGGGCCTACCTCGACGCCGTGCGCGACGTCGAGCGGCGCATCGCGATCGCCGAGCGGCAGGGAGACGACGATCTGCCGCTCCTCGAACGGCCGCTGGGCGTGCCGGGCAGCTTCGCCGAGCACGCCGGCCTCATGTACGACCTGCAGCTCCTGGCCTGGCAGACCGACCGCACCCGCGTGACGACGTTCATGAGCGGACACGAGCTGAGCGGCCGCACCTACCGCGAGATCGACGTGCCCGACGCGCACCATCCGCTCTCGCACCACCGCAACGTGCCGGAGGCGCTAGCCAAGCTGACGAAGATCAACACGTACCACACGACGCTCTTCTCGTCCTTCCTCGAGAAGCTGGCGTCGACGCCCGACGGCGACGGCTCGCTGCTCGACCACGCGATGATCCTGTACGGCGCGGGCATGAGCGACAGCAACGCCCACTCGCCGTACAACCTGCCGGTCCTGCTGGCCGGCGGCGGCGCGGGGCAGGTCCGGGGCGGCCGGCATCTCGTCTACCCGTCCGGAACGCCGCTCGCCAACCTCCACGTCTCGCTCCTCGACAAGCTGGGGGTCGACGTGGACCGCCTCGGGGACAGCACGGGCGCGCTGCCGCGCCTCGCGGGGCCGGCGAAGCGGCTCTCGGGGGTCTAGCCGGGAGACGCCCGTCTGCGCGGGCACGGAGTGCCCGTGACACGTTCTACGGCGCAGACTCGTGGCGCGGAAGTGACGGACTTCGTTGGCCCGTGTTGGGGGCGTCAGTGGGGTTGAGGAGCGTTCAGGTGCGCGAGCAGCGTCTCGCTGAGCTGCTGAACGATCCCGGTCAGTCGGGAGTACTGAAAGGCGTGCCACAGGCTGGCCACAGCAGCGATCACGCCCCCGACCGCACCGGCTGTCATCAGCGGATCTCGGTTTCGCATGGTCCTGTGTGAAGCGTATCACGCCCGGATTGCCGAGCGTCCGCATCCGGATGCGACCACCGCGCGCTCGTGGTTTGTCCGCGGCGCAACGGAATGAGATGATGCTCCACGAACGGTGGCGCATGGGGCGTCGCCGATTTGGCAGCAGGCTTGAAGCGATGCGCATGTGCTTGATGGGGGACCGTGCGAGACGCGCCGCCGCGATGCTGCTCGCGGCGGGCATGCTGGGGTTCGGAGGGGCTGAAGCAGATGCGCAGGCCGCCCAGGAGAACCTGATCGAGGCCGTCAAGCTGCAGGACGCCACGACCGTTCGTCGACTGCTGGACACCGGCGCCCAGGTGAACGCGGCGGCGGGCGACGGGGCGACGGCGCTCCACTGGGCCGCCTATTTCGACGCTCTGGAGATCGCTCGCCTGCTCGTCGGCGCGGGGGCCCATCCAGGGGCCGCCAACGCGCACGGCGTCGTCCCGCTGGCGCTCGCGTGCACCAACGCGAACGCCGCGATGGTCGACCTGCTGCTGGCTGCGGGGGCCGACGCGGCGGCGGCCGTCACGACCGGCGAGACCGTGTTGATGAGCTGCGCCCGGACCGGGAACGCGGGAGCGGTGTCGGCGCTGCTCGACAATGGCGCGGACGTCGACGCGGCCGAGTCTGCAGAAGATCAGACGGCGCTGATGTGGGCCGTGGCGCAGGGCCATCCGACCGTCGTCCGCGTGCTGCTCGACCGCGGGGCCGACGTCCACCGGCGCTCGCGCGTCCGGCGCCTGGTCATCAGCCGCCGCCTGCAGTCTAACCTCCGCTACGGCGAGCTCGGCCGTCGCTACGGCACGGACGCCGAGGAAACCGACATCGGCGGCTACACGGCGCTGCTGTTCGCGGCGCGGCACGGCGACGTCGCCTCCGCCCGACTCCTGCTGGCCGCCGGCGCCAACGTCAACGACACCGCGCCCGACGGCCGGAGCGCGCTCCTGGTGGCGGCCCACAGCGGCCACCGCCCCCTCGTCGAGATCCTCCTGGACGAGGGCGCCAACCCGAACGCGGCCGCGGCCGGCTACACGGCCCTCCACGCCGCGGTGCTGCAGGGCGATCTGCGGATGGTCCAGACGCTGCTGGCGGCCGGGGCCCGCCCGAACGCGCAGGTGACGCAGGCCACGCGCGTCACGCGCAACGGGCAGGTCCTGATGATCGGCGACCACCTCATCGGCGCCACCCCCTTCGCCCTCGCCGCCAAGTTCGCCGAGGGCGAGGTCATGCGTGCGCTGTCCGCCGCGGGCGCCGACGGCCTCCTGCCGCTCCGCAACGGCTGGACTCCGCTCATGCTGGCGGCGGGAGCAAGCTGGCGCTACGCCGTCTGGGACCGGCGCGACCGGGCCCTGCACCGCGACTTCGCCTTCCAGGCCGAGCACGCGGACGAGCCGGGAACGCTCGACGCGGTGCTCGCGGCGCTCGAGGCGGGCGCCGACGTCAACGCCGTCGACGAGACCGGCAACACCTCCCTCCACCACGTCGTCGACAAGGGCTTCGACCGCGTCGTCGAGCTGCTCGTCGAGCACGGCGCGAGGCTCGACGCCACGAACGACCGGGGCATGACGCCGCTCGCGCTCGTCACCCGTCGACGCCGCGGCAACCTCGAGGCGGCCCCAGCCACCGAGGCGCTCCTCCGCGCCCTGGGCGCCGCCGAGCATCCGGCCCGGTAGGCCACTGGGCCGGCGGCAAGGAGCTTCCGCGAGGCGGCGCCTTATCCGTAGGGGTCCGCGCGCCGCCGCGGGCGCTTGCGCAGGTAGTGGTCCACGAGGCCCCAGGCGATCATCAGGGGCATGAGCCACAGCGCCGAGAAGATG
>JAPOYG010000163.1 GCA_026706755.1 Acidobacteriota bacterium
GTGACGAAGATCCGGGAACGGTTCGGCCTCCAGCACGTGGTGCTGGTGGGCGACCGCGGCATGCTGACCGCGGCGCGCATCCGCGAGGACCTGACCGACGTCGAGGGACTCCGCTGGATCACCACGCTACGCGCACCGACCATCCGCAAGCTCGTCGACGCCGGTGCCGTGACGCCCTCGTTCTTCGACGAGCGAGACCTGGCCGAGATCACCAGCGACGAGTTCCCTGGCGAGCGGCTCATCGTGTGCCGCAATCCCCTGCTGGCGGCCGAACGACAGCGCAAGCGCCTCGAGCTGCTCGCGGCCACCGAGAAGGACCTCGAGCCCATCGCCGCCGCCACCCGGCGCGAGAACAAACCCCTTCGCGGCAAGGCGGACATCGGCGTCCGCGTCGGGAAGGTGATCAACCGCTACAAGATGGCCAAGCACTTCCGGACCGACATCACCGACGAGAGCTTCACGTTCCGCCGGGACGAGGAGAAGATTGCAGCCGAGGAGCGGCTCGACGGCATCTACATCGTCCGCTCCAACGTCGAGCCCGAGCAGTTCGACGCGGCGCAGACGGTCCGCGCCTACAAGGACCTGTCGAAGGTGGAGCGGGCCTTTCGCAGCCTCAAGTCGGTCGACCTGAAGGTGCGGCCGCTCCACCACCGCCGAGCGGACCGCGTGCGCGCCCACGTCCTGCTGTGCATGCTGGCCTACTACGTCGAATGGCACATGCGCCAAGCCTTGGCGCCGCTGCTGTTCGACGACCACGACCCGGCCGCGGCCGAGCAGACGCGCACTTCCATCGTCGCCCCCGCGCGCCGCTCGCCCGCGGCCCTGGCCAAGGCCGGCCGCAAACGCACCGACGACGACCTGCCGGTGCACAGCTTCCGGACCCTGCTCACGGACCTGGGAACGCTGGCCGTCAACACCATGCAGGTCACCGGAGACCGCAGCACCTTCACCTTGCAGACGGAACCGACGCCGTTCCAGCAGCGTTGTTTCGAGCTCTTGGGGGTCACGCCGAACGTGTAGCCAGTACCGCAACCACCCGAAATCGCGTAACCATATGAGGAAAAAGAACTTCCACGCGATCCGCTCCGAAACTTCGGCCTAGCGCCGCCAACCCGTCGCAGGCTCCGGGTCGGCCCCAGCCCCACCGTCCCAGGGGCTTGCGCCGCGGCACTGCACTTCGTTGACGTTCTGCGGCGCAAGCCCCTAGAATGGCCGATTGTGCTTGGTTCCGACCGCCCGTGTGGGCGGTAGATGGGCGCCTACCGGCGCCGGCCCGGAACTCGGCTTCAGTTTCCGCACATGTTCGACGCTCTCACCTCGCGCTTGCAGGACGCGTTCGGCGCGCTCCGGGGCGAGGTGCGCCTGACGCCCGAGCGGGTCGAGGCGGCGCTGCGCGGGATCCGGCTGGCGCTGCTCGAGGCGGACGTCAACTTCAAGGTGGTCCGGGCCTTCGTCGATCGCGTTCGCGACCGGGCTGTCGACCGCGCCGTGCTCGACAGCCTCACCCCGGCGCAGCAGGTGGTCGGCATCGTTCGCGACGAGTTGCTCGCCCTCTTCGGCGAATCCCGGCCGGGCCTCAGCGCGGCGGCCGAGCGCCCGCAGGTCGTGCTGCTGGTGGGGTTGCAGGGGTCCGGGAAGACGACCACCGCGGCCAAGCTCGGCCGCTGGCTGGCCCGGCAGGGCCGCCATCCGCTGCTCGTGTCGACCGACGTGCGGCGTCCGGCGGCCATCGAGCAGTTGGCGACGCTCGCCGACAAGGCGGGCCTGCGCGTGCACGACACCGATTCGACGGACCCGGTGGGGCGGGCGCGCGGCGCGCTGACCGAAGCGCGCAACCGCGGGTTCGACGTGGTGATCGTCGACAGCGCGGGACGGCTGCACGTCGACGATGCGCTGATGGAGGAGCTCGCCGCGATCGGAGGGGCGGTGAAGCCGTCGGACGTGCTGTACGTGGCCGACGCCATGACCGGGCAGGACGCCATCCGGAGCGCGGGCGAGTTCCACCATCGGATGGGGGTGACGGGCGTCGTGCTGAGCAAGATGGACGGCGATGCCCGCGGAGGAGCCGCGCTGTCGGTCGTCTCGGTCGTCGGGGTGCCCGTCGTGTTCGCGGCGACGGGAGAGCGCCTAGAGGATCTCGAACCCTTCCGGCCCGACCGCCTGGTCTCGCGGATGCTGGGGATGGGTGACGTGCTCAGCCTCGTGGAGCGGGCCGAGGCGGCGGTGGCGCGCGAGGACGCGACAGCCCTCGCGCGGCGGCTGCGGCGCAACGAGTTCACCCTGGAGGACCTCCGGCAGCAGATGGCGGCCATCGGGCGCATGGGCCCGATCCAGCAGATCGTCGAGATGATCCCCGGCGTGCGGAGCAGTGACGCCGCCGGCGTAGACGAACGGCAGCTGGCCCGCACGGCGGCGATCATCGACTCGATGACGCCGCACGAACGCCGCCATCCGGGGATCATCAACGGCAGCCGCCGAAAGCGCGTGGCGCGGGGGAGCGGAACGAGCGTTCCGGAAGTCAACCGGCTGCTGAGACAGTACGCCGAGATGCGGAAGATGCTGAGGACGATCGGCACGGCCGCCCGGCGCCGCGGTGCGCGCCGGGCGCTGGCGCGCCTGCGATGACGGGGTGCGGGTCGGGCCGGGTCCGGACAGCGGGGAGTAGGGAGCGCGCATGCTGATGATCCGTTTGCGGCGCCAGGGGGCCAAGAAGCGCCCGTTCTTTCGACTGGTCGTCGTCGAGTCGCATACGGCGCGGGACGGTCGCGCCATCGAGGTCGTCGGGCACTACAGCCCGACGGCGCAGCCCGAGGAGCTCTCCCTGAAGCGGGAGCGAGTCGACTACTGGCTCGGCTGCGGGGCGCGGCCGAGCGACACCGTGCGGACGCTGCTGGCCCGCCACCGCGACGCGCCCGACGGCGCGGAGCACCCGGCGGCCGAGGCGGCCGGCACACCGACGAGCTCGTGAGCCGACCACGCGACGTCGTCGAGGTGATCTGCCGGGCTCTGGTCGATCACCCGGATGCCGTCCGGGTACGGGAGCGAGAGCACGCCGGCACGATACGCGTCGAGTTGCGCAGCGCGCCGGGCGATCTCGGCAAGCTGATCGGCCGGCAGGGCCGCACCGCCGCGGCGGTGCGGACGCTCGCCCAGGTGGCGGCGGGCGAGGCGGGACCCCGGGTGACGGTGGACTTCGTCGACGATCGGCCGGAGCCATGACCCCGAGCAAGCCGTTCGGCGCTCCCGCGGCCCCCCCCTGGGAGGGGATGGTCGTCGTCGGCCGCATTGCCCGGGCGCACGGGCGGCGTGGCGAGGTCGTCGTCAACCCGTTCACCGACTTCCCGGAGCTTCGCTTCCGGCCCGGGGCCAGGCTGTTCGCGTCGGTCGCGGGACGGGTCGCGGAGTTCCGCGTGGACGCGGCCCGGTTGCAGCGGGGCCGCCCGATCGTCGGCTTCGAGCACGTCTCCGACATCGAGGGGGCGGAGCGGCTGGCCGGCGTCGAGCTCCGGGTGCCGGAATCGGCACTCGCGCCCCTGCCGCCCGACACGTTCTACGAGCACGACCTCGTGGGCTGCCGCGTGGAGACCGTGGACGGACGGTGCGTCGGCCCGGTACGCAGCGTGGAGGCGGCGTCCGGCGCGTCCCGACTCATCGTGGAAGCGGCAGGGGGCCAGGTCGACGTGCCGCTCGTGGACGCGATCTGCGTCCGCGTCGAGCCCGCGTCCCGGACGATCGTCGTCGATCTGCCGGCCGGACTGCTCGACCTGAATCGACGCGCGCCCCGTCGGGAGGGCGGGCCGGCACGAGGCGGGGCGGTATCGTGAAGCTCGACATCGTCGCCGTCCTTCCGCCGCTGATCGAGGCCGTCACGTCGACCGGCGTGCTCGGGCGCGCCGTCGCGCAAGGAATCCTGGATGTGGCCGTGCACGATCTGCGCGACTTCACGACCGACCGGCACCGCTCGGTCGACGACGTTCCCTACGGGGGCGGGCCGGGCATGGTGCTCAAGCTGGAGCCGTTCGTGCGGGCGCTCGACCGCATCCGCGCGTCTCGGGGCGAGCCGCGCGCCGTGGTCCTGACGTCGCCGCAGGGGACACCGTTCACGCACGCCGAAGCGGTCCGGCTGAGCGCGCTCGGTCATGTCGTCCTGCTGTGCGGACGCTACGCGGGGGTGGACGAGCGGGTCCGGGAGCACGTGGCGACGGAGGAGCTCTCCATCGGCGACTACGTGCTGAGCGGCGGCGAGTTGCCGGCGTGCGTCATACTGGACGCGGTAGCGAGACAGGTACCGGGGGTCGTAGGCGACCGGGACTGCGTGGACGGCGACTCGTTCGTGCGCCGGCTGCTCGACTGCCCGCACTACACGCGGCCCGCAGAGCTCGACCGGCATCGCGTGCCGGAAGTTCTGATGTCCGGCAATCACGCCGCCATCCGGAGTTGGCGCAAGCGCGAGGCCCTGCGGCGCACGCGCGAGCGCCGGCCGGATCTGCTGGCCGACGCGAGCCTGGACGACGAGGAGCGGGCCATCCTCCGCGCGCTCGATCAGGCGGATACGCAGAACACGGAGGTTGGCGCATGAAGGCGATCGAGGCGGTGGAAGCTCCCCAGCTGGTGGAGCGCCCGGACATGCGGCCGGGGGATACGTTGCGCGTGCACGTCAAGGTGCGCGAGGGCGAGAAGGAGCGCATCCAGGTGTTCGAGGGCGTGCTCATCGCCCAGCGCCGGGGTGGTGCCCGCGCGAGCTTCACCGTACGCAAGGTCTCGTTCGGCCAGGGGGTGGAGCGGATCTTCCCGATGCACTCCCCCGTGATTGACAGGATAGAGGTCGTCCGCTCGGCACGGGTCCGGCGGGCGAAGCTCTACTACCTGCGCAAGCTCCGGGGCAAGGCGGCGCGCCTGCGTGAGCGCCGCCGGAGGTAGGCCTCCGCACGCGAGGCACTGCGATTCCGTGCCGGCGGCCGCAGGTTCGGGGCGCGCGGGAGCACGACGCACGCTCGAGAACGCGTTGCGGCGCCGCGGGTTTGCCCGGGTCGCAGGCGTCGACGAGGCGGGACGCGGCTGCCTCGCGGGTCCCGTGGTCGCGGCCGCCGTCGTCCTCCACCCGGGAAGGGCCGTCGCCGGCCTCCGGGACTCCAAGCTCCTCTCGCCCTCGCGACGCGAGCGCTTGTACGATCGCATCGTCCGCGCCGGATGCTGGACGGTCGTTGCCGTGGAGCCGCGGGACATCGATCGCGTCAACATTCACAATGCCGCGCTCGACGCGATGCGCCGGGCCGTGCTGGCGCTCGCGCCTCCCCCCGACTTCGCGATCGTCGACGGCTTCGAGGTGCCGGATCTGTCCGTGCCGCAGCAGCGCGTCGTCGGGGGCGACCGTCGCTGCGCGGCCATCGCCGCAGCATCCATCGTGGCCAAGGTGACCCGCGATCGGCAGATGCTGGAGCTGCACGCGCGGGATCCGCGCTACGGCTTCGATCGTCACAAGGGGTACGCCACGCGAGCACATCTGGCCGCGCTCGGCCGACACGGCTACTCGTCGGCGCACCGCCGGTCCTTTCGGCCGCGCGCCCTGGCGGGCGCGACCCCGACCGTTGCGTAGGGGTCGTGGTAACGCTCCTGCCGTCGTGCCATGCGCGAACGATTCAGTCGGTCCCTTCTGATCGTCTACTTTCTCGAGGCCGGGCTCGTCCTGCTGGTGGCGCCGTGGACGACCTTCTGGGATCGCAACGTGTTCGTCGAGGCGAGCCCGCTGGCCGAGGCGATCCTGACGGCGCACGCGGTGCGCGGCGTCGTCTCGGGGGTCGGACTGCTGAACCTGGGCGTCGGCCTCGTCGAGCTCGTCCGGCTGCTCGCCCGGCGCGAGCCGCAGGTTCTGCGGTGAAGCGCCGTCCCCGGTCGCCGATCGTCTGCCTGGTGACCGACCGGCGGCGCCTCCCGGCCGCGCGCGCCGGCGATGGCCCGGCGTGTGACGCGCTCGTCGAGCTCGTGCGGGCGGCGGGGCGAGCCGGGGTCGACATCGTGCAGGTGCGCGAGCGAGGCCTCGACGACCGCAGGCTGCTGCGGCTGGTGGAGGGGATCGTGTCCGCCGTCGAGGGCAGCGCCACGCGGGTGGTGGTCAACGATCGGGTGGACATCGCGCTCGCGGCGGGAGCGGGCGGGGTGCACGTCAGAAGCGAAGGGCCGCCGCCGATGCGCGTCCGTGCGATCGCTCCCGCCGGTTGGCTGATCGGACGCTCGGTGCACCGGCCGGACGACGTGCGGCCGGCGGAACAGGTGGACGGGGCCGACTACGCGATCTGTGGCACGGTCTTCGAGTCGGCATCGAAACCCGGCCGTCGGCCCCTGGGCGTCGACGGACTGGCCGGGGTAACCCGAGCCGTCTCGCTGCCCGTCCTGGCGATCGGGGGGGTCGATGCGGGCAACGCGGCGCTGGTCGCAGAGGCGGGAGCCGCCGGCGTCGCCGCGATCGGCTACTTCGCGGACGGCTGGCGTGATTCGGGGCAGTTCGACCTGGGTGGCCGTGTCGGCGCCCTCCGGTTGGCGTTTGACAAGGGTCGAGGGCTCGCCTATTTTCAAGGAATCCATGCCCGACGCTGAGTTGCCGGAGGACCGCTCCTCCCTGCGAGAAGCCCGCGAACGCCGCGGCCGCTCGCTGGAAGAGATTGCCGACACGACGAAGATCTCCGTGTCCGCCCTCGAGGCGCTCGAGCGCTACGACGCGTCGAGCCTGCCCGGCGGCATCTTTACGCGGGCCTTCGTGCGCTCCTACGCGACGGAAGTCGGCCTCGATCCGGAAACGGCGCTCCGGGAGTTCCTGGCGAGGTGTCCGGAAGCGGACCCCGTCGAGGTAGTCGGTTCTGGAGAGGCCAGTGCTCCCCGGCACCTCGGGCTGGGCGGCTCCCGGCCGATCGGCCTGCGCCTCGCGCTGCTCGCGGCGCCGCTCATCGCTCTCGGGGTGTTCGTCGGCGTGCGGGCGTGTGACGATCGTGCCTCCGCCCGCGTCTCCGACTCCGAGGCGCAGGCCGTCGCGGAGGCGTCGGCCGCGGCATCACCCGCGCGGCGGGCCCCGCCCGAGACGACCGTGCCGGTGATGCCGCCGCCCGTCGAGGGCGCGCCGCTCGTCATGGAGGTCTTTCCGAGCCGCGACTGCTGGGTAGCAGCCACCGTGGACGGGGAGGCCGCGATGTCACGCCTGATGCGCGCCGGCGAGCGCCAGACGCTCCGCGCCGTGGAGGCCATCACGGTCAACGTCGGCGACGCGGGAGCGTTCGAGTACACCCTCAACGAGGAGCCCGGCCGGCTCCTGGGCGGCAGGGGGCAGGTGGTCACGGAGACGTTCACGCCGGACAACTACCGCGACTACCTGATTCCCTAGCCCTGGCCCTGGCGCCGCCAACCCGTCGCAGGCTCCGGGTCGGCCCCAGCCCCCACCGTCCCAGGAGCTTGCGCCGCGGCACGCACTCCG
>JAPOYG010000079.1 GCA_026706755.1 Acidobacteriota bacterium
CCTAGCGCCGCCAACCCGTCGCAGGCTCCGGGTCGGCCCCAGCCCCCACCGTCCCGGGAGCTTGTTCCGCGGCACGCACTCCGTTGGCGTTCTGCGGCGCAAGCTCCCGGGAGTCTGCGCGCAGATCGCGCCCGTCCGGGCGCGCGCGCTCCTGCTTGAGCTCGACGAGCACGCCGTGGGCGCTCGACGGATGGATGAACGCGACCAGGGCGCCCTCCGCCCCCTCCCGGGGTTCCGTGTCGATGAGCTTCGCGCCGCGCGCGGCCACGGCCCGGAGCGCCGCGCGAATGTCGTCCACGCGCAGCGTCAGATGGTGCAGGCCGGGCCCGCGGCGCGCGAGATAGCGCCCGATCGGCCCGCTTTCGGAGGTCGCCTCGAGCAGCTCCAGCGAGGCCGACCCGACGCGCAGGAAGTGTGCCCGCACACCCTGGCTGGGGACCTCTTCCGTCGCCTCCACCTCGATTCCGAGGGCCTCGCGATAGAAGTCGAGCGCCTCCCCCAGATCGCCGACCGCAATCCCCACGTGGTCTAGAATCGCCTTCACCGCCTCACTCTCCCATCGCTCAACCGTCGGAGGCGCCGGCCCCGCGGCCCGCCGCGGCCGCTGCCGCCCCGCGACGCGCAGCCAGCGCGCGCTCGAGAATCCCGTCGGCCTCGCGGTACGGATCGGCGCTGCCGTCGACGATGCGCTCCACCGCGGCGTCGATCGTCGCATCGCCGACGGCGTCGAGAAACCGATCCGTCAGCGCCGCGCGCAACCGCGAGCGGGCGCGCTCCCGCCGGCGCCCGCCGCGGTGCCGCGCTCCCCGGGCCAGCGCGTCGATCTCCGCGACGAGCGGCGCGACGCCGGCTCCCGTCGACGCCTGCGTCTTGCACACCGGTGGCCGATCCTCGCTCGGGCTCTCCTGGAGCGCCAGCATCGCCTCGATCTCCGCCACGGCACGGTCCGCGCCTTCGCGGTCCGCCTTGTTGACGACGAAGATGTCCGCGATTTCCATGATTCCGGCCTTGATCGCCTGGACGTCGTCTCCGGTGCCCGGCACCGTCACGACGACCGACACGTCGGCGGTCCGGGCGATCTCGACCTCGCCCTGACCCACCCCGACGGTCTCGATCACGATCACGTCGTGGCCGGCCGCGTCCAGCACGACGACGGCGTCGCCCGTCGCCCGCGCCAGGCCGCCCAGGTGGCCCCGTGTGGCCATGCTGCGGACGTAGACGCCGGAATCGCCGGCGTGGGCCTGCATGCGCACGCGGTCGCCGAGCACCGCGCCGCCGGTGAACGGGCTCGTCGGGTCGACGGCGATGATGCCGACGCGCTGCCCGGCACCGCGCCACTCCGCCGTCAGCCGGTCGACGAGGGTGCTCTTGCCGACTCCCGGCGGTCCCGTGAGACCGACGACGCGCGCCCGGCCTGCGCAACCGAAGAGGGGGCCGAGCAACGGGGCGGCCTCGGTCGTCCCGTCCTCGACGACCGAGATGGCGCGAGCGATCGCGCGATGTTCTCCCGCGACCACCCGCTCCGCGAGATCCTCGTACCTCACCGGCGGATGCCCCTCAGGCCGGCGCGCCAATCGTCGCCCGACGGCTCCGTTCGGTGCCCAACCACTCCTACGGGAGTCCAGGCCGTGCCCCGGCAGCGACTCCCGCCAGGGGTGCATCGAGATACTGGCGGGCGATCACGAGGCGCTGGATCTCGCTCGTCCCTTCCCCGATGGTCAGCAGCTTGACGTCGCGATACAGCTTCTCGGCCGGATAGTCCTTGACGAAGCCGTAGCCGCCGTGAATCTGCACGCACTCCTCGGCCGCGCGCACCGCCGTCTCGCTGGCCCGCAGCTTGGCCATCGACGATTCGCGCGTCGTCCGCTCGCCGCGGTCCTTCCGGTACGCGGCCCGGTAGGTGAGGAGCCGCGCCGCCTCGATCCCGGTCGCCATGTCGGCGAGCTTCCACTGGATGGCCTGGAAGGCGCCGATCGGCCGCCCGAACTGCCGGCGCTCGACCGCGTGCCGGCGGGCGGCGTCGAAAGCCCCCTGGGCGAGTCCGACGGCAACCGCGGCGATCCCGATCCGGCCGGCGTCGAGCACCTGCATGGCATTGACGAAGCCCTGGCCCTCCTCGCCCAGGAGGGCGTCCTCCGGCACGCGGCAGTCGTCGAAGCGCAACTCCGCGGTCTCGGTCGCCCGCATCCCGAGCTTGTTCTCCTTCCGGCCGACCGTCATGCCGTCTGCGCCGCGCTCCACGACGAAGGCCGAGATCCCGTGGCGGCCCCGGTCCGGGTCGGTAACCGCCATCACGACAGTGAAGCCGGCGATGCCGCCATGGGTCACGAACACCTTCGCCCCGTCGAGGCGCCACCCTCCTGCTGCGCGCACCGCCGTCGTCCGTATCGCGCCCGCGTCGCTGCCCGCGTCGGGTTCCGTCAGCGCCCACGCGCCGAGGACCTCGCCCCGCGCGAGGGGTCCGAGCACGCGCTCCCGCTGCGCCTCCGATCCGAACCGGTGGACGTGGGCGGCGCAGAGGCCGTTGTGCGCCGCCACCGCCAGGGCGACGGAAGGATCGACGCGCGCCAGCTCCTCGATGCAGATACAGTAGTCGAGGGCCGACATGCCGGCGCCGCCGTGGCGCTCCGGGAACTGAATGCCGAGCAACCCGAGGGCGCCGAGCTTCGGGACGAGCTCCATCGGAAACCGTTGCGCCTCGTCCCAGGCCATGACCTGGGGCGCGATCTCCCGCTCGGCGAACTCGCGAATCGCGCGCCGTGTCACGCGCTCCGCTTCGCTCGGGCGAAAGTCCATGGCGTCGGACTCTATCACACCGGTTCCGGCCGCCCGGCCGGGGCCGGCGCCCCTTCGCCGCCGCCCCCGGCAGCGGATGCGCGCCGGCGCGCGGGCGAGCGCCGCCGCCACCGCGCTCCTGCTGGCCACGGCCGGTTCGCAGCCCGCGCTCGCCGACGCCACCCTTTTCGCCGGCGCGCATCGATCGCCCTCCGGAGGGGTGCTGGGCGGGGTGGCGCTCGGGGTTTCGCTGCCCGTCGGCGGCATCGAGTTCGAGTTCGCGGAGGCACGGACCGTGAAGGGGCCGCTGCGCTCCGGGATGGTCAGCCTGCTGCTGCGGACCCCGCGGGAGCCCGCCCGGCTGCAGCTCTACGCCAGCGTGGGGGGAGGCCTGTACCAGGACCGGGGTGCGGCAAACGGAAGCGCCGGCCTCGCGGGAAGCGTTGGCGGCGGCATCCTGATCCCGCTGCCCGGCCCGTTCGGCGTGCGCCTCGACTACCGGGTGCTGGGCCTCCGCCGTTCGGGGCGCGCCGAGCGGCCGCAACGGGTCTACGCCGGCGTCAACCTCGCGTTCTGAGCATCAGCGGAAGGCAGACTAGGGACCGAACGACTCCACGAGCTCCAAGTTCACGAGAATCTGTCCGCTGCCCGGCAGGAAGGCTCCGATGTACGCCTCGTACAGCTCCTGGACCTCCTCGGGGAAGGCCTCGTTGAGGATCTGCGATACGGAGTAGTCCGCGTCCGCCACGGCCGGGTCGATCATCGAGACATAGAGCACCGACCCGTTGAGACCCGGCTCTTCGGCGCGGTAGACGCGCCAGCCCACGGCCTGCTCGCGCCTCTCGGCATCCTCGGTCTGCTCGAGGGCGGCCGCCAGGCGTCTCACCACCCGTTCGTAGTCGGAGGTGCTCCCGGCCTGCACGTAGTTGAGGATCATGCCGGCCGGCGCGTCGAAAGTGCGTTCCGGCGGAGGAGGGTCGTCAGCCGCCTGCCCGGACGCGGTCGCTGCCGGCGCGCCGAGAGCCAGCAGTGCACCGATGGCGGCCGCGGCGGCGAGCCCCGCCGCCGCCCAGAGCGGGCGGCATCGAAACTCGCCCGTCAGCATGGAACACGTCATGCTTCGACTCCCGCGTTGCGAGAGCGGCAGCACGCGCGGGCGCTCGCGCTGCCGTCGCGCCCCACCGTCCCGGAAACTTGCGCCGCGGAACCGACCCCGTTGCGTCCTGCGGCGCAAGCGCTCCTAGAAGTCGGCGACCAACTGGAGATTGACCGGAAGCTGCTTCACCTGGCCGTCCGTGAACGAGCCGTTGTAGGTGTTGAAGAGCTGCTCGATCTCGCCCGGGAAGACCTCGTTCAGGATCGTGGCCGCCGCGTAGTTGGCGCCGCCCTGCACCGGGTCGATGACCCAGACGTAGGGCACGGCGCCCTGGCCCGTGAAGTCCTGCGACGCCTTGAAGACCTTCCACCCGCGCGCCTGGTCCTGGCGGCCCGCGACCTCGCTTCGCTGCAGCGCATCGCTCAGCCGCTGCATGACGCCCTCGTAGGCGGACTGCGACGCCGGCTTCACGAAATGGAACATGATGGCCGCGTTGCCGTTGAAGGTCACCTGCGGCTGGGCTTCGGCCGGCTGTGACGTGAAGAGCCCCCCGAGAAGCACGCCCGCGGCCAGAGTCGCCGCGAATGCGCCGCCCACCACGATGCGCCGAACCGACTGCCGCTTGCGGAATTCACGCATTGTCTCGTTCCTCCCTGGATCGCGTACCTTGCCCGCAGAGCCGCATACTTTAGCGTACACGGCGCCTAGACGAAAGCCTGCATCACCTCGTTCGCCAGCAGCATCCCGCGCCGCGTGAGCCGCAGCCGATCCGCTCCTGCGACCAGCATTCCCGCCTCGAGGAAAGGCTCCAGGCGGGTCCCGTAGCGCTCCAGCGCGTCGACTCCGTAGCGCCGCCGAATCGCTCCCAGGTCGATCCCCTGCGTCAGCCGCAGCCCCATGAACAGGGCTTCGCCGAGCCGCTCCGCGGCCGGCAGCGCGCGGCGCTCCCGTGCGGGGGACTCGCCCCGCGCCACCGCGTCCACGTAGCGCGCGGTCTCGGAGACGTTGCGCCACCGCCACCCGTCGCGCTTCGAGTGCGCGCCGCAGCCGAAGCCGAGCCACTCCCCGTCCTGCCAGTACTTGAGGTTGTGGCGCGAGCGTCTGCCGGGCCGCGCGACGTTGGAGATCTCGTACTGCGCCAGGCCGGCCGCGTCGGTCCGCCGGAGCGCGTCGAGGTACATCGACGCCGCGTCGTCGTCGGGCGCCTGCGACCAGCCGGCGCGCGCCATCTCGTCTCTGAGCGGTGCGTTCGGGTACACCTCGAGGAGGTAGAGGGACGCGTGGTCCGGGGCCAGGTCGACGAGCCGGTCGACGGACGCCGCGCACTGGTCGCGCGTCTGCGCCGGCAGCCAGAGCATCAGGTCGAGACTGACGTCGCGGCAACCGGCCGCACGGGCCGCGGCCAGGGCCGCCGCGGCGTCGTCCGCCGAATGCCGCCGCCCCAGTCGCGCGAGCTCGCCGTCGTCGAACGACTGCACGCCGATGCTGAGGCGGCTCACCCCGGCCTCGCGCACCGCCGAGACGTAGTCGGCGGTGACGGTCTCCGGGTTCATCTCCAGCGTCACCTCCGCGCCGGACCGCACCGCGAACGCCCGGCGGCAGGCATCGACGACGCGGGCGACCTCTGCCGGGGCCAGCAGCGAGGGCGTGCCTCCGCCGAAGTAGATGGTGTCGGCGGCCGAGCCGTCCCCCGAGCGCGCGATCTCGGCGCTCACCGCCTCCACGTAGCGCCGCTTCAACTCACCGTCGAGCAACCCCCGGTTGAAGTTGCAGTAGTTGCAGATGGACGAGCAGAACGGGACGTGGACGTAGAGTCCGAGGTTCCCCGTCGTCATTCGTGGACCGGTTCTTCGCGGTAGCCGCGGCGCGGGCCGCCTTCCCCGTCGAGCCTCACCGCCCCCGGCGGCCGCCGACCGAGCGGTCGGCAACGCCCCCCGGCCAGCCGAGCTCGAGCTGCCCTTCCGCGGCGCGGACGGCAGCCCGGGCCGCGGTGCGCCGCGGGAGGCGCTTGCGGCGTCGCTCCTGCCAGGCGTGGCGCAGGATGTCGGCGTCGGGGGGATGCTCGAAGTCCCGGTAGTCCGGGCCTTCGTACTCGAGGAACTCGCACATCTCGCGCAGCCTGGAGTGCATCCGGAAACCGACGCGCGCCTTCAGCGAATCGAGATCCTCGTCGTCCGACACGTCCTTGTAGTTCGAGGTGAAGACCGTGGGACGCCGTTCGTTGTAGCGCGTGTTGACGATGAGGTGCATCGTCTCCTCGACCCAGTCGGTGAGACGCTCCGCGCCGAGGTCGTCGAGCACGAGCAGGTCGGCGCTCATGACCGGCTGCAGAACGTCGGCCTCCGAAGACCGGGTTACCGGGTCGTACGTGCTCCGCAGGTCCCAGAGCAACGAGCGGGTGTCGTAGTACAGGCCCCGGAGCCCCTTCAGCACCACCGCCCGCAGCACGGACACGGCGAGGTGGGTCTTGCCGATGCCGGGAGGCCCGATCAGCAGGATTCCCTTGTCCACCACCGGGAAGTCGTCGCTGAACGCCCGCGACTTCCGCACGGCGCGGGACATCGCTTCGTTCGGGTAGGTGACGAGCGTGCCGAAGTCGCACTTGCGGTAGCGCGCCGGGATCCGCGCGTCGGCCAGGAGGTCCCGGGCGAGCGCCTGCCGCCAGCAGTCGCACCGGGAAAACCGCTCGGCGCCGTCGACGACGTGCGAGCGCCACCCGGTCCCGTGGCACAAGGGACAGCTCATCGGACCCCAACAGCATATCGCGGGGGAAGGCTCGCGGAGGGCCGGGACCGCCGGCTCAGGAAGTGCCGCCGCTCTCCGGGTCGGCGGGCGGCGGGTCGGTCGGAGCGTCGAGCGGGACGTCGGACGGCCGGACGTGGTCGCTCGGGTGCGACGGAACGAGCGCCGTACCCAGGCGCTGCTCCCAGTCGCCGAGGCCACGGGCGAGCTCCTGGCGCACGTAGGCCATGAACTCGTTGACCTCGCGCTGCATGCGGTCCATCTTCTCCCGCATGTTGAGGATGATCTCGACGCCGGCGAGGTTCACGCCGAGGTCGCGGGTGAGCGAGAGAATCGTCTCCAGCCGCTCCAGGTCCTCCTCGCTGTACATTCGCGTGTTCCCGTCGGTGCGCGACGGCTTGAGCAGTCCCTCGCGCTCGTACAGGCGCAGCGTCTGCGGATGGATGCCGTAGCGCTGGGCGACCGCGCTGATCATGTATTGCGCCCTGGAGGCGGCTCGTGGCGTCATGCGGCTAGCCCTCGAACAAGTCCTTCCGCACGTCGTCCCCGTGCAGGCGGCCGAGCTCCCGCAGCAGCCGGCGCGACCGCTCGTCGTGGGCGGGGGGCAGCACGACGGTGACCGACACGACCAGGTCGCCGCGGCGCCCGGTGCGCGGCGACGGCGCTCCGCGCCCCGGCAGCCGAAACCGGTCCCCCGACTGCGTGGCGGGCGGGATCCGCAACGGCGCCGGCCCGTCGGGCGTCGGGACATCGACGACGGCACCGAGCGCTGCCTCGTGCACCGCAACCGGCAGATCGACGAACAGGTCGTCGCCCTCGCGGCGCAGGAAGCGGTGCCCCTC
>JAPOYG010000166.1 GCA_026706755.1 Acidobacteriota bacterium
CCCGGCCTGCTGCGGCGCATCCGGGACACCGGCTCCATCCCCACCCCGTTCTGGACCTACGTCCACTTCCACGGCGAGAAGTGGCGCGAGTACGGCGCCGCGAAGATGGAGTGGATGTTCGCCCACCGCTCCTTCCTCGACTTCGACATCCCCGTGCCGGGAGCGTCCGATTACACGCCCGGCCCGTTCGAGCCGCTCATGGCCATCCAGAGCATGGTGACCCGGCGGGACTTCGACGGTCGGGTGTGGGGCGCCAGCCAGCGGGTGACCGTGGACGAGGCGCTCCGCATCGGCACCCTGCACGGCGCGCGGGCGTCCTACGAGGAGCGGGACAAGGGCTCGATCACGGCGGGCAAGCTGGCCGACTTCGTCGTCCTCGAGCGCGATCCGCACGACGCGGACCCCGACGACATCAAGAACATCGGGGTCGTGCGCACGGTGGTCGGCGGCCGGACCATGCACGCGGCGACCGCGTAGGAGAGGAAGCGGCGGGCGCGTCCCAGTTCGGGTTCCAGCCTCGGCGTGCCCGGCGGGGTGAGCTCGTACGCGAGAGAGATCTACTGCGCGCGCGGCTCCGCACTTGCCGCGAGCACGGCGTTGAGATTGACGCGTTCCAGGAGTGCCGCGTCGGCCGGCCGCTCGAGGAAGGGCTCGACGTCGCGGATCAGCGCACCGGTCTCCACCGCGGCCAGTCGCGCCCGGAGCAGGCGGGGCCAGTCCGCCGCCCGGTGGCGCCCGGCGCCCTGCGTCTGATCCAGGGCGCGCTGGAGGAACGGCAGGTTCGGCGCGACGGGCGGACGACGCGACCGGTACCACACCAGGTCGAACCAGTCGCGGCCCTTCGGCCAGGGACGCGTGAGCAACGCGTGCAGCTTGCCTGCCATCAGGGAAGGAAGGTCGTGGTGCGCGATCACGAAGGTGAAGTGGCGGGTGATGACCGAGCGCAGCACCGTCGCTCCCGCCGGTGGACGCGTGTCTATCTCGACCTTGATGGAGAGCTTCTGCTTCGGATGCCCGGACAGGCCCGCTTCGACCAGGAGCGAGGCCGTTCGAATCCAGGCCACCTGCACCGGCTTGCGGTCGATCCAGCGAACCGCACTGTCGAAGCCGGCGAGGTGGAGGTCCCGCTTCAGCTTGTCCAGCCAGCGCACGGGATCGTAGCCGTCGGACGCGATCCGCGAGAAGTCGAGGTCTTCCGAGAATCGGGGCAGGTCCTCCAGAAACCGCAGCGCGGTCCCACCGACGAACACGACGGCCCGCGACGCTTCGCTCTCGTGCAGCGACCGCAGGATGAAGCCCTGGAGATACTCGCGCAGGGCATTGAGCCGGCGCCCGGGATCGTCGAAGCGCAGCGCCGCCTCGAGGGCACGGTCCTTCACAGGTCCACGCCCTCCTCCGGCGCGTCGGAGCATTCGCGCCATACCTGGACGGCGCGGAGGATCCGGGGCTTCCCCATCCGCTGCGCGTAGGCTTCCAGGCGGCGTCGATCGACCACGCCGGTCTGCTGAAAGCGCATCTCGACCATGCGCGGGCGATCCCATTCGCCTCCGCTCAGGTGGAACAGATCCAGCAGGGCTTTCTCGGCCGTGGCGAGCACGACGTCGGCGCCGGCGATGGAGACCGTGCGGTAGCCGAAGAAGAAGCTCCGCTTGATGGCGGTGTAGCGGAACGCGCCGAACGGATTGTGGAACCTCCGCGGCGTGCGAGTGGTGACGCTGGTGTAGACGGCTACCCCCTCCGGGATCAGGCCGCAGAACGCGAGCGCCCAGGGACCGCTGATGTAGGAAGGCGAGTACAGGGCGTTGGCGAGCGCGGCCGGCGAGACCGGCACGCGGCGATAGCGCTCGACGAGCGTGTACATGCCGCGCCGAAGGGGCACGAGCTTCCCGGCGCGGCTCCAGCGGTGAAGCTGGTTGACCACGCTCGGATGCGGTTCCTCCGCCAACTGCACGACCGTGGCGAGGTCAAAGAAGGGCATCTCGCCCAGCAGCTCGACGGCCGCATCGAAACGCATCGTTATCGATAATCGTCAGGATTGCCTATTGTTGTCAACAAATCTGGCAAGACTGCGGCTTGGCCCACGAACTGTCCGCGATCCGGAACGACCCCGGCCCGGTCGCGGAGCTGCAGCGCTCGCGGCGTGCCGGCTTCGGTCAGCATCTCCAGGATGTCCGTGGCGAGTGGCTCACGGCGGTCCGGGAGCCAATTCGGTAACCGTCACGAGTGGCGCGGGTTAGAATGCGGGCATCGTGCCGGGCCGACACGACCGGGACGGGCGTCCTGCTCGGATGCTGGGGCGCCCACCAGGCCGGCGGTCCAGGAACCGGGCGCCGTCGCTCGCCAGGGAGGAATCGAATGCAGACGACTCGCCGCGGATTCGTTGGAACCATCGCGCTGGGCGCGGCGGCCGGTGCCCTGACCGGCACGTCACCGTTCAGCATGCGGGCCGGCGCCCAGACGCGGGCGGCCGCGAAATCCGGCATCTATGACGGCGGCGTCATCCAGCTCAACCAGAACGAGAGTGCCCGCGGCCCCGGCCCGAAGACCGTCCAGGCCATTCAGGCCCACACGAACGAGCGCATGGGCCGCGGCTATTCGCCGGATCACGTCAACGAGCTGCGGGAGGTCATCGCCGACTACTACGAGGTCGGCACCGGCAACGTGCAACTGGCCACCGGCTCCACCCCCCTGCTGCAGGGGTCGGCGCGCGCGTTCAGCTCGGCGACCAAGGCCTTCGTGACCCCCATGCCCACCTACTCGACCAGCCTGGCCACCGCCCGGCGCATCGGGGCCAAGACGATCGAGGTCGATCTGGACAGCTCGCTCGCCATCGATCTCGACGCGCTGGCGGAGGCGTCTCGCGGCGCAGGCCTGGTCTATCTCTGCAATCCGAACAACCCCACCGGCACGGTGCACGGACCCGGGGCCGTCGAGAGCTTCGTGCGCCGCGTGCTGCGTGACTCGCCGGACACCATGATTCACGTCGACGAGGCCTACATCAACTACGCGCGGCCCGGCAGCATCGAGACCGCGGTGCCCCTGGCGCTGGAGGACGAGCGCGTGTTCGTCACCCGTTCCTTCTCGAAGGCGCACGGCATTGCCGGCCTGCGCGTCGGATACGGCCTCGGTCAGGAGCAGACCCTCGCGAAGATCCGTGACGCCTGGGGCATGGGCGACGTGAACATGCTGGGCGCGATAGCCGCGATCACCGCGTTCGAGGACACGGAGCACATCGACCGGGAAGTGAAGGAGAACGCCGAGATTCGCGACGGCGTCATCGCCGCCTTCCGCGACATGGGTTTCGACGTGCCCGACTCCAACACCAACCACATCTTCGTCAACATCGGACGCCCCGCGCAGGAGTTCCGCGAGGCGTGCCTGGAGCGCAAGGTGCTGGTAGGCCGGGACTTCCCGCCGCTGCACACCACGCACTGCCGAATCTCGATCGGCAGCCGGGAGGAGATGGCGGCGGCGATGAAGGTGTTCAAGGAAGTCCTGGCGTGACTCGACCTTTGACGTGACGAGAGGGGGCAGCGATGTCAGGCATCGTCCGGCTCGATCGAAGGGCCTTCATGAGAAACGCCGGCGCGACCGCCATCGCCGGCGCCGCCGGTCTGGCCGGCGGTGCGAGCCCGGCCGCGGCGCAGAGCGCGGCTGGCTCGGCCGGCTCGGCCGGCTCCAGCAGCATCCCGCGCCTGTCCGACGGTAGGTACGACTTCGACACGCCCTACAATCGTGTCGGCACCGACTGTTCCCGCTGGGACTCTCCGGCCCTCCGCTATCCGGAGGGCGTGTTCCAGTACGGCATGGGCGTGGCGTCGATGGACTTCGAGTGCGCGCCGTGCATCACCGAGGCCCTGCACGAGAGGATCCGGCATCACAACTGGGGCTACCTGAGCACCACCGAACCCCTTCGGGAGGGCATCCTGAAGTGGAACGGCGAACGCCACGGCCTGGACCTGGACCCCGCCTCCATCGTCATCTCCGACGGCGTCTATCCCGGCGTCATCGCGGCGCTGCGAACGTTCGTGCCCATCGGGAACAAGGTGCTCCTGACCACGCCGGCGTACTCGGGGTTCTACGGCATGGCCCGCGGCGCCCGGGTGGACACCGTCGACAGCCCGATGCTCTACCGGAACGGGCGCTACGAGATCGACTGGGACGACCTGGAATCGAAGATGACCGCGGACGTGCGGGCGATTATCGTGTGCAACCCGCAGAACCCGATCGGCAACGTGTGGACGGAGGAAGAGCTGCTCCGCATCGGCCGGCTGGCCCTCGAGCACGAGGTCGTCGTGCTGGCGGACGAGATCCACTCCGACGTCATCCGCGCCGGGCACCGGTACACCCCGTTCGCGAGCGTGCCGGATGAAGCGGTGGTGAACAACAGCGTGACCTTCAACGCCATCAGCAAGACCTTCAACCTGGCGGCGATGAAGAACGCCTACTACTACTCCAGGAGCCCCACCCTGCTCGCCCGCGTGAACCAGTTCCACCGCGCGGAGCTCAGCACGCTCGGTGTGGTGGCCAACACCGCGGCGTATCGCGACGGCGCCGAGTGGTTCGACCAGGCCAACGCGTACATGGACGACAACCACACGTTCGTCGAGACCTTCGTCAAGCAGCACATGCCCGACGTGGGCTATACCCGCAACGAAGGCACGTTCATGACCTTCCTGGACTTCAGCAAGGTCATGGAGCGCATCGGCGCCGCGGAGAAGGCCGCGGAGCAGGGCGACGACACTGCCGAGGAGTACTTCCGGGACTGGCTGACCCACCAGTCGGGTGTCTATCTGAATCCCGGTTCCATCTACGGCAGCGGCGGAGAAGGCCACATGCGAATGAACGTGGCCTCGTCGCGCCGCGTCCTGCGGGAGGCGTGCGAAGCGATGGCCGCGGCCGTTCGCAGCGTGTAGCCGTCGTCCTTCGCGTACTCGATCCGGGCGTCGACCGGTGCCTCGACGGGGTTACCGGGACACGAAAACGTGAGCGGTGCGGCAGGGGCACTGGAATCTCTCGGCGTGCCGCAGACGAGCGCGAGCTATTGGCGTTCTGGCAGTGTGAGTGTCTGAATAGCCACCAATTCGCTATCGCCGAAGTCCGGCGCTTGTCCGCACGGCTCTACGTGCCAGCCAGCGGTCGTATCAGTTCATCGATGATGCCGTGCCACTCCGGGCGAGTCACCTCGACGATTCGCATCTCGCCAAGCGACACACTACAGACGATCACGTCGACCTCAAGGCTGCGGAGCAGGGCGAGGCTGCCTGCCAAGTCCCGGTGGTTCCCGCCGTCCTGTGACACGACGAGCGTCGCCCACTCCCCGCCGTCGAGGTACAGCGTGTCACCGGTGAACAGGTACGTCTTGCCCTGTGGCGAGCGGTAGCGGTAACACACGCTGTTGTCCGTGTGCCCCGGCGTATGGATCACCTCGACGCCGGCGTGCATCTCGGTGTCCGGCGAACTGAAGTACACGTCTGCCGGCAACGCACTGGACAAATACCGCTCGACGAGGGCGTGACAGCACAACGCCGAACCGAAACGTCGCGCAACGTCGACCAGCGAGCCGCTGACCTCGTGGCAGTGGCTCAGGTAGTGGTGGCTGATTCCACCCACGTTGGCGATTGGCTCGAACTCGCCGGTGCTTCGGGGGTTGTAGAAGAGGGCGTTGCCCCTCGGGCGTTCCAGCACGTAGCCGTGCACGTTCAAGGTGGAGAACTGCTTCTGTTGAGCCGTCTGCCACAGATCGGGATAGAGTCGTTTCATCGGTTGCCGCGGTCCTCACCGGCTCCGGACTGGAGATCCCGAAGCACGCGTTCCAGGGCAGGTCTCCAGCGCGAGAACGGGTAACCGAGTTCCATCCGCAGACCAACGTGATGTCCCGCCCCGGTCCGGGCCCAGGCCCCTGATGTGGTAGCGCTCGAAGGCACCGCGCTGGAAGTCGCCGCTGTGAAGTCGATCGAACCGATAGCTTCGCGTACCGCCTGCTCCGGTGAGGAAACGGTCCCGAGCCGCCGCGCACAACCGGCACTGGTCCGGTACCCCCTCGTAGAGGTGCTGCCCGCACTGCCCGCAGATCAACAGCGACACCATGACTCCACCAGGCAGCGTATCCAGACTGTTTCGCGCCGTCAAGACGGCTGCCTGCGGACTCGGGGCGGAATCCGACTTGCCCGCTGAGAGGACCCGATCCGCACCTCCACCGTGGTCATCGGCGGCAACGTCGGGCCGGCACCGGGGCCGCGGCGCCTCTACTCCTGCATCCTGCTGAGGCGGGGATGATCCGGGTCCTCTCGCGCCAACTCGTCCGGATCGAATCCCTTTACGGTGAAGGTGGAGTGAGCCGCAAGCGACGCTTGCGGCCCGCAACGGCCGCACTCACCAGGCCCGGTCAGCCGCGCCACCTCATCCTCGCCTACGCTTGTCGCATCAGTTTCTGCGGCGCAGACTCCTAGCCAGTAGCCTATCCAGTAGCTTATGGTCGTCTCTGCACGGCCCCGGACGCTGGCGGACCACGACTGGTTGTTATGGAAGCGCGAACACGTAGAGCGCGTTGCCGCCCTCCGGGATGAACACCTCCGGGGTCATCTGCGTCGTGAGATAGCGGAACGCGCCCCCCAGCGCTGCGGGGACGGCGACGAATTGCCGGCCGCCAGCCTCGTAGGTGATGGGATAGCCGTGCGCGGCAGCGCCGAGGCGCGTCTCCCACAGGACCTCGCCCGTCTCGACGTCGAAGGCCCGGTAGTAGCGGTCGGCGTCGCCGGCGAAGACGAGGCCGCCGGCCGTCGTGAGCGTCGAGGTCAGGAAGGCGGCGCGCTGCTCGCGGCTCCACAGCTCGTCCATCGTGCGCACGTCGTAGGCGGCCAGCTTCCCGACGTTGCCGTTCGAGCCGGGCATCTCCCAGAACTCGGCGCGGCCCGCCTCGCCGCCGCCGCCCTCGACGAACTCGACGGCCCGCCCGGTCAGGAAGTTGCAAGCCTGGTGGAGCGGAATGACGAGGGCGCCGGCGCCCGGATGGTATGCCGACGCTTGCCAGTTGTGGCCGCCGAGCGCGCCGGGACAGGACGGCACGCGGTCGCCGACGCCGGCGTCGCGGATGTCCGGCCGGTAGGTCAGCTCGCCGGTGGTCCGGTCGATCGACTCGAAGACGTCCTGGTAGACCGTCTCGCGCAGGTCCACCAGCGCGCCGGTCCGGCGGTCGAGCTTCCAGAGGATGCCGTCCTTGCCGATCGTGAACAGCCACTGCTGGCCGTCGGCGTCCACCAGCACTCGCTCGTACACGATGTCGAGGTCCAGCGTCTCGCCCGGCGCGTGCTGGAAGTACCAGCGCACCTGCCCGGTCCGCGGGTCGAGGGCCAGCGTGGAGTTGGTGTAGAGCGCGTCCTGCCGCGTCGTCATGCCGCGGCTGGCCGCCACCCACGGCTT
>JAPOYG010000643.1 GCA_026706755.1 Acidobacteriota bacterium
GAGTGCTTCCCGAAGGGCGCCAACTGGCTGATGCTGGGCCCGAGCGGCCCGCGGCGGCTGCGCCTCGCGGTGGAGCACCTCGCGCAGCACCGCGGCGGCATCTGCTTCTGCGTCGATCTCGATCCGCGCTGGGTCATCAAGCTGATCAGGAAGGGCTGGATGGACCACCTGAAGGCCTACCAGGCTCACGTGATCGACCAGGCGCTGACGGTGCTCTCGGCCGGCCACGACATCAAGTGCCTCTTCTCGACGCCGAAGCTGATCGAGGCCCTCGCCAACCGGCTGGAGGAGGAGGGCTCGAGCATCAAGGAAACGGGCATCACCGGCATCTTCGCCGGCGGCACCGAGTTCACCCCGCAGTGGAACCGCTTCGCCAACGAGGAGTTGCTCGACGGCGTCTACATGACGCCGACGTACGGCAACACGCTGATGGGGCTGGCCGGGAGTCCGCCGAGCGGCCCGGCCGAGGGCTACAAGATCACGTACCACGCCCCGCAGCCGCGCGCCGTCCTGCAGGTGGTCGATCCGGACGACGCCGAGCAGGTCGTCGACTACGGCGAGACCGGCCGGGTGATGCTGACCACGCTGACGCGCGAGTTCTTCGTGCCCCGCTTCCTCGAGCGGGACGAGGGCGAGCGGGAGCGGCCGTGCGAGCAGTACCCGTGGGACGGCGTGAGCGGCGTCCGCCCGTTCAGCGCGCTCGCGTCGTCGACGACGGTCGGAGTCTACTAGGAGTCTGCGCCGCAGAACGTGCCATGCAGGAGTTCTCGCCAGTGCAGACTCCCAATGCGCCCGTCAGGGCGCGCTAGCGGAAATCGACAGTCCCGCGCGAACACCTTCTCCTCGTCCAAGAGAGCCCAACCGATGCGACTCGAACAGAACAGCGCAAACCGGTCCCTCGTCGCGAGTCTCCTGCTGCTCCCGCTCGTGGCCTTCGCCGCCTGCGGCGGCGAGCCCGCCGGCATGCCCGAGGCGGAAGCGGACCCCGAGCCCGCCGCCGCGCCGAGCGGGCCGCCGCGCGTCTTCTTCGTCGCCCCCCAGGACGGCGACATCCTGTCGGCGGACCACGACGTGGAGCTGGAGTTCGGCGTCGAGAACCTGATGATCTCGCCTCCGCCCGACGCCGCCTCCGGTGAGGCGCCGCGCGAGGGCGTGGGGCACTATCACCTCGGCGTCGGGACCGGTTGCGTGCCGGCCGGGGAGGCCATCCCGGAGGGCGACGACCGGGTGGACTTCGACGACGGCTCGAACCGCTACACGCTGCAGCGGCAGCCCGGGACGTACGAGCTCTCGGTTCAGGTGGCGAACGACGCGAACGAGGCCCAGGACGGGCTGTGCGAGACCATTACCATCGAGATCGCGGACGGCGTGTAGCTTGCGATTCGGCGTGGACAGGTGATTCAGGACGGTCCCCGCGGCGCGCGACGACTGCGGCGGCGCCGGGACCGTGGAAGGAAGGGCGACTGATGCGGATTGACAGCGTGTGGATGCGGTCGGGCGTGGTGGCCGGTGCGGCTCTCGTCCTGTTGCTGGTCGGTGCAGCCCCGGGAACGGCGCAGGAGGCTCGCGTCTTCTTCGTGTCGCCGGCGGACGGCTCCGAGCACTCGGAGGACGTGATCACCATCGAGTTCGGGGCCGAGAACTACCCGATCTCCGCCATCCCCGAGGGGTTCGATCAGGAGACCGGCACGCCGCGCGACGGGGTGGGGCACTACCACCTCGGATACAACACCGGCTGCCTCGACGTGGGCATCATCATCCCGCAGGGTGAGGGGTGGCAGCACTTCGGGGACGGCTCGAGCACGACGACGCTCGAGAACGCGCCGGCCGGCACGTACGAGCTCACGGTGCAGATCGGCGACGATCAGCACCGGACGCAGGAAGGCCTCTGCGCGACGATCAGCATCGAGGTCACGGACGGCCAGTAGGTCGCCTGCGCGCGGGCGCCGTCGGCCCCCGATGTCCGGCACTGCCGCAGGAGCGGAGAGAGCATCGTGATTCACTTCCCCGCGCTCCGGTGGGGCGAGCCCTACCGGAGCCTCGACGTCGACAAGGTGGTGCACTTCGACACCGGCGAGCCGGTGGCCGAGGTGAGCCAGGCCAACCCCGGCATCGTCGCGCGCGACCTGCGCAAGGCGCCGCGCGCCCGGGCCGCGCTGCGCGAGGTGCCGGTCGCCGAGTTGCTCGCGAAGGTGAAGCGGGCGGCCGAGCTCTTCTCGTCCGCGGAGCTGCCGCTGGGCGACGGCAGCCAGACCCCCGACGAGTTCGTGCGCCAGCAATCGGCCACGACCGGCCTTCCCGAGCACATGTGCCGCATGAACATGGAGAAGTTGCGGTACGTGCTCGACCACCTCGACGAGATCCTGCTCTCGCTGACGCGGCGGCTCGACCCCGACATCCTGTCGCGGGGCTACGGCGAAGAGGACGGCGTCATGCGGAGCTACCAGGCGACGACGCCGGTGCTCGGCATGGTGCTGCCGTCGAACTCGCCGGGGGTGCACAGCCTCTGGCTGCCGATCATCCCGCTGCAGATCGGGCTGGTGCTCAAGCCCGGGCCGCAGGAGCCCTGGACGCCGTGGCGCATGACGCAGGCGTTCTTCGAGGCGGGGGTGCCGCGCGAGGCGGTGTCGCTCTACCCGGGTCTCGGCGACGTCGGCGCCGCCGTGCTCAACAACTGCTCGCGGAGCCTGATCTTCGGCGGCACGGCGACCGTCGAGCAGTACGCGGGGAACCCCGGCGTGCAGGTGCACGGCCCGGGATTCAGCAAGATCCTGCTCGGCGACGACGAGGCCGACAACTGGGAGCGCCACCTCGACCTGATGGTCGACAGCGTGCTCGTCAACAGCGGCCGGAGCTGCATCAACTGCTCGGGGATCTGGACGCCGCGGCACGGCAAGGCCATCGCCGAGGCGCTGGCCGAGCGGCTGGGCCCCATCGAGCCGCTGCCGCCCGAGGATCCGAAAGCGGCCCTCGCCGCGTTCACGGTGCCCGGGCAGGCCGCCGCCATCTCGTCCGACATCGATGCCGCCCTCGGTGAGGACGGGGTCGACGAGGTCACCGCCGGGCATCACGCGAACGGCCGCCTGGTGTCGCGCGAGCGCTGCGACTACGTCCGTCCGACCGTGGTCTACTGCCCGTCGCCGGACGTCGCGATGGCCAAGAAGGAGTACATGTTCCCCTTCGTGACCGTCGTCGAGTGCGAGCAGCGGAAGATGCTCGGGGCGATCGGGCCGACCCTGGTCGCGACGGCGCTCACGAACGACCACGCGTTCCGGCTGTCGCTGCTCGACGCGCGCAACATCGACCGGTTGAATCTGGGCCCCATACCGACGATCAAGCTCAACTGGCTGCAGCCGCACGAAGGGAACATCGTCGACTTCCTCTTCCGGCCGCGGGCGTTCCAGATGGCCTCGTAGGCGGCGCGGGGCGGGAGAGGGTCGGCCCCCTTTGCTCGAAGTCACGCAGCTCTCGAAGCAGTACGCGACCCCGAGCGGGCCGCTGCCGATCCTCGCCGATGTCTCGTTCGCGCTCGAGCGCGGAGATGCGGCGTCGATCGTCGGACCCTCCGGCAGCGGCAAGAGCACGCTGCTCTACGTGGCCGGGGCGCTCGAGCCGCCGACGAGCGGCCGGGTGACGCTGGACGGCACCGATCCGTTCGGGCTGGGCGAGCGCGAGCTGGCCGCATTCCGCAACTCGCGCGTCGGCTTCGTCTTCCAGGATCACCTGCTGCTGCCGCAGTGCACGGTCCTCGAGAACGTGCTGGTACCGACGCTGGTGAGCCAGCCCGGCGCCGCCGTGCGCAAGCGGGCGGAATCGCTCCTCGAGCAGGTCGGGCTCGAGCACCGCCTCGACCATCGACCGGCCGAGCTCTCGGGCGGCGAGCGCCAGCGGGTGGCGCTGGCACGGGCGCTGATTCAGGAGCCGCCGCTCGTCCTGTGCGACGAGCCGACCGGCAACCTCGACCCCGCGTCGGCAGAGACGGTCGGGTCGCTGCTGTTCACGCTGCACGAGACCCACCGCAACATCCTGCTCATCGTGACGCACAACGCCGCGCTGGCGGCGCGCTGCCCCACCCGATATCGCCTGGAGCACCGGCGGCTGGAAGAGGCATGACCGCGGCGCGTGGCGATCCCGTCGCGGCGCGGTGCGGTCCCGCCGCGGCTCGGCGCGGATCGGCTCGGCCGCGCATCGGCACGAACCGGCGCGGCCCGGCTGCGCTCGGCCCGGCCGCGGATCGGTACGAGGTGTCCGCATGACCCTGCTCGCACTCGTCCGGCGCAACATCGTTCATTTCTGGCCCACCAATCTCGCCGTCATCGGCGGCGTGGCCGTCGCGGTGGCCGTCCTGGCCGGCGCGCTCCTGGTCGGCTCGTCGGTCCGGGCGAGCCTGCGGACCCTGGCCCTCGAGCGGCTGGGGGCCATCGACCAGGTGGTCACCAGCCTCGGGTTCGTGCGCGAGGAGCTGGCCGCGGAGCTGCTGGAGGCCGACGGGATGGCGTCCGCCTTCGGCGGCGCGGCACCGATCGTCGCGGTCGAGGGCTTCGTCACGCACCAGGCGAGCGGGCGCCGGGCGTCGGGCATCCAGGTCTACGGCGTGGACCATCGGTTCTGGGAGTTCCACCAGCTCGACGCCGCCCCCCGCGAGCTGGGCCGCAACGACGTCCTGGTCAGCGCCGGGCTGGCGGACGAGCTGGGGGCGGCGGACGGCGATGCCCTGCTGGTCCGGGTGGAGAAGCCGTCCGAGGTCCCGATCAGCTCCCTCCACGGCCGCCGCGACGACATCGGCCGGACCCTGCGGCTCGGCGTCCAGCGGATCCTGCCGCCGGACGAGCTGGGCGAGTTTTCGTTCCGGCCGCAGCAGGGGCTGGCGCGCTCCGTCTTCGTGTCGCTCGCGCGGCTGCAGCGCGACCTGGAACAGGAGGGCCGGGTCAACACGGTCCTCCTCGCGGCTGCCGGCGGGGCGTCGGACGCGTCCGCGGCGGCCGCCGCGCGCCTGACGACGGCCGAGGCGGCGCTGCGCTCGGTGGCCACCCTCGACGACCTGGGCCTCCGCGTGCGCCCGCTCCCCGAGCACGGCGTGGTCAGCATCGAGTCGGCGGCGGGGCTGTTGAACGACGAGACAGCCGCCGCGGCGGAGTCGGTCGCCGGTACGCTCGGGCTTCGCGCGGAGCCCGTGCTCACCTACCTGGCCAATGCGCTCCGCGTCGATGACCGGCTGACGCCGTACTCCCTGGTGACCGCGCGCGCCCTCGATGCCGTCAGCGAGGTCGCGGCGGCGGAGAGCGCCGGCGCGCCAGGTGAGCCGGGCGCCGCCGGGGGGCAGCCGGGCGCTGGGGGCGAGGCCGCCACCGCGCCGCCGGTGGTCCTGAACCGCTGGACGGCGGACGACCTCGACGCCTCGCCCGGCGACACGCTCACGCTGGAGTACTACGTCTGGGAGGACGAGGGGCGCCTGACCACGCACGAAGCGGAGTTCCGCGTCGCCGACGTCGTGCCGATCGCCGGCGCGGCCGACGACCGCGACCTTGCCCCCGACTACCCCGGCATCACGGAAGCCACCGACGTCACCGACTGGGATCCGCCGTTCGACATCGATCTGGACCTGATCCGCCCGGCGGACGAAGACTACTGGGACGAGCACCGGACGACGCCCAAGGCGTTCATTCCGCTCGCGGACGGCCAGCGCCTGTGGGGCTCGCGCTGGGGGGCGCTGACCTCGATCCGGCTTCATCCATCGGTGGCGGCCGTTCCGGCTGCGGACGGCGCCTCGATTCGGGCGGGTGCTGCGGGCGCGGACGTGGAGGCGCTGGCGGCGGAGGTGCAGGGCGCGTCCCGTTCGGCGATCGACCCGCTCGCGGCGGGCTTCGTCGTCTATCCGGCCCGTGCGCTGGCGGTGGAGGCGTCGGCAGGCGTCACCGACTTCGGCCTGTACTTCATCTACTTCAGTTTCTTCCTCGTTGTCTCGGCCCTGCTGCTCGCCAGCCTCTTCTTCCGGCTCGGGGTCGAGCAGCGCCTGCGCGAGCTCGGTCTGCTGCGGGCGGCCGGCTATCCCGCGGCGGCCATTCGCCGCGTCTTCCTCGGCGAGGCTACCGTGCTGTCCGTGCTGGGAAGCGCCATCGGCGTCCTGGGCGCCATCGGCTATGCCGAGCTCGTCATGTGGGGGCTCCGGACCTGGTGGGTCGATGCGGTCGGGACCACGCGGCTGGCCCTCGACGTCTCGCCCGCGATGCTGGCCGCCGGCGCGGCGGGCGGGGTGCTGGCTGCTTTCGGGTCCATCGGCTGGACGCTGCGCGCGCTGGCGCCCGCATCCCCGCGGAGCCTGCTGACGGGGGCGGTGGCCGAGGTGACCGGCCTGCCCGCGGCCACCGAGGGCGAGGCGGCGCCTGCAACGCGCGTCTGGCGCATCGGGCTCGGCCTGTTGGGAACCGGCGTGGGGGCGGTCGCCCTCGCGTCGGCGGGGCTCGTCGGCGCGACCGAGGGCTTCTTCGGCGGGGGCCTGCTGCTGCTCGTCGCCATGCTCGTCTTCGCCTGGGCGTGGATCGGCGGGCGCCCCGGGGTCCCCGCTCCCGCGCAGTGGTCGGTGCCGCAGGTCGGGTTCCGCAACGCCTCGTACCGGCCGGGGCGCAGCGTGCTCTGCATTGCGCTGATCGCTTCGGCGGCGTTCATCATCGTCGCCGTGGACGCGTTCCGCCGGGAAGGCGGGGGCAGCGTCCTGGATCGTGCCGGCGGCACCGGCGGCTACACGCTGCTGGCCGACGCACTGTTGCCGATCGTCCACGACCCGTCGACCCTCGAGGGGCAGGACGAGCTGTTCGTGGCCGACCTGTTCGAGGAGGGGGAGGCGCTGGCCGGCGTCGGGCTCGAGCGCTTCCGCCTGCGCCCCGGCGAGGACGCGAGTTGCCTCAACCTCTACCAGGCGAAGGATCCGCGCGTCCTGGCGCCGACGCCGGCCTTCGTGGCCGAGGGGCGCTTCGCGTTCAGCGCGACGGCGGCCGAGACGCCGGCGGAGGAAGCGAATCCCTGGCTGCTGCTCGACCGCGAGTTCGAGGACGGCGCTATCCCGGCCATTGCCGACTCGACCTCGCTGAACTACGCCCTCCACATCGGGATCGGCGACGACTTCGTGCTGAACCGGGACACCGACCGGCCGATCACGCTGCGCATCGTGGGAGCGCTCTCGGACAGCATCTTCCAGCGCGAGCTGCTGATCGGCGAGGCGCACTTCGAGCGCGTGTTCCCCGACTACGAGGGCTACCGGTTCTTCCTCATCGACGCCCCGCCGGCGCGCACGGCCGACGTGAGCGCCGCCCTCGAGGACCGCCTCGCCGACTTCGGCTTCGACGTCGTCTCGGCCGGCGAGCGGCTGGCCGCGTTCCACCGCGTCGAGAACACCTACCTGGCGACCTTCCAGACGCT
>JAPOYG010000392.1 GCA_026706755.1 Acidobacteriota bacterium
GTCAGCGCCGTCAGCCGGCCCGTGCTGTCGCCGAGCTGCTCCTGCGGCACGCCCGCCTTGCCGAGCATGCTGATCAGCAGGTTGGTCATCGGTGTGTCCTTCGGGTAGCGCAGGTGGCGGCCGCCCCGCCAGCCCGCGCCCTCGCCGCCGACGACGGCCACCGGCAGGTCGTAGTGCAGGTGATCGTTGCTGTCGCCGAGCCCGGCGCCGTAGAGCACGAGCGAGGTGTCGAGCAGCGACCCCGAGCCGTCCGGCGTCGCCTGCAGGCGGTCCAGGAAGTGCGAGAAGAGCGTCGCGTGGTGCGTGTTGATGCGGGTCAGCTTGGCCAGCTTCTCCGGATCGTTCCGGTGGTGCGAGAGCCCGTGGTGCGGATCCGGCACGCCGATCTGCGGGTAGGGGCGCCCGCCGAGCTCGCGGCCCACCATGAAGGTGAAGACCCGCGTCAGGTCGGTCTGGAACGCCAGGGCCAGCAGGTCGTACATCAGACCGACGTGCTCCTCGTACGAGTCGGGGATGCCGGCCGGCCGCAGCAGGTTCTCCGGCAGCTCGGCGTCCGCGCCCTGCACCTCGGCGAGCTGGATGCGCCGCTCGATGGCGCGCACGGCGTCGAGGTACTGGTCGAGGCGGTGGCGGTCCGCGGCCCCGAGGTCGCGCTCGAGGTGCGCGAGGTCGTCGCCCACCGAGTCGAGGATGCTGCGGTCCGTGCGCATCTCGGCCAGGCGCTCGGCGCGCGTGCCGCCGTCGCCGAACAGGCGCTCGAAGACGACCCGCGGGTTGTTCTCCACCGGGAGCGGCGTCGTCGCCGTCCGCCACGACAGGGTGTTCATGTAGACGCAGCTGTAGCCGTTCTCGCAGTTGCCGACCAGGAAGTCGAGGTCGATGGCGAGCTCCAGCGACGGCAGCGGCGTCTCGCGGCCGATGGTGGAGGCGGCCACCTGGTCGGCCGTGATGCCGGCGCGGACGTCCGCCCCCTCCGTGTGCTTCGGGTGCACGCCGTTCAGCCAGGTCGCGGTGGCGCGCGAGTGCTCCCCGTTGCCGTCTCCGAGCGGCTCCGCCTGCCCGTGGGCGAGGCGCGACAGGACCACGGTCTGGTCGCGGTGCGCCGCGAGCGGGCTCAGGGACGGGGAGAGCTCCAGCGGGCCCTCTCCCTTCGGCGTCCACGACTGCATCACCGCGCCGTTCGGCAGGTAGATGAAGCCGAGCCGCTTGACGGGCTTCGCGGCGCTGGCCGCCTGCGCCGTCAGGGCCGGCACCATCGCGTCGAGCAGCGGCAGCGCCACCGCCGCGCCCATCCCGCGCAGGAACGTGCGGCGCGGCAGCGAGAGCTTCCTGATCATCATGATGGCGTTCTCCTCATCTGGAACGGCGCGCTGCGGACGATGCCGAGGACGAGGGCCGAGAACCGGTGGCCGTCGCGCGCGGCGTCGCGCGTGATGGTCCGGACGGCCGGCGCGTCGTGGGCCTCGACGCCGCGCCCGAGCGCGTACGTCATCAGCTTCTCGGTCAGGGTGGTGACGAACAGATCCGGCCGCTGCATGAGCGCGTCGCGGAGCCCCGCGGCGCCCTCGAACGCGGTCCCGTCGGGCAGCACGCCCGAGGCGTCGATCGGCGCGTTCGCCTCGTTGTGCGTCCGGTAGCGGCCCGACGCGTCGAATTGCTCGAGGGCGAAGCCCGGCGGGTCCATCAGCCGGTGGCAGCTCGCGCAGACAGGATTGGCCCGGTGCTGCTCCATCGCCTCGCGCATCGACAGGGCGCGGCCCTCGCTCGTCTCCTCGAGCGACGGAACGTCCGGCGGCGGAAGCGGCGGCGGCGTGCCGAGCAGGTTCTCGAGCACCCACTTGCCGCGCAGCACGGGCGACGTCCGGGTCGGGTAGGCGGTGGCGGCCAGGATGCTGCCGTGGCCGAGCAGGCCGCGGCGCGCCGCGCCGTCGAGCGTCACGCGCCGGAAGTGGCTGCCGTAGACGTTGGGGATCCCGTAGTGGCGCGCGAGCCGCTCGTTGACGTACGTGTAGTCGGCGGTCAGCAGGTCGAGGACGTTCCGGTCCTCGCGCATCACGCTGGTGACGAAGAGCTCGGTCTCGCGGCGCATCGCCCGCCGCAGGGCCTCCCCGAAGTCGGGGAAGCGGTTCTCGTCGGGGACGAGGGCGGGGATGTTGCGCAGGTAGAGCCACTGCCCGGCGAAGTTCTCGACCAGCGCCGCGGCACGCTCGTCGGCCAGCATGCGCCGGACCTGCGCTTCGAGCACCGCCGGGTCGCGCAGCCGCCGGGCCGCCGCGAGATCGATCAGCTCGTCGTCCGGGATGCTGCTCCAGAGGAAGAACGACAGGCGCGAGGCGAGCTCCAGGTCCCTGAGCCGGTAGGCCGTGCCGGCCGCCAGGCCCACCGGGTCGCGGACCACGCGGAAGAGGAACTCCGGGCTGACGAGCAGCCGCCGGAGCGCCAGCTCGACGCCCGCCTCGAAGCCCTCCGCGCTGCCCCGGTCGTAGAAGCCGAGCAGCACGTCGAGGTCGCGCGCGGTCACCGGCCGCCGGTAGGCGCGGCGGGCCAGGGTCGAGAAGATCTCGCTCGCGCAGGCCCGCGCCCCGGCCGCATCGCCCGCCGCCGGCCGGCAGGTGAAGATGCGGGCGCGGCTCGGCGTCTCCTCGGCCGGCGGTCCGTCGCTCGCCTCGTAGGGGCCGGTGATCACCACGCTCGCGAGGTACGGCTGGTAGCGGGTGTCGCCGCCCGTCGTGTTCGTGTAGGGGCGGAGGTACGGCTGGCGCAGCGTCTCCGGGTACGCGGAGGTCTTCTTGCGGAACGTCGCGCGCAGCGTGCGCGGCCCCGCGAGCACCGGCACGCGCAGCACCCAGTCCTCGTCAGCGCGGCGCTGCCGGTCGCGCCACGCGCGGTACTCGTCGCTCCCTCGGTCGGCGTCCGGGGGCGGCTCGCCAACGTGGAACGTCCGCAGCGGGTCGCCGTCGAGGCTCACCTCCAGCTCGTGCGGGACCTCGAAGGCGGCCAGCGCGTCCAGCGTGTCGCGGCCCAGGCGCAGACGGATGGCGTACACCGCGTCGACCGGGAACGTGTAGGGGATCGCGATGCCGCCGCGGGTGCCGAACGGCAGCCCGTCGATCCGGTCGTCCTGCGAGTAGTCGGCCGCCAGGTGGAACGTCTCCGCCGTCGGCGGCAGATTGGGGTTGCCGACCGCGAGCCGGCTCACCTTCTTCGCCGCCGACAGATACCGCTCCAGCAGCGTCGGCGACATGCCGAGCACGCCCGCGATGTTGTCGAAGCCGTAGCTCCCGTCGTCGGCCGGCAGCAGCTCCGCGACGTCGACCTCGAGATCGAGGAGATCGCGGACGACGTTGTGGTACTCGGCCCGGTTCAGCCGGTGGAAGGCCTCGGTCCGCCCCGGGTCGAGGTGGGCCGCGGCTGCCGCGTCGAGCTCCGTCTCCAGGTAGTCGATGAACCGCGCGTAGGTCGCCTCGTCCGGGCGCGGGCGCGGCGCGGGCGGCATCGCCCCCGCGCGCAGCTTCCGGGCCACCTTCTCCCAGAGCTCCGGATCGGCCGCCACCTGATCGATGTCGGCGGCGTCGAGCTCAAGCCCCGCGGTCTGCAGGCGCGCGTTGTGGCACGCGACGCAGTAGCGGTCGAGCAAGGCCCGCTCGGCGGTCGCCGCCGCCTCGCGGCCAGCACCCGTGGCCGGCGGCTCAGCGAAGGCCAGCGCAGTCCCGGGCGCCGGCGCGGCGCCGAGCGCCGCGAGCCCGAAGACCGCCGGGAGGCCCCGCGACAGCGCGCGTCTCAACGTCGTCATGCCATACCTCTCGCTGGCCGCCCGCTGCAGTCGGGGCGGCGTGCGAATCCGCCATTATGGATCCTGCCGCCGGGCGCCGCAACCGACCCGCTTGCGGCCAGGAGGAGTGCAAACAGGTGTTGCGCTGCCAGCATGTTCGCCACGCTCGCCGCTGCCCAGCATCTGGCTGGCGGCGGTGTCCCCTCGGATGGCGGCAACCGATGACGAAAAGCGGCGCCTACAGCTCGGGGCGCTGCCAGGGTCCCCGCGACAGCAGCTCGCCGCTGCCCGCCTCGCCCAGCACCTCGCCGTCCCGGTAGACGACCTCGCCGCGGCGGATCGTCAGCACCGGCCAGCCGGTCACCTCGCGGCCCGCGTGCACGGAATAGCCGCTGTTGGAGAGCATGTCGGCGTTGCGGATCTCGCGCGTCTCGTTCGGGTCCCACAGCACGAGGTCGGCGTCCGATCCGACCGCGATGGTGCCCTTGCGCGGGTAGAGGCCGAAGAGCTTGGCCGCGTTGGTCGAGGTGACGGCGACGAAACGCTCCAGGGTGATGCGGCCGGCCCCCACGCCGTCGGAGAAGACCATCGGCAGCATCACCTGCAGGTTGCTCATCCCGGCCCGGTGGCGGGCTACCGTCTGGGCCGGGTCGAGCTTCAGCTCGCGCGTGTAGGCGACGTGGTCCGAGGCCACGACGTCGATCGCGCCCCGCGCGAGGCCCTCCCACAGCGCGTCCTGGTCCTGCTGCGTCCGGAGCGGCGGCTGGCCGATGTAGAGGCCGGGAGTCGGTCCTTCGAAGCGTTCCCGCGTCAGGTGCAGGTAGATGGGCCGGGTCTCGACGTAGACCGGGAGGCCACGCTCCCGCGCCTCCTCCGCCGCCAGCATCGCGCGTTCCGACGACAGGTGGACGATGTAGATCGGCGCGCCGGTGACCTCGGCCATCGCGATCGCGCGACGCGTGGCGGCCTCCTCGGCCTCCGCGGGACGCGCATCCGCGAAGTTCTCGAGCCCGCCGCGCCCCTCCGCCATGAACCGCGCCGCGGTGTCTGCGACGATGGCGGCGTCCTCGCAGTGCACCAGCAGCAGGACGCCGGCTTCCACGACCGCCCGCATCGTCCCCACGAAGCCGGCGGCCCGCGCGTCGAAGGTGGGCCGCACCATGAACACCTTGATCGTCGGCTGCCCCACCGCGACCAGCGCCTCCAGCGTCTCCGTCGTGGCCGACGCCGGGTCGGAGACGATGGGGTGATAGATCAGGTCCGCGATCGTCTCGGCCTCGATGGCGGGGCTGGCGCGCGCCAGCGTCTCCGCCGGCGTCTCTCCGTCGCGGACGCCGCCGAAGTTCGAAATGGTGGTGATGCCGCCCGCGAGGGCCGCGGCCGACCCGCTCGTGTAGTCGTCGACGCCGATGCCCCCGAGGTGGACGTGCGGATCGATGCCCCCCGGGAGCACGAGGAGCCCGCCCGCGTCGATCACCTCCGCACCCGGGCCGGCTTCGAGCGCGGGGCCGATCTCGGCCACGGTCTCCCCGACCACGCGGACGTCCGCGGGGCGGCGTCCCTCGACGGTGACGATCTCGCCCCCGCGCACCAGGATCTCGCGCTGCGCCTGCGCTGCGGCGGCGCCGGGAGGGGTCGCGACGACGACGGCAACGGCGACAGCCCCGATTCGTGCACAGCGAGTCATCTGTACGACCTCCGTCTGGACGTGCCCGGTCTCGGCCCGCTCCGTCTCACGTTCCGCCGCCTACTCGGCCCCCTCGACCAGCGGCACCGGTCCGCCGGCGGCCGAACGGGCGGGGGCCCCGACCCCGGCCTCCTCGGCCCCCTCGGCCAGCGCCACCGGCCCCACGGTGTCGCGGAGCGGGATCTCCCGCAGGTACCACGACAGCGCGAACCCGAGCACGGCAATCGGCACGGCCCAGAAGAACACGGCCTGGATCGCCAGCTCGAGCGACGCCGCGACGCCATCGGCGACGGGCGGAGGGAGCGCGCGGATCGCGGCCGGGCTGCTCAGGAGCGCCGACATCTCGCCACGAACGGCGGCCAGCGCCTCCGCGGGCACGTGCACGGGCAACTCGGCCAGCAGGCGCGCGTTCATGATGGCGCCGAACAGCGCCACGCCGAAGGACCCGCCGAGCGAGCGGAAGAACTGCGCCGACGAAGTTGCCACGCCGAGGTCGCGGTAGTCCACCGCGTTCTGGATGGCGAGCAGCGAGACCTGCATCACCATGCCGACGCCGAGCCCGAGCACCGCCATCTGAAGCGAGCTGATCCAGAAGGGCGTCTCCGCCGTCATCAGGCTCAGCAGCGCCATGCCGGCCGCGGTGAGGGCAGAGCCGGCGACCGGGTACACCTTGTAGCGGCCGGTGGCCGTCGTCAGCCGGCCCGAGCCGACCGAGCCCGCGACCATGCCGGCCGTCAGCGGGAGTATCAGCAGCCCGGAGGCGGTGGCCGAGACACCGGTCACGACCTGCAGGAAGAGCGGCAGGAAGACGACGCCCCCGAACAGCGCGAACCCGATGAGGAACCCCAGGGCCGAGCTGACGGAGAAGATCGAGTTGCGGAAGAGCCGCAGCGGCAGCAGCGGCTCCGCGACCCGCGTCTCCCAGGCGAGGAAGCCGACCGTCAGCGCCGTCCCTCCACCGGCCAGACCGAGGATCACCGGCGACCCCCAGGGGTACTCGACTCCTCCCCAGACCACCGCCAGCAGCAGGCAGCCGACGCCGCCCATCAGGAGCGCGGCCCCCTCCACGTCGATGCGGTGGCGCCGGGCGGGAGCCGGCAGACGCAGGACGCCGGAGGTCACGGCCAACGCGGCAGCGCCAATCGGCAGGTTGATCAGGAAGACCCAGCGCCACGAGAGGCTGTCGACGATGAAGCCGCCGATGAGCGGCCCCACGACACTGGCGAATCCCCAGACGCCGGCCAGGTAGCCGATGTAGCGCCCGCGCTGCCGCGGCGAGACGACGTCCCCGATGACCGCGAAGGTCAGCGCCATCATGCCGCCGGCCCCCAGCCCCTGCACGCCGCGGAAGGCGATGAGCTGGATCATGCCCTGCGCGAGGCCCGCCAGGAGCGACCCGAGCAGGAAGATCAGGATCGCGGCGAGGAACATCGGCCGCCGGCCGTAGATGTCGCTCAGCTTGCCGTAGAGCGGCGTGCAGACGGTCGAGCTCAGCAGGTAGGCGGTGACGACCCACGCGTAGTAGTCGAGGCCGCCGAGCTCACCGACGATCGTCGGGAGCGCCGTGGCGACGATCGTCTGGTCCAGGGCGGCCAGGAACAGACTGGTCATCAGGCCGCTGAAGACGATGAGGATCTGCCGGTGCGTGAACGTCGGACGTGCGGATGGAGCAGTCACGGGCGTATCGGGCGTGGAACGCGAGTGGATGCGCTTGGAGAATGCCGGCGGACGACCCGCACCGGCGAGCCCCGAACGCACGGTGCGGCGAGGAGCCTGGGCCGGCTCCGGTACGGCGCCGACTCCCAGATAGTCTAGCGCAAGACGAAGTCGCCCGGCCCCCGTCCCGTCGGGAGGGGGCCGGGCGCGAGCGCCGCGCGGACTCCTAGTTGGCGAGCACGACCGGCACGCTGGCGAGCTGGTTGTCCCAGAGGATGTACAGGGTCCCGCC
>JAPOYG010000112.1:0-1559 GCA_026706755.1 Acidobacteriota bacterium
TCGCGCATGAAGCGGCCGACGTCGGATTTCAGGTCGCGCTCCTTGTTGAGCGACTCGGCCGGCCACGATCCCTCGGTGGGGTCCTGATGGCGACGGAGCCAGGACAGTCCCCGACGGAGCTGGGCATTCTCGCTCGGAAGACCCGCCTGCACGAGCGTGAACGCGACGAGACCGGTGGCGTACCCGTCACTGCCCGTCGGGAGCGTCGTGCCGTCCGTGCGCTTCCACTCGCCCAGGGAAGCGAGGCTCCATCCGCCGTCGTCCTCCTGCAGCGCGAGCACTTCTTCCATGATCGCCGCCTTCTGTTCCGCGTCGAGCACGTCCGGGAGCGTCGTCGACGCCCAGAGCAGCGTCAGGCGGTTGAACAGCGGCTGCTGATCGTAGAGCCGGTCCAGGTAGCTTCGGAGCCGTTCCAGTCCTTCCCGGGCGTCGTCCGTCGACGCGTAGCCTTCCGGCGCGGTGCCCACGGCAAGCGCGGCCAGTGACGCTCCGTAGTAGGGGGCGTCGTCGGACTCCCACGGCTGCAGATCGACCACGAACCAGTGCCACGCCCCATCCAGGTCCCCGGTTCGCGCCTGCGTCGCCCAGAGGTGGTCGAAGGCCATCCGGGTGTCGTGGCCGAGCTTCCCGGTTCGTGCGTCGGAGCTCGCAAGCACCAGGGCGTTCAGGACCGACTCGGTACCGCGCGCCTGGTCGCCCTCCGGGGCGAGCTCCTGCCACTCCCGGACGCGCTGGCTGACGTTCGCCAGCAGCCCCTGCTCGATCGCGTTCGGCTTGGCGTCGGGCTCCGCTCCCAGGTTGGGTCGCGCGAGCGCGTAGGGCACCACCGTGTGGCACGAGATGCAGTAGGTGCCGTTGTCCCGGGCCGCGACCGACCAGCCGGCCCACCAGCTCTGCCGCTGGTCCAGGTACTCCGCGGCGGCATCCTCGTCCCACGCCTGCTCGTCCCACCCACCGGTGCTCTCCGACTGCGCGGTCAGGGCGCCGCCAACGGCCACGAAGCACGCGGCCACGAAACACACCAGCAGGCCCGGCCTGTTCATACTCATCTGACGATTCATCTTCATCGGACGACCTCTGTCGCGAAAGACCCGTGTCAGTAACGAACGCCCGTGCGGCCGGCATCGGCGCCGTGCCGCACGCAGAGCTTCACTATCGCCGCAGGCAGCGCTTCACTATACGGTGGCGAGCTTGATGCTCCCGGTGCTGTCGCCGAGCTTGTCTACGTGGACGCCCATCTTGTCGAGGACGGTCATCCACAGATTGGTCAACGGCGTTTCCTTCGGGTAGCGGATGTGCCGCCCGCCCTTGATGCCGGCCGCGCCGCCGCCCACGAGCGCGATGGGCAGATCGTCGTGCAGGTGCGCGTTGCTGTCGCTGATGCCCGTCCCGTAGACGAGCATCGTCCGGTCCAGCAGGGTGCCGTCGCCTTCCGGGATCGACTTCAGCCTGCCGACCACGTACGCGAACTGCTGCATGTGGAACTCGTTGAGCTTCCCCAGCCGGTCGATGTTGCTCAGCACGTTCTGGTGGTGCGACAGCGCGTGGTGCGAGTCCGG
>JAPOYG010000112.1:1947-4863 GCA_026706755.1 Acidobacteriota bacterium
GCGCGCGGATCGATCTCCACCGGCAGCGCCATCGTCGGGGTGCGATAGGAGATCGTCGTGCGATAGGCGCAGGGGTAGCCGACGGAACCCGTAACGCAACTGGCCCGTACGGCAACCCCCAGCTCGAGCGAGGCCAACTGCGTCTCCTGCCCCGTCACGAGCGCCGCACGCTGATCCACGGAGATGTCCGTCACCGGGTTGGTCAGATCGGGATCGGCATGGACGCCCGTGAGATAGGTCGCCCCGGACCGGGCATGGTCGCAGGCCGGATCCCCCTCGCGCGGATAGGCGGTCATGTGCGCCAGGTCGCTCAGCACCAGGAGGTCGTCGCGATAGGGCGCCAGGCTCTGCAGGATCATCGGGAGGTCGCCCGTGAGCGCACCCTCCTTCTTGGGGGCCCAGTGGCGCATGGACATCCCGTTGGGCACGTAGAACCACGCCGCCCGGCGCACGGGAGCCGCCGCGGTGCGGCCGAGCGCGGTCAGGGCGGGGACCATCGCATCCAGGAACGGCAGGGCCAGGGCGGTCCCCATGCCCCGCAGCACGGTCCGCCGGGGGAGATGCGTCTTGGTGATGAACATGCGAGCTCTCCTTGGTTTCTTAGTCGAGGACTGCCTTGGCCTCAGCGACTCGCCACCGTGGCCGCCGCCGCGGGCTCGGCGCCGGGCGTGCGGTTCATGCGGAACGGCGAGCTCTCGACGATGCCGAGGATGATGTCCGACCAGCGAAAGTCCGGGGCCGCCTCGCGAACGATGGCCCGCACGGCGGGCCTGTCGGGGGCGTCCACGCCGCGACCGAGCGCATAGGTGAGCAGCCGCTCGGTGAAGACGGTCGCAAACTGCGTGCGGTTCGCCAGCAGCGCCCGGCGCAGTCCCACCACGCCGTCCATCAACGACCCGTCGAGCGCCACCCCCGACGCGTCCACCGGTATGCCGTTGTCGACGTCCCGCCACTGCCCGGTGACGTCGAAGTTCTCGAGCGCGAACCCGAAGGGGTCCATCAGAGTGTGGCACGAAGCGCACACCGGATTGGCCCGGTGCTGCTCTAGGCGCTCCCGCACGGTGGTGGGCAGCTCGCCGTCGTTCTCGGGAAGCGGCGGTATGTCCGCGGGAGGCGGCGGCGGGGGATTGGCCACGAGGTTGTCCATGATCCACTTGCCGCGCACCACGGGCGACGTCCGATTGGCATGGGAGGTCACCATCAGGACGCCGCCCATGCCCAGGATGCCGAACCGTCGCTCGTCGGTCAGCGTCACGCGCCGCATATGGCTGCCGTAGACGTTCGGAATGCCGTAGTGCGCGGCGAGGCGCTCGTTCAGGTACGTGTAGTCGGCCTCGAGCAGATCCGGCACGCTCCGGTCTTCCCGAAGCTGGCTCTCGAAGAACAGCTCGGTCTCGCGCGCGAGGGCCTCCTGGAGGTTGGCGTCGAGGGGATAGAGCGTCGGGTCGGGCTGCAGCTCCCGGACGAGGCGCGTCCCCAGCCACTGGCCGGCGAAGCCGGACGCCATCGACGCGGCGCGGGGGTCGGCGAGCAGCCGGCGCGTCTGGGCGGCCAGGACCTCCGGCTCGCCGAGCCGTCCGCGCTCGGCGACGGCGAGCAGCTCCTCGTCGGGGGGGCTGTTCCAGAGGAAGAACGACAGCCGGGACGCCAGCTCGACGTCGCTCACGCGGAAGATCGTGTTGGGCTGCGCTCCATCCGGACCTCGCTCGATGCGGAACAGGAACTGGGGCGAGATCAGCAGGCGCTCCAGGGCGGCCTGGATGCCCGCGTCGAACCCCCCGGCGCGCCGCCCGTCCTCGAAGAAGGGCATCAGCCCCTCCACGTCCGGGGCGGCGACGGGCCGCCGGAACCCGCGCCGCACGAGCCGCGTGAGAATCTGGCGTGCGCAGGCCCGCTCGTCGGTCGGCGCGGTCGGCCGGCAGGTGAAGGTGCGCCGCCGGCTCTCGCTCTCCTCGGGCGTGGCGGCGTGGAACGGGCCCGACACCGTGAGGGACTCGATGCGGCCCGACGCGCCGCGGCTGACCGGTCCCGGATCGCCCACCACCCCGCCCCGCAGACCCTCGGCGTAGGCGGGCCGAATGTTCAGGAGGGTCACGCCCACCGGGCGGGTGCCGGCCTTCGCCGCGAAACGGACCACGAGGTCCTCGTCCGGGCGGGCGGGCGCGTCCTCCTCGGGGCGGGTCGCGGCCGCGATGGCAGGATTCAGGCCCCGCAGCGGCTCCAGCGACCAGTGCTTGACGGTGGCGCCGTCCACGGTGACGAGGACCTCGCTCTGCGGGCGGGAATAGAGAGCGCCCGTGCTCATGCCCGGCAGCAGCACGCGAACGGCGTACTCGCCGTCGAGCGGGAAGGTGTGCCGCACGGCCAGGCCACCGTTCGTGCCGAAGGGCAGGTCCTCGCTCATGCGCTCGCCCTGCCGGACCGTCTGCGCGATGCGATACGTCTCGGTGGTCGGCGGAATGGTCGCATCGCCGACGGCGGCGCGCGCGATCCGGACGGCGGCGGCGAGGTAGCGGTCGAGCAGCGACGGCGTGATGGTGAGCCCGCGGTTGTTGTCGAACCCGTAGCTGGTGGCGTCCGGCGGCAGCAGGCTCGGCCCGTCGACCTCCACGCCGAGGAGGTCGCGCACCGCGTTCACGTACTGGAGGCGATTGAGCCGATGGAAGGTGGGGGGGCCCGGATCGGGCGCGGCGGCCGCGGCCCGATCGAGCGCGTGTTCCACCGCGGCCGCGAAGCGGTCGAGCACCGGCCGCTCAGGCCGGGGCGCCGGCACCTTCGGCATCGCGCCGATGCGGATCTTCCACGCGATCTTCTCCCACAGCTCGGGGTCGTCGGCAATCCGGTTCACGTCGACGTGCTCGAGCGTCAGGCCGCCGGTCCGGAGCCGGTCGCTGTGGCACCGGACGCAATACCGCG
>JAPOYG010000112.1:5069-7378 GCA_026706755.1 Acidobacteriota bacterium
GCCAGCAGGAGGAGCATCGCCCGGGCCGCCGTCCGGTGTCGTGTCCAGGTCATGATCATCGTCCCCACTCGGCACGAACACCCGCCGTCTCGCTCCGTCTTCGCCGCCGCCGCCACGTGCTGAACGCTCTGCTGCCGGCCCGATCCTCAACTCGCCCGGGGCCGCCCTATGGCTGGCCCTGACCGGCGGGCTCGCCGAGGATCCCCGGCTTGATGCCATACGTGCCGGTGTTCGGATGCTCGACGCGGAACTCGGCGTGGCAGGCCGCGCACCTGGCGCTCGCCTCCTGCACCGCCGCCTGCACGCCGGCCGGATCGATGGGAACCTCGGACATCCGGTCGTCGAGCGCGTCCAAGGCGGCAGTCGTCGCTGTGACCATCTTCGCCGCGTCGCTTCTTTCGTGCCGTGTCCAGAACGTCCAGCTCCGCGCGAGATACTCGCGCGCCACGATGAGCCGGACCTTGGCCGTCTCGTAGTCCTGCGCCGCGCTCAGCGACCGCACGGCCTCGAAGTAGGTGCCCACGATCCGTTCGACGACCCGCAACTCGTCGGGCGTGAAGACCTTCTGCGCCGCGGCGCTGGCGGACGCGCTCACCACGAGGACGCCTGCCAGCAGAACACTCCGTCGAGCCGCAGTCATGCCAGATCCTCGCGCGGTCAAACTCCGGTCCTCGCCCGGCGCGGTCAACTCCGGTCCTGCGCGCGGTCAGCTCCGGTCCTCGCCGCGGCCAGCGCTGGACCTTGCGCGGTCAGCGTCCGCCCGTCTCGCCCGCCGGCCCCGTCGCCTCCCCCGCCGCGCGGGCCAGCTCGCGTTCCTGCAGGTTGGCGGAGACGCCCAGCCGCGGGTTCGCGCCCAGCTCGACCAGCAACGCGGCCGCCTCCGGCCAGCGGTAGAAGTCGGTGGAGTTGCGGGCCCAGCTTGCGAGCCGGTAGGGGGTGCGTCCGCGGTAGTCGCGCACGTTCATCTTCGCGCCGCGCTCGACGAGGTAGGCGATGATGTTGGCCGACCCCTTGTACGCGGCCCCGTGCAGGGGCGTGAATCCCGCCGCGTTGGCGGCGTTGACGTCGGCCCCGACTTCCTCGACCAGGAACCTCACCCCGGCCAGCATGCGCCGCCGCGCGGCCTCGTCCGGGGGGGCGTAGCCCCAGCCGAGCCCGGACGACGCCATCAGCGGGGTGGTCCCGTCCTCGGTCGTCAGGCTCGGGTCGGCCCCGTGGTCGAGCAGGATCCGCATCAGGGCCGGGTTGGCGTTGCTGCAATCCGCGGCCAGGTAGAACGGCGTGGCGCCCACGCGATTCGTCCCCCAGCCGAATGCTTCGAACGCCCCGTGCTTCCCTTCGCCGCCGAACCCCATGATGCCCGGGGCGGTCTGTCGCGCGTTCGGGTCGGCCCCGTGCGCGAGCAGGGCTCGCACGAGCTCCATGCGTCCCCGCAGGCCCGACCCGTCGTCGCCGCCGCCGCCGGCCGCGCGGTTCTGGCCGATGCCGTACACGGCGTGGTGCAACGCGCTCATGCCCGCGGCGCCCTGGTTGGGATTCGCGCCCTGCGCCAGGAGGTACAGCGCCACGGGGGCGTGGTTGTTGGCGATCGCGAGGGGCAGCGGCGTGATGGGGCCGGCGCCGAGGTCGTAGCCGACCCGGCCGCCGGAGGCGGGCATCACCGGCGTCGCCGCGTCCACGTCCGCCCCGGCCTCCACCAGCGTCGTCACGACATCGAGGTGGCCGCCGCGCACGGCGAACATCAAGGGCGTGAAGCCGCCCGCGGACGTCGCCGTGAGCGAGGCGCCCCGCGCGAGCAGCAGCGCGACGCTCGCCGCGTGGCCCTCGCTGGCCGCCCACATGAGCGGCGTCTGCGCCGACCCGTCCGCTCGCGCGTCGACGTCGGCGCCGTGCTCGAGGAGCGCCCGGACCACGCCGGCATGGCCGGACTGCGCGGCGAGCAGGAGCGGCGTGACGCCGCCGACCGCCGCGACGTTGACCTCCGCGCCCGCCCGCAGCAGCAGACCGACGATCTCCGGGTTGCCGTTCTCGCAGGCGAGCGACAGCGCGCTGACGCCGGTGAAGGTGAGCGCATCGACGTCGGCGCCGGCTTCGATCAGCAGCGCCGCGGTCGCCGCTTCATTCCAGTGGGCCGCCCAGTGCAGCGCCGTCGAGCCGTCGGCCTGGGGCGCGTCGACGTCGACGCCCTGCCGCACCAGGTCGGCCACGCCCGACCACTGCTGGGCCTTGGCGAGGTCGGCCACCCTCTCGTCGGCGGCATGGGCAGGGACTGCGATCAGGGCGACCGCGAGGACGACCGCCGTCCGGCA
>JAPOYG010000326.1:0-2385 GCA_026706755.1 Acidobacteriota bacterium
GCGCTCGTGATGTCGTTGACCGCGACGAACGAGACCTCGTCGCCCGCCGCCGTGTCCCGCAACGCGGCGCGCAGCACGTTGCGTCCGATGCGCCCGAATCCGTTGATGCCGACCCTGATTCCCATGTCCGTCCTCTCGAAGCGCGATTGCCTGGAGCCCGCGCGTTCCCCGGGGTGGGGCCCGCCGCCACCGCCCAAACAGGCTATTCTAACGCCAACGGAGTGCGAGCCGCGGCGCCAGGAGTCTGCGCCGCAGGATGCCCGCTACGAGTGCCTCGCGCGAGCGCAGACTCCCAACGCGCCCGCAAGGGCGCGCAAGGTCCCGGGCCGGCAGCCTCCCGCGCGCCGGTCGCCGATGTACCTGCTGTACGACGCGTTGCTGCTCCTCTACGTCCTGTTCCGACTGCCGTCCGTCGCCTGGGGAGTCTGGCGCCGCGGCAAGGCGCTCGGGGACCTGGGCCAGCGCTGCGGCCGGCTGCCGTGCGCGGTCAATCCGGAGCGGCGCCCGTCCATCTGGGTGCATGCGGTCTCCGTCGGCGAGACCCTCGCCGCACGGCCGCTCCTCGCAGCGTTGCGGGACGCCTATCCGGGACACCGCCGGCTGCTCTCGACGACGACCGCGACCGGGCAGCAGGTCGCGCGCGGACTGGGCGATCTGGTCGATGCCACGTTCTACGCCCCGTTCGACCTGCCGCGGTTCGTGACGCGTACCCTGGACCGCGCGGCACCCGATCTGCTGATCGTGGTCGACACCGAGATCTGGCCGAACCTGCTGCGGGCGTGCCGTCGCCGCGGCATCCGCACCGCCCTCGCCAACGGCCGGTTGACCGCCCGATCGTTCCGCGGCTACCGCCGGGCCGGCCGGTTCATGCGCCGCGTGGTGGGCGACCTCGACCGCATCTGCGTGCAGACGGAGCAATGGGGGCGCTGGTTCGAGGCGCTCGGCGCGGACGCCGGGCGGATCTCGGTCACGGGGAGCCTCAAGTTCGATGCGCCCCCCGCCGCGACCGCGGCCCAAGGGGCACGCCATCCCGTGCTGGCCAGCCTCCCGATGGCTTCGGGGCGGCCGGTCGTCGTGGCGGCCAGCACCCTGCGCGGGGAGGAGGAGCCCGTCCTGAGGGCCTTCGCCCGGGCGCGCGAGGCCCACGGCGGCGCGCTATTGATCCTGGCCCCGAGGCACCCCGAGCGCTTCGCGGACGCGACCCGGATCGCCGTCGCCGCCGGCCACCGGGTGGTGCGCCGGACGTCGCTGGCCGACGGCGGAAGCGGCGAAGCGGACGTCGTCGTCCTCGACACGATCGGGGAGTTGCCCTACGTGTACGAGGCGGCGTCGTGCGTCTTCGTGGGGGGCAGCCTGGTGCCCGCCGGCGGGCACAACATCCTGGAGCCGGCCGCCGTCGGGAAGGCGATCCTGTTCGGACCGCACATGGAGAGCTTCGCGGAGATCGCCCGCCTCTTCGTGGCCCGGGACGCCGCCGTGCAGGTGCGGAGCGCGGTCGAGCTCGAGACCGAGGTGGCCGCCCTGCTCGACGATCCCGCGCGTTGCCGGCGCCTGGGCGCCGCGGCGCGGGCGGTGGTCGACGCGCACCGCGGCGCCACCTCGCGTACGCTGGCCGCCGTTGCGGAGCTCCTGCCGCCGGGACCTCCGGCGGACTCCGCGGCCGGGTCATGAGGCTTCTCAGCACCCTCTACGGCGCGGCCGCCCGGCGACGCCGGCGCTGGTACGCCAGCCGCCCCGCCGCCCGGCGGCGCCTCGGGCGCCCCGTGATCAGCGTGGGCGCCCTCGCCGTCGGCGGCAGCGGCAAGACGCCGGTCGCCGCGCACGTCGCCGAGCTGCTTGCGCGGCTGGGCGAGCGTCCCGCCGTCCTGAGCCGCGGTTACCGCCGCGCCGCCCGTCCGGCCGGCGTGGTCGTGGTGCGCGATGCGGACGGGATCCGCGCCGGCGTCGACGAAGCTGGAGACGAGCCGCTGATGCTGGCCGAGCGGCTTCCGGGGGCGTGCGTACTGGTCTGCGCGGATCGCTACCGCGCGGGCCGGCTGGCCGAGGAGCGCTTCGACATCACCGTGCACGTGCTCGACGACGGCTTCCAGCACCTGTCGCTCGACCGCGACGTGGATCTCGTCGTGATCGGGGCCGCCGACGTGGACGAGCGCCGGACGCTCCCGGGGGGGAGGCTGAGGGAGCAGCCGGACACAGCGAACCTGGCCGACGCCCTGCTTGTCGAGGCGCCGTCGCTGGCGCGGGCCGAGTCGCTGGCCGGCCGGTTCGGCGCCGGCCCCGTCTTCCGGCTGGCGCGCCGGCTCGGAACGCCGGTCCTGGATCTGCCGCCTGCGCGCGAGCCTGCTCCTGCGCCGGAGCCGGCGGTTGCGCTCGACGCGGCGGCCA
>JAPOYG010000326.1:2641-4747 GCA_026706755.1 Acidobacteriota bacterium
CCCGCTCCACGTGGAGATCGAGCCGGCGGAGCGTTTCCGGAGCTGGCTGGGCGACCGTCTGCGCGCCGCGCGGTCGCGGGCGGGAAACCGGTGAGGCGCGCGCGGCACCGGCTCGAGCATGCCACCGTGGTGGTGGTGCGCCACGTCGCCCGCTGCCTGCCGCGACGGCTCAGCCTGGGGCTGGGCACCGCACTCGGCCGCCTTTTCCATGCGCTCCATCGCCCGCGGCGGGAGCTTGCGGTCGCCAACCTGCGGGCCGCGTTCCCCGCGCGCAGCGACGGGGAGTGCCGCGCCATCCTGCGGGCGACCTTCGAGCAGTTCGGCCGGCACGTCGTGGATTTCCTCAACTTCAGCGCGATGCGGCCGGAGCGCATGCTGGAGCTCGTGGAGGTCGTGGGCGCTGCGCACGTCGAGCGCGCGGAGGCGCAGGGGCGCGGGGTGATGTACTTCACCGGTCACTTCGGCTCCTGGGAGCTGCAGGTGATCGTGCACGCCTACCGCTTCGGCCCCATCGTGATGGTCGCCCGCACGCTCGACAACCCCCTGCTGGAGCGGATGATCGAGCGCCTGCGGGGCCGGGCGGGGACGCGCGTCGTCCCGCGCCGGGGTGCGGTGCGCGGGCTGCTCGGCGCGCTCAAGCGGCGGGAGTCGGTCGGGATGATGATCGACCAGCACATGCACGACCGGAGCGCGGTGGAGGTCACCTTCTTCCGCCGCCCGGCGTCGACCACGTCGGCCATCGCGGCCCTCGCGCTACGCACCGGGGCCCCCATCGTCCCGGTGTTCGCGCTGCCGATGCCCCGCGGCCGCTACCGCCTGATCTACGAGCCCCCCGTCGAGCCGCCGGGGCCCGACGATCCCGACCCGGTCCGCACCTACACGCAGCGCTGCACCGACGTCCTCGAGGCGTACGTGCGGCGCTACCCGCACCTCTGGCTCTGGATGCACCGCCGCTGGCGCGCGCCGGCCGGTCCCGCGAGCGCCTCGGACCCGGAGGGGGTGCGGTAGACTGCGGCCACCGATGCCCGACCCCGCGATTCGATGGTGCGAGCGGCCGTGATCCCGGGCGTTCGCGACGACGCGCACGGCCGGCGCGCGCGGCTCGTCGACCTCGTCGGCCGGTTCCCGAGCGTGCGGGCGGCGGTCGTCGGAGACGTCATCGCCGATGAGTTCGTCTACGGGCGGGTGTCGCGGGTCTCGCGCGAGGCGCCGGTCCTGATCCTGGCCCACGATCGGACCGCGATAGTCCCGGGCGGCGCCGGCAACGCCGCGCGCAACGTCGCGTCGCTCGGCGGCGCGGCCTGCCTCGTCGCTCTGGTCGGGCGCGGCGACGCCGACCGCCGACTGGAGCGCGGGCTCGGGCCTCGGGTGGACGTGTCGCACGTCGTCCGGCCCCGCGCCTACCGGTCGCCCGTCAAGACCCGGGTGCTGGCCGGCGGCGTGCACGGGGTCTACCGGCAGGTGGTCCGGGTCGATCGGGAGGGGCCGGGCGCGGCGGACCCGGCGGTCCGCGACGCGTTCGAGCGCGCCGCCATGGCAGCCGCCGCCGGCTGCCACGCCGTGCTCGTCTCGGACTACGGGGGCGGTGTGGTGACGCCCGCCCTGGTCTCGGCCCTCCGGGCTTCGCTCTCGCGGCGCCGGCCGCCGGCGCCCGTCCTCGTCGACTCGCGCCACGACCTGCTGGCCTACCGCGGGTGCACGGCCTGCACCCCGAACGAGTCCGAGGTGGAGCAGGCGCTGGGCACCACGATCGGGGATGATGCGGAGCGCCTGGAGCGCGCCGGGCGGGAGGTCCTGCGGCGGACGCGCGCGAAGGGCGTCGTCGTGACGCGGGGGAGCCGGGGGATGGCGGTCTTCGCGCCGCGGCGCCCTACCGTGCACATCCCGATCTTCGGCAGCGACGAGGTGGCCGACGTGACCGGAGCCGGGGACACCGTGATCGCTGCGATGACGCTCGCTCTCGCCGCCGGGGCCTCGCTGGCCGACGCGGCCCGGCTGGCCAACTACGCCGGCGGGGTAGCGGTGACGAAGCGGGGGACGGCGGCGGTCGCGGCAAGCGAGCTGACCGCCGCGGTGCGGGCGGACCTCGACGACGGCGCGGCGCGG
>JAPOYG010000326.1:5252-7357 GCA_026706755.1 Acidobacteriota bacterium
TCCCGCGATGCGCCTGCTGATCGTGCGGCTCAGCGCGCTCGGCGACGTGGTCCACACGCTGCCGCTGGCGGCGGCCCTGCGGCGCGCGTTCCCCGACGGCGTGATCGACTGGGTGATCGACGAGCGGAGCGCAGACCTGCTCTCGCTGGTGCCGGTGCTCGACCGCGTCGTCGTGCTCCGCACCCGCAGCCGACCCGCCCTGCGCGCCCTCGCCGAGTGCGGCCGCACGCTCCGCGGGCGGGGCTACGACGTGGCGCTCGACGCGCAGGGCCTCGGGAAGTCCGCGCTGGTGGCGCGCTGCAGCGGCGCGGCCCGCGTCGTCGGCTTCACGACGCCCTTTCTGCGCGAGCGCTGGGCGCGGTGGCTGTACACCGAGCGGGCCGATCCCGGCCGCCCGACGCATGTCGTCGAGCGCAACCTGGGGCTGCTTGCGCCGCTGGGCGTGGATTCGGGAGCCTGGGCGTTCCCGCTGCAGTTCCCGCCGTCCGACGCGCCGGCCCGGACCCGCGGCCGGCTCGGCGTCGCCGGGGGCCGCTTCGCGCTGCTCAATCCGTGCTCCGCCTGGGCGAGCAAGTGCTGGCCGGCGGAACGGTTCGGAGCCGTCGCATCCTGGTTGCGGCGCGCCCATCGGCTCCCGTCGGCCGTGCTCTGGGGACCGGGGGAGGAAGAGCGGGCGGAGGCGGTGGCCGCCGCGTCGGACGGTGCCGCGGAGGTAGCACCGCCCACCCGTCTGCGGGACCTCGTGGCGCTGACCCGGGCCGCCGCGGTCGTGGTCTCCGGCGATACGGGGCCGCTGCACGTTGCGGCCGCGGTGGGGACGCCGGTGGTCGGGCTCTACGGCCCGAGCGATCCGGCCCGCAACGGCCCGTGGTCGCCCGACGACGTCGTCGTGTCGCGGTTCGCGTCGTGCCGCTGCCGCCCGGCTCACGACCGCGGCGCGCGGACCGCCGGTCGAATGGTGCGCGCGTGCCGGAGTGCGGCGCGCTGTCTCGACGAGATCTCGGTCGAAGACGTCACGGCGGCCGTCGATCGCCGGCTGCGGAGCGTACCGGCCGATGCTTGACCTCGACGCGCAGCCGCGGCTGCGCCGGCTGTTCCGGATCGCGCGCCTGCGCGTGGCGCTCGGCTTCGCGGCGGCGGCGGCCACCATCGCGTTTGCGCGCCCGACCTGGGGATCGCTCGCGGCCGGGGCCCTGCTCGCGGCGGGGGGCGAGGCCGTCCGGATCTGGTCCGCCGGTCACCTCGTCAAGGGACGCGAGGTGACGACGTCCGGGCCCTACCGCTTCACCGGCCACCCTCTCTATCTCGGGTCGGCAATCATCGGCGTCGGCTGCGTCGTCGCCGCCGCGTCGCCGATCGTGGCCGCGGTCGTGCTCGCGTACCTGGGCGTCATGCTGCCGGTCGCGATACGACTCGAGGAGGCGACCCTCGCCGCCGCGTTCGGCGATTCCTACGCCCGCTACCGCCGGGGTGCCGTGTCCCCCTCCGGCCGGCGGTTCAGCGTCGAGCGGGCGCGGCGGAACGGCGAGCACCTCGCCGTGGCCGGGCTGCTGGCCGGGATCGCGCTGGGCGGCCTGCGAGTCTGGTGGCTCCAGGGGTGGCCGTAGCGGTCCGCGCGGTGGAACGGCGCGGACTCCGGTAGGCCGGATGGGCGGGAATCGGAGTCGCAGGCGACGATTCTCGGCCAGGGACCCGCCTCGGCAGCGGGTACACTGTAGGGACGGAACGTCCGGCGGCGTGTCTCCGTCTCTTGTTGCGAGACGTGCGCGCACGTCGCCGCGACGACCGGTAGCGCGCCGGCGCACGGCCGCGCGCCGGCCGTTATCCGACGCCAGCTCCCCGCCCCTCGATCCCGAAGAGACGATCGACGCGCCGGGCAAGAGAAGGAGATGCCTGCAGTGACACCGGTATGCGACGGGAGGCCGTCGTGAGGGGGATGATCGACTGGTTCGCCCGCAACAGCGTCGCCGCCAACCTGATGATGGCGTTCATCCTGGTGAGCGGCGTGCTCGCCACGTCGAACGTCCGGGAGGAGTCGTTCCCGGAGATCGAGCTCGACCGCATCAACGTCGAGGTCCCGTACCTCGGCGCCGCCCCCGAGGAGG
>JAPOYG010000670.1 GCA_026706755.1 Acidobacteriota bacterium
CTGATGGTCGGCTTCATGAACGAGGAGGCGTTCGAGCGCACCCGCGCGTCCGGATTCGCCACCTTCTTCAGCCGTACCCGCGGCCGCCTCTGGATGAAGGGCGAGACGTCCGGGAACCGGCTCAAGGTGCGCCGGATGCTCGCCGACTGCGACGACGACACCGTCCTGCTCCGCGTCGAGCGGCAGGGCGACGGGAACGTCTGCCACACGGGCGAGCGCTCGTGCTTCTTCAAGCCGCTGGAGTAGGCGGGCGGCGCAGGCCCGTCGCCGGTTGACGGACTTCGCGCGGCTGCGCTAGGGTGTAGCCACGGTGCACGCATACGTCCATCATGCGCACGGCGAGCATCCCCGGCACGGCCGGGGTCGCCATCCCGGGCCGCGTACCGAGCGGCCGGCGGGCCGGTGGATCTGCGTGTGACGGAATCGGACAGCAGACGCTCACGCAACCACGAGGCCTCGCCGGCGGCACGGCGAGGCTTTTTTTGTGCTTCGACATGACCCTGAGACTCGGGATCCCCAAGGGCTCGCTGCAGGATGCCACCGTCCAGCTCTTCGCACGGGCCGGATTCAACATCTACGTCAGCTCGCGCTCCTACTATCCGACCATCGACGATCCGGAGATCGAGTGCACGCTGATCCGCGCCCAGGAGATGGCGCGCTACGTGGCCGACGACGCAGTCGACGCCGGGCTGACCGGCCAGGACTGGATCGCCGAGCACCATGCGGCGACGGGCCGCGAGGTGACGAACGTCGCCGACCTCGTCTACTCCAAGCAGAGCTTCCGCAAGGTGCGCTGGGTGCTGGCCGTACCCGAGGACTCGCGCTACCGGTCGCCCCGGGACCTCGACGGCGCGCGCGTCTCGACGGAGCTGGTGCGGGTGACCGAGGCGTACTTCGCGCGGCAGGGCATCAACGTCAACGTCGAGTTCTCGTGGGGCGCCACCGAGGTCAAGCCGCCCGACCTGGCCGATGCGATCGTGGAGGCGACGGAGACCGGCTCGACGCTGCGCGCCAACCACCTGCGGATCATCGACACCGTCCTCGAGTCGAACCCGCAGCTCATCGCCAACCCGGGCGCCCTGGCCGACCCCGCCAAGCGGACGAAGATCGAGAACGTCGCGCTGCTGCTCCGGGCCGCGATGGAGGCGCAGGGGCGCGTGGGGCTGATGCTCAACGTCGAGCGCGCGCATCTCGCCGCCGTGCTGGCCCTGCTGCCGGCGCTCCAGCGGCCGACCGTGTCGCCGCTCAGCGACCCGGACTGGATGGCCGTCTCGACCGTGCTCGAGGAGCGGACGGTGCGGGAGCTGATTCCGAGGATCAGCGCCGCCGGCGGCCACGGCATCGTCGAGTTCCCGCTGAACAAGATCGTCCGATGAGAATCGTCGCCTCCTCCAACCGGCGGGCGGTGCGGGCGCTGGTCGAGCGGGGCCGGGCGTCCGACCCCGACGTTGCGTCGCGCGTCGCGGAGATCGTTGATGACGTGCGGCGGCGCGGCGACCGCGCGGTACGCAAGTACGCGCGGGCGTTCGACCGGCTGCAGGGACCGGTCGAGCTCGACGCGGACGAGATCCGGCGCGGCGCCGCGCTGGCCCCACCGGCCGTTCGCGCCGCCATCCGCAACGCGGCGCGCCACATCCGGCGGGTGGCGGCCCGGCAGGTCCCGAAGGGCTGGCGCATGACGGTCGCGGCCGGCGTGGTGATCGAGCAGCGGGTCACGCCGCTCGAGCGGGTCGGCTGCTACGTGCCCGGCGGCCGGCACCCGCTGCCGTCGTCGCTCCTGATGACGGCGGTCCCGGCGCGCGCGGCGGGGGTCGGAGAGGTGATCGCGACCTGCCCGGACCCGGCCCCGGCGGTGCTCGCCGCGGCGGTCGAGGCCCGGGTGGATCGCCTGTTCCGCCTCGGCGGGGCGCACGCCGTCGCGGCGCTGGCCTACGGCACCGCGAGCGTGCCCCGGGTCGACAAGCTCGTCGGACCTGGAAACGCCTGGGTCGCCGCCGCCAAGGCGCGCGTGGCGCCCGACTGCGCCATCGACTTCTACGCCGGGCCGACGGAGATCGTCGTCGTGTCGAGCGACGGCAACCCCGACTGGATCGCGTCGGACCTGGTCGCGCAGGCCGAGCACGACCCCGACGCCCGCGCCGTCCTCCTGACGCCCAGCCGCCCGCTGGCGCGTGCCGTCGCCGCCGCGGTGGCGGCTCAGCTCGAGGACCATCCGGGCGCCGCGCCGTCGATCGCGGCCCACGGGATCGCCGTCGTCACCGCCACCCTCGACGAGGCGATCGAGCTCGCCAACGCTATCGCGCCCGAGCATGCGGCGGTCGACACGCTGGCCGTCGCGCACCGCATCACGCGCGCCGGCACCGTCTTCTCCGGCCCCTACGGCGCACAGGCCGCGGGCGACTACGCGACCGGGTCGAACCACGTCCTCCCGACGGACGGCGCGGCCCGCGTGCGGGGCGGGTTGAGCGCGGCGGACTTCGTCCGTGTCCACGCCGTGCAGCGGCTGACGCGCGCGGGCCTGCGGCGCCTGGCCCCGAGCGCGATCTCGCTCGCCAATGCCGAGGGGCTGCGGGCCCACGCCGCCTCCGTGGCGATCCGCGTGCTGTAGCCTGCGATGACCGCGATGACCGACCCGGCCCCGGACGCGCGGCGCGCGACGATCGCGCGCGAGACGACGGAGACGCGGATCGCGCTCGAGCTCGCCCTCGACGGCCAGGGACGCTACGCGGTCCGGACCGGCATCCGCTTCCTCGACCACATGCTGGAGCTGGTGGCCCGCCATGGCGCTTTCGACCTGACCATCGAAGCCACCGGCGACCTCGACGTCGACCAGCACCACACGGTCGAGGACGTCGGCATCGCCCTCGGTCAGGCGGTGGCGGATGCGCTCGGCTCGAAGCGCGGCATCCACCGCGCGGGCTACTTCGTGATGCCGATGGACGAGTCGCTCGGCGTGGCGGCCGTCGACCTGAGCGGTCGGACGCACGCGGTGGTCGACCTCCGCCTGCGCGTGCGGCGGGTGGGTGACCTGCAGGCCGAGCTGGTGCACGACTTCTTCGACGGCTTCGCGCAGGGGGCGCGGGCGAACGTCCACCTGAAGGTGCTCTACGGCCGTTCGAGCCACCACCAGGTGGAGGCCCTCTTCAAGGCGTTCGGACGCGCCCTGCGCGCCGCCTGCTCGCGCGACCCGCAACTCGGCGAGATGCTCCCCAGCACGAAGGAGCTGCTCCAGTGACGGACCGATGGCCATCGCGCTGATCGACTACGGCGCCGGCAACCTGACCTCCGTGCGCAAGGCGCTCGGCCACCTCGGGGCGTCGTTCGCCACCCCGGCGGGGCCGGCCGATCTCGGCGGCGCGGACGGCGTGATCGTGCCGGGCGTCGGCAACTTCGAGGCGACGGCGGCGCTCGGCGGCGGCTGGCGGTCCGCGATCCGGGACGCAGTGGACCGCGGCCGTCCCCTGCTCGGGATCTGCCTCGGCCTGCAATGGCTGTTCGAGGGGAGCGACGAGGCGCCCGACGTGCCGGGCCTCGGCGCCATGGCGGGCCGCTGCGCCCTCATCGAGAACGACACCGCCAGCGACGCCACCCGCTATCGGGGCGGCATCTTCAAGGTGCCGCACGTCGGCTGGAACGGCATCGAGCGCCGGCGCGGCGCGTCGTGGGCCCTCGACGGGGTGCCCGACGGCGCCCAGGTCTACTTCACGCACTCCTACGCGGCGCCGGTGACCGCCGACTGCGTCGGGGCGACCACCTACGGCGTCTCCTTCGCCAGCGTCGTCGAGCGCGGCGACGTGGTCGGAGCGCAGTTCCACCCGGAGAAGTCGGGCGACATCGGCTTGCGGGTGCTGGCCAACTTCCTGCGCCGGGTGGCGCCATGACGGCAGCCCCGGCCGCCTTCGGTTCCTGATGCTCTCGAAGCGCATCATCGCCTGCCTCGACGTCCGCGACGGCGCGGTCGTCAAGGGCATCAACTTCGAGGGCCTGCGCTCTGCCGGCGACCCGGCGGCCCTTGCCCGCCGCTACAACCGCGAGGGCATCGACGAGGTCGTCATCCTCGACGTCACGGCGACGATCGAGAAGCGGAAGGCGCTCGCGCGCACGATTCACGCCGTGGCGCAGGAGATCTTCCTCCCGCTCTGCGTCGGCGGAGGCATACGGGACGAGGAGCACGCCGATGCCGCTATCGAGGCGGGCGCCGACAAGGTGAGCCTGAACACCGCGGCCATCGCGCGGCCGGAGCTGCTCACCGCGCTGGCGCGACGCTACGGCAGCCAGGCCGTGATCGTCGCCATCGACGCCAAGCGGGAGAGCGGCGGTTTCCGCATCTACGTGCGGAGCGGGCAGCAACCGACCGAGCGCGACGCGATCGAGTGGGCGCGGGAGGCGGCCGACCGCGGCGCCGGCGAGATCCTGCTGACGTCGATCGACCGGGACGGCACCAAGCGCGGCTTCGACTGCGAGCTGAACGCGGCGGTCTCCGAGGCCGTCCCGATACCCGTCATCGCGTCGGGCGGCGCCGGGACGTTCGACCACTTCGTCGACGTCTTCACCGAGGGCAAGGCGGACGCGGCACTGGCCGCTTCCATCTTTCACTACGCGGAGCGCGCGGTCGTCGACCTCAAGCGGCACCTGCGGGATCGCGGCATCCCCGTGCGGATGCTGCAGGGCTGGGAGGCCGGCGGCGACGGCGCGACCGGCTGACGCCGAGGACCCCGAAGGAGCCTCGTGCTGATTCCCTCCATCGACCTCATGGGCGGCCGGGTGGTCCAGCTCGTCCAGGGCCGGAGCGATCGGGCCGCCGTCACCTCGGACGACGTGGACGCGTGGGTCCGCCGCTTCCGTCCGTTTCCCCGCGTGCAGCTCATCGACCTCGACGCCGCCATGGGGACCGGCCACAACGACGCGCTGGTGCGAACGATTGCGCCGCAGCTCCCGTGCCGCGTCGGGGGCGGAATCCGGACGGTGGACCGCGCGCGCGACGTCCTGGGGTACGGCGCCCGCGCGGTCATCGTCGGCTCGTCCCTCTTCCGGGACGGACGTCCCGACCTCCGATTCGCGGCGGCGCTCGCTGCGGCCGTCGACCCCGAGCAGGTGATAGCGGCCGTCGACAGCAAGGGCGGGCGGGTCGTCATCAAGGGGTGGACCGAGGCAACACCACTCACCGCGGTCGAGGCGGTGCGGGCGCTCGAGCCGTACTGCGGGGAGTTCCTCTACACTCACGTCGACCGGGAGGGACTGCTGCAGGGCACGGACATGGACGCGATCCAGACCGTCCGCCGCGCCACCTCCCGGCGGCTGACCGCGGCCGGGGGCATCACGACGCAGCGCGAGATCGACGAGCTGGACGCGGCCGGCATCGACGCGGTGGTGGGGATGGCGATCTACACGGGCCGCCTCGAGCTCGCGGCGCCGGGCGGCGATCGGGACTGACGCCTCGCGTTACCGGGGACGGCGGGCGCCCGGGGTCGGTTTCCGGGGAAGCCGCGCGGGGGCCCCACGCCGACGCCACCTCACGGACACCGGAGCGGCGAAGGTGCATCGCGCAGTGCAGACCTGGAACCCCGAGCGGTACGCGGCGCACGCGCGCTTCGTCTCCGATCTGGGGCAACCCCTCCTCGATCTGCTGGCGCCGCGGCCCGGCGAGCGTGTGCTCGACGTCGGCTGCGGCGACGGAGCGCTCACCGAGCGGCTCGTCGCGGCCGGCTGCCGCGTAGTCGCGATCGACAGCAGCACGGCTCAGGTCCGGGCGGCGCGCGCCCGCGGCATCGACGCACGCGTGGCCGACGCCTGCGCGCTCGACTTCGACCGGGAGTTCGACGCGGTGTTCAGCAACGCCGTGCTCCACTGGATACCCGATCCAGACGCCGCGCTGGCCGGCATGCGCCAGGCCCTGGCGCCCGGCGGCCGGCTGGTGGCCGAGCTCGGCGGCCACGGCTGCGTGGCCGCGGTCCGTGAAGCGCTCGGGGTCGTGCTCGACCGGCGCGGCATCGACGCCGCGAGCTGCGATCCGTGGTATTTCCCCACCGTGGCGGAGTACCGCGCCCGGCTCGAAGCGCACGGCTTCGCGGTCGATACCATCCGCCTCTTCCCGCGGGCGACACGCCTTCCGTCGGACCTCACGGACTGGCTGCGGACGTTCGCGCAGCCATTCCTCGCGGCGGTGCCGGACGCGGAGCGGCTGGCCGTGTGCGACGAGGTGCGCCGTCGGCTCGAACCCCGGCTGCGAGGGGGCGACGGCGTCTGGGTGGCCGACTACGTGCGTCTGCGCGTCGCCGCTCGGCGTCTCGGCCGCGCGACACGCGACACCGCAGCTTCGCACCGGCGTACGCGCCCACCGGGACGCGCCGCGGCGACGGGCGGAGAGGTGCGATGAGCGCGCCCTCCCCGGCCGCCCCTTCCAAGGCGCCGCCGGGCCGCATCAGCCCCTGGGTCTGGGCCGTGGCCCGGCTGGCGATCCGCGTCTTCTATCGCGTCGAGCGGATCGGCGGCACGCTGCCCGCGGGGCCCCTGCTGCTCGTCGCAAACCACCCCAACACCCTCGCCGACCCGGCGCTGATCCAGGCGACGGCGGGACGGACGGTCCGCTTTCTCGCCAAGTCGACCCTCTTCGCCGACCACGCGGTGAGCCCCCTCATCCGGCGGTCCGGAGCCATACCGGTGTACCGCCGCATGGACCCCGGCGTCGACATCTCCCGCAACGTCGAGACCTTCTCCGCGGTCCAGGCGGCGCTGGAGGCGGGGGAAGCGGTGTGCCTCTTCCCCGAGGGCAAGAGCCACGCGGCTGGCCGGCTCGAGCCGTTGCGCACGGGCGCTGCCCGCATGGTGCTCGCCAGTGACCGGCCGGTGACCCTGGTCGCGGTCGGCCTGAACTTCAGCCGGCTCGCCCGCTTCCGCTCGCGCGTCACCGCGGTGTTCGGCCGACCGTTCGAAGCCGACGACCTGCGGGTGGCCGGCGCGGGGGACGGCGGTGCGGCGGAAGCCGTGCGGCGCCTCACGGAGCGGATCGAGGAACGGCTCCGCCACCTGATGATCGAGGCCGAGCCTCGCCTCGACCTGCCGATCGTCGAGCGGGTCGACCGCCTCTACACGGCGGCCCGAGGCGTGTCGCGCGACCCGCGCGAGCGCGTCGGCCGCCGCCGCCTCATCGCCCGCGGCATCGAGGGGCTCCGGGCGCGCGACCCCGAGCGGCTCGCGGAGATCGTCGCGCGGGTGAACGACTACGACGCCAACCTGGGGCGCTTCGGCCTCCGCGATCGCGACCTGGATCGGGAGGTCCCGGTCGCGGCCGCGGTGCGCTTCGCGGTCCGCGAGGGCGCGCTGGCGCTCCTCCTGGCGCC
>JAPOYG010000139.1 GCA_026706755.1 Acidobacteriota bacterium
GCCCTGCCGCGCATCGAGGTCGATCCGGAGACCTACGTCGTCACCGCCGACGGCGCGGTGCTGACGGCGGCGGCCGCCGAGGTGCTGCCCCTCGCGCAGCGCTACTGCCTGTTCTGAGGGCGCGAACGCCGCCAGGGTGCCCGGCTGCAACGATGTCCGAATGGCTCACGTGGCAGGTGGTCGACTCGGCGTTTCCCGTCGGCGTGTTCGCGCATTCGTGGGGCCTCGAGGCGGCGTGGCAGGCAGGCCACGTAGACGGCGAGGCGGCGCTGCGCCGGTTCGTGGCGGAGTCGATCCAGCAGGTGGGATGGGGCGCGCTCCCGCTCATGACGGCCGCGCATCGCAGCCCGGAACGGCTGGAGGAGCTCGACGCCCTGAACCACGCGTTCCTGACCAACGGCGTCGCCAACCGGGCCAGCCGCGTGCAGGGCCGCACGCTGGCGGCCACCGCGGCCCGGGTCTGGCCGTCCGCGGCGATGACCGAGCTGAACGCCCGCGCGGAGGGCATCCGGGCGCACGTGGCGCCGCTCACCGGCGTCGTCTTCCGCACGCTCGGGCTGGCCGAGGATGTCGCGCAGCGGGCGGTGCTCTACGGCGCCGCGCGCGGCATCCTCTCGGCCGCGGTGCGCCTCGGCATCCTGGGCAGCTACCGGGCGCAACACCTGCAGCACGAGGCGGCGGCCGAGCTCGACGCGACGCTCGATCGGTGCCGGGGGCTGGCGGCGGAGGAGATCTGCCAGACGGCGCCGGTCATCGACCTGCTGCAGGGCGCCCACGACCGGATGTACTCGCGGCTGTTCCAGTCATAAGAGGACGAGTGCCGGTCGATCCGGCCACCCGGTGCGAGCGGCAGAGACCTCGGGTCTCTTCGTGGCTTACTTCGTAGGGGGATTCCGTGATGTGCGACAGATTCGCAGGTCCGCACCGCCACCACGACCCGGCCGGAAAGGCGGCGGCCGGACCGGGTCTCTTCGAGGAGCGCGAGGGGCCGCACTCCCGCGACTACGGGCGCCGCGCGTTCACGGTGGGCATCGGCGGGCCCGTGGGGAGCGGGAAGACGGCGCTGCTCCTGGCGCTCTGCCGCAGGCTCCGCGACCGCTACAGCCTCGGCGTCGTGACCAACGACATCTTCACGAAGGAGGACGGCGAGTTCCTGGTGCGCCACGAGGCCCTCGAGACCCGCCGCATCACCGCGGTCGAGACCGGCGGCTGCCCGCACACCGCGGTCCGCGACGACGTGAGCCAGAACCTCGACGCCCTGCTGCAGCTCATGGCGGCGGTGCGCCCCGAGCTGCTCTTCGTCGAGAGCGGCGGCGACAACCTCGCCGCCCAGTTCAGCCGCGAGCTCGCCGACTTCACGATCTACGTCATCGATGTCTCCGGCGGCGACAAGATCCCCCGCAAGGGAGGTCCCGGCATCACGCAGTCCGACCTGCTCGTGATCAACAAGACCGACCTCGCCGAGCTGATCGGCGCGGACCTCGACGTCATGGGCCGCGACTCGCGCCGCATGCGGGGGGACGGCCCGTTCCTGTTTGCCCAGGTGACCAACGGCGTCGGCGTCGACGCCATCACCGAAGCCGTGGTGGCGGGCCTGGAGGCCACGCGGGCCGGCGCGGCCTGAGGCGAGGCTCGATGCGCCTCATCCGATGATGCGCTCCATGCAGGCACTCGGCCGCCGGGTTGCCTGCCGCCGGCGCTCCAGGAGTCGAATCGCGGTCGGCCGGTCGAGCCCGTGCGTGGCGCGAAAGGACTCGAGATCCTCGTCGCCTAGTCGAAACGCCAGCGCGAGGCGTTCCTCAGGAGTCATGTCTCGCACTTCGGCGGCATCGCGTGCGCGAAGGACGGAGGCGAGCGGCTTCACGAAGCGAGTGTAGCAACCGAGGCCACTCTCCGCACGATTGACCCTCAGGAGCCTCTCCAGGTGCGACCCGCTCTTGTGCGTGCCGTATTGCCTCGTGGAGCCCTCCTCAGCGCCGTCCCCCGGATCGGGTCGTCCCGCGTTCACGCGTGGTGCGGGCGCCTCGCGCGGCGGGAGCTACACTATCGCACTCTGTTGACGTACCAAAGCTGGCCAAGGCCGCCGATGCCGGAGCGGTCCACCCGCGAGCCTGCGTAGCCCGTACATGGCATACGGCATACTAATCGGCGCCGCTGCCCTGACCGTCGCTGCTCTCCTCCGAGTGTTGTTGGGAAGCCGGGAGGAAGACCAAGCGAACGACAAGACCGCCGGGGCACCTGACCCTGACGCCGACGAGTCGAGTGCCCAGCGGACGGCGCCGACGGCACGGGGCACGTCAAGCGCCCGCCTGGACCCGGACAACCCCGAGTTCAAGCGCGCCTGGGCGTCACTGTGCGGAGAGGGGCCACTCCCGGCCGAGCGGCACGTCTTCATCACGGGCAGGGCGGGAACCAGGAAGTCCACGCTCATCAACCACTTTCTGGCGACGGGCGATACCGGTTCGACGGTCGTGCTGGCTCCGACAGGGGTTGCGGCGCTCAACGTGCGGGGCCAGACCGTCTTTCGGTTCTTCGGCTTCGGGATCGACGTGACTCCTGAACGGGTTCGCACCAGCAGAGGCGATCCCAGGCATCCGGCGCTCTACAAGAAGCTCTCGACCATCGTCATCGACGAGGCGTCCATGCTCCGCGCGGATCTGCTCGACTGTGTCGACGAGTTCCTGCGCAAGCACGGGCCACAACCCGGGGAGCCGTTCGGAAATGTCCGGATGATCTTCGTCGGCGATCTCCACCAACTCCCCCCGGTCGTGCCCCCGGAGGCGCACAGCATCTTCAACGGCGAGCGCTACGAGACGCCCTACTTCTTCAGTGCCTCCGCGCTCTCACGCGAACAGCCTCATCTCATCGAGCTGAGGAAGATCTACCGGCAGGAGGATGTCGCCTTTATAGAGCTGCTCGACCGCGTCCGCACCGGTTCCGTGACGGATGGCGATATCCGAAGTCTCAACGAACGGGTCGGGTCTGGCGAGGCCACAGCCATCTGCCTCACGACCACCAGGAAGGCAGCATATCAAATCAACCGTCGCAGGCTCGACAGGTTGGAAGGGAGAGCCACTACCTCCCAAGCAGAGATTCGAGGTGATTTCGGTGACGACCATCATCATCCTACCGAGACGCAGCTCTCCTTCAAGGTCGGCGCCCGAATCATGCTGGTCAACAACGATCCGGGAGGGCGTTGGGTCAACGGGAGCAGCGGTGAGCTCAAGTCGATTGACCGCAACCGCCACTCGGTCCGGATCCGGCTTGACGCGAATGGCGAGGTGGTCGACGTGGAGCCCTACACCTGGGAGCGCGTGCGATTCGCGCTGAAGGACGGAACCATCGCGACCGAGAGGATTGGTTCCTTCAAGCAGTTGCCGTTTCTTCTCGCGTGGGCCGTGACGATTCACAAGAGTCAGGGCAAGACGTTCGAGAACATCGTCGTCGACTTTGGAAGCGGGGCATTCGCGGCCGGGCAAGCGTACGTGGCGTTCAGCCGGAGCACGTCGTTCGAGGGCATCGCGCTTCGTCGACCCATCGACACCGGTTCGATCTTCGCCGACCGGCGAGTCGAAGAGTTCCTCGCTACGTGTAGGGTTCGGTCAACCTGAGCGCTTCCCAAACCGGACCGGCCAGCAAACTGCTCGATGTCCCAACACGTCCCGAGGGTGCCCGGGCCTGACGACGGCAGGCGCGCTCTCAGCGAGCGAGACGGAGAGGGCCGGGGCGCCGCGCGCAGGATTCTTCGCACCTAAAGTCGCGTTTGTGCTTGACAGCCCATTTCGGGGCGCTCTGCTCCCAATCTGCGACGCCACCAGGAATGACCGTCAGGCCGCCTATCCGCCCGCAGCCGGCCCGATCTCGCCCTGAGGGTCGTCGAATGTCGAAACGGCCGTCGAGAAGCCCGCAGATGGCATCCTAAATGCTTGGGAAATAGGGGGTTATAATGAGGAATGACCTCCCCCGACCATTCCGTTCCATCCTCTTCCTCCGCGCAACTTCCGGCCACTGCCGCATCCTCCGACGTGCCAGCGACCCGCGCGGCCGAGTCGGCACCGGCCGACGCCCAGGCGAGACTCAAACAGCTTGGCGACCGCATCGCCGAGCTCTCCTCCCGCATCCAGGCTGCCACCTGGGAGCTGCTGATGCTGATTCGCGACTTCGATGTGGAGAACGGCTGGAGCGGTTGCCTTTCCTGTGCGCAGTGGCTGAGCTGGCGGACCGGGCTCTCGCCGGGTCCCGCCCGCGAGCACGTCCGCGTGGCCCGGGCGCTCGGGGAGCTGCCGAACCTGAGCGACGCCATGCGCCGCGGCCGGATCTCCTACTCGAAGGTACGGGCCGTCACCCGCGTGGCCACGCCCGAGAACGAGCAGCGCCTGCTTGACGTCGCCCTCGCCGGCACGGCGGAGCACGTCGAGCAGATCGCCCGCTCGTGGCGTCGCGTCGACCAGGCCGCAGAGCAGGCCGAGGAGCAGCGGCAGGACCGGAGTCGTTCGCTGCGGACCTGGGTAGACGACGACGGCATGGTCGTGGTGCGGGGACGGCTGACGCCGGAGGTCGGCGCCGTGCTGCGGCGGGCGCTGGAGGCGGCGTGCGACGAGGCGCGGCGCACGCCGGCGGCCGAGCGTGATGCAGCGACCGCAGGCGCCGGAGGCGCGGCCGCGGGTGCGGATACCACCGAAGAGCAGCCGACGCTCGCGCAGCGGCAGGCGGACGCGATCGGGATGGTGGCCGAGGCGGCACTTGCGGGCGGGCTCGACAGGGGCACGGCCGGCGACCGCTACCAGGTGGTGCTGCACGTCGATGGGGAGGCACTGGCCGAACCGCGAGACGTTCCCGCTGGAACGTCGGCTGGCACCTCAGCTGGGCCCGGGCAGCAGATGCCGGGCGGGTACGTTGCTGCAGAAACGCCGGACGACGACGGCCAGTCCGGGCCCGAGACGCGAAAGGGTGGAAGGCGGTGGCGCCGGACGCCCGGTGCGTGTCCGGGTGCACGCCCCGCACCGTCCGCATCCGCCGCGCGCCCGCCCGCCGCGGCACTCGCAGGCAGTCAGACCGTCCTCGAGGAGGCGGGCGGCATCCACGTCTCCGCGGAGACGGCCCGGCGCGTGGCGTGCGACGCCGCGGCGGTCATGATGCGCCACGGCCCCAGCGGCGGGATTCTCGACGTCGGCCGCCGAACGCGCACCGTGTCACCCGCGCTTCGCCGGGCCTTGGCCGCCCGCGATCGACAGTGCCGCTTCCCCGGCTGCGGCAACCGTCGCTGCGACGTGCATCACGTTGAGCACTGGGCCGACGGCGGCCCGACGGCGCTGGACAACCTGGTCCTGCTCTGCCGCCGTCACCACCGTGCGGTGCACGAGGGAGGCTTCCGCATCGCCCGCGACGACGCCGGGGGCGTGCAGTTCGCGCGGCCGGACGGGCGCGCCCTGCCCGCGGTGCCCCTGGCGCCGGCTTGGTCCGGCGAGGCGCTCGAGCCGACGAGCGAGCGGCTGGCGGCGGAGGGGATCTCGGTCGACGCACAGACGGCCACCCCGGCGTGGGACGGGGAGCGGCTGGACCTCGACTGGGTGATCAGCGTGCTGTGGCGGCCGCGTCGCACCGGCTGAGGCGCCACTGAGCCGAGCTCCTCCGCTCCTGCACAGGCGGGGGAGGAGCAGAGCGTGCGCAATCTTGTCGCCTCGGTCGTGCTGTTGGTCCCTGTCGTCGCCTCCGCAGACCAGCGACGCTGGCGTCACCTTCATCCCGGCCCTTCTTCAGTACCTCGACGAGCCGCCGGTCTGCTGCCCGGCATCCGGCTGGGTCACCCTCGGGTCCGGGGCCGCGCTTCCGCGTGCAGGTCTACAACGAGAAGAGCCGGCGCCGGTCGGAAGGCTACGGTCCTCGCGGGGTGGCGGTCGGTGAGCGACTACGGGTCCGCCGCGCGTTCACGGTGGGCGTCGGCGGGCCCGTGGGCAGCGGGAGACGGCGCTGCTCCTGCCGCTCTGCCGCAAGCTCTGCGACCGCTACAGTCTCGGCGTCGTGACCAACGACATCTTCGCGAAGTCGGGCTCGGTCAACCCAACCCAGTCTCTCGCGACCCGGACGTTGTGGCTGGTTCGCCCAGCCCGCGAATGCGCCCGCGGTGCGTTCGTTCAGCCTGCTTCCGCAGGCGCCAGCGCCAGAATCCTGTCACGAACGCGACGGCCGGCAGCAAGCCGAGCACGAAGTACAGAATACGGGTGGGCAGTCCTCCCCAGATGCCGAAGTGCAGCGGGATGGCCCATTGCACGAGCAGCCTGCCCGGCGACTCGTGCTTCCGGGAATCGTAGACGTCCAGAATCTCCGCCGTGTGCGGATCGACCGTGATCATCGCTCGGTTTCGGGTGCGGTTCCAGTCGTCCCATTCCTTCCGAACCCGCAGTGGCGCGTCGGGCGTCTGGGGGAAGCTCACCCGCAGGATGCGACCGTCGACGGCCGCATCCGCGGCAGCGACGAGCCGGTCGAGCGGCAGACGCTCCGCGCCGGGCTCGGGATCGAGCCGGAACACCGGATCCGGCGGCGTCGAGGTCAGCGCGTACAGCACGCGCCGGGACGCGTCGGGAAACGCGAAGACGAGCGTGGTCAGGGTGAAGATGAGGAAAAAGACCAGCGGGTAGACTCCGACGACGTTGTGCAAGTCATAGAGCAGCCGTGACTTGCCGGCATCGGTTCGAACGGACAGCCGTCCCTTCCAGACCGCGGTCCCGGACCGCCGTGTCGGCCACCAGAGCCATACGCCCACCAGGAACAGGACCGTGAGCAGCAACGCCCCCCAGCCGTTGAGGGTCCACCCCGCCTGTCCCAGGAACAGGTAGAAATGGAGGTACATGAGAAAGCCGTAGAACGACCCGATGCGGGTCCGGTCCCCGATGACCTCGGCCGTATACGGATTGATGTAGACGTAGAGCTGCGACGCCTGGTTCGGTCCGCTGCGAATGTTGAAGACGCCATTGGGCGGCAGCGGATAGTTCACGTAGCTCATGGGCCGGTCGGGATACTCGCGGCGAAACGTATCCACGATCGCCGACAGCGGCTGCTGCTCGCCCGCGGGAGGCGCGGTCAGCAGCTCCGGATTCAGCGCGCGGTCGATCTCCCGCGCGAACACGAGCAGGCTCCCCGTGATGCCGAGCATCACGAAGTAGACGCCGAGGATGATTCCCAACCACCGGTGCACGAAGAGCAGCCTCCGGCGCAGCGTGCCGCCGCCCGCCCGTTTCGGCTGCGTCGCCATCGCTCGGGCTCCGTGTCTAGCGGCCGCCGAACGAGTAGCGGAGCTGCGCCGTGAACCGACGCGGAATCCCG
>JAPOYG010000294.1 GCA_026706755.1 Acidobacteriota bacterium
CGTCCGGGCCTGTCGGGCGGCCCTTCTTCCGAATCACCGTGCTGGCTCTCCCGCACTCCATGCTCCACAAAGAGGCAAACCTTGATGAAACGTTTCCAGAAACAGAGGTTCGTCCGCCATGGCAGCCCTGTGGCTCGTAGCGGCGTTTGCGACGATGGCACCGGCGCCCGCGGCGGGAAGAAACCGCCCGCCACCGCGAATTGGGGGTTGACATGCGAAGCGGCTGCGGTTGGTACAATAGCCGCCGAGCCGCCGAGCCGCCGAGCCGCCGAGCCGCCGGCCATGAGTGCGTCCGGCGCATGGCGGCGGCGCTCACACGGCCCTGCCTACCCGCCTGAACCCGCATCTTCCACCGGTCGGCGCTCTGCGTCCCGCCGACCCGCTTCTCCCTCCGACAGCTTCGCCTCTTCCCCGGCCCGACCGGCGGCGGGCGTCCGCCCTGTCGTCCGCCGTCTGCGCCGCGGCCTGCTTCCGGCCCTGCTCTGCCTGCCGTTGCTCGCCGGGCTGGCGACCGAAGCCGCCGCGCAGAGTGCGACGGTGTCGGTGACCGCTGGTGCTGACGTAACAGAAGGCTCCGGCACCGGGTCCACGTTCGTGATATCGGTATCTCCTACGCAATCTAGCGCTGTCCCTTTCAAGGCGTGCCTGACCAGCAGCGAATCCTCTCTAAGCGGGATTACGGTTACTCGAGGAGCCAATCAGCTCACTTTGACCAGCGGGTGTCTCACGGCAAGCGTACCGACGAATTCTTCCTTCGATATTACGATCTCCGGGCTCCAAAATGCGGCTGACGAGCCCGACGAGGTGGTTACGGCGACCATCTCGGCCGATCCGAACAACGCGCTCCCCGCAGGCGTGGTCATCTCGTCGACCGCCAACACCGACACCATCACCATCCGCGACGCCCAACCGACAGTGGTGCGCCTTGCCCGGGTGGGCACGGCAACCGCCATCAACGAGGGCCAGACGGTGGAGTTCACGGTGACGCTGGGCCGCGCGCTGATTGCGGGCGAAACCATCGACGTGCCGCTGTCGATTAGTGGCCCGGGGGTCACCATCGCCGACTGGATCCTCGACAAGAAGTCCGGCACGAACCTCAACACGGGCGTCAGCCTGCACGGCACCAGCACCACCGGCCTCGCAGTGCGCTTCTCCGGCGCGGGCGCGCGGGTGGCGACGCTCAACCTGGAGGCGGCGGCCGACAACGTCGCCGAGGGGAGCGGCTCGGAGACCTTCACCGTGGCGCTCGGCGCGAACTCGGCCTTCGACCATTCGAGCCGCCGCACCAACGTGGGCGGCGGCGCGGACCCGAGCGGCACGGCCTCGGAGCGCAGCTTCAGCGTCCAGGTCAACGACGCGACCGTGACCGCCGCGGTGCCGGTCGTCAGGGTCGAGGTTCCGACCGTCACCGAGGGCGAGACCATCGCCGTCAGGCTCACCCTGAGCCGGGCGTCGACGGAAACGGTTCGTGTCTTCGTTAACGGTGCCACCTTTATCACCTGCGATCTCTGCCCGACGGGCACGACCAAGGCGAGCGGGTCGGACTTTACGAACACTCATACTGTCGTATCGTTCGCCCCCGGCGTTACGACCAAAACCGTTTCGTTCCCGACCAACGACGACAGCACGGTCGAGTCGACCGAGGTCTTCGGGGTCATTCTTGCCGATCCGGCCGGCGCATTGGGGCTGGGCACCAAATTCACGGTTGACCCGGCCACGCCGCCCGATGGCGTCAACAGGAGCTACCCCTACTGGTTCGCCCGCATCGAGGACAACGACGCCAAAGGCACCTTCTCGACGGGGTCGCTGCGCATCGTGGAGACCGGCAACGGGACCTACACGGTGGCGCTCACGACCCAGCCGGCGGCCGCCGTGTCGGTGACCATCATGAGGAGCGGCACGAACGCCGCCGCGGCCACGACCACCCCGACCTTTCTTGTCTTCAACCCCACCGGGGCCAATCTGTGGAGCACGCCGCAGACGGTGACGGTGAGAGGCGCGGACGAGTCGGGGACGCACCGCAACCGTTCACTGACGCTCGCCCACAATGCGGCCTCGACGGATGCGAACTACAACAACCGCAACCTCGGCACCGTTTCGGTCGAGGTCGCGGACGCGCCGGTGGTGGAGACCTACGACCCGTGGGGCTCCTACTTCGTCCGGTCGGGCCGGGAGAACGAGCCGTCGCCCGCCATCGTGACCTCGGTCAAGCCGATGTCGTACAAGTACAAGCTGCGCCGGGACCTGTGGCTGGGGGCGGTCGTCAGCGGCGAGGGCAGGCTCGACTACTCCGTCCGGGCGTCGAACGCCCCGGTGGGCGGTCCGATCACGGTCACCGCCATGGTGCTGGACGCGCACAACGACCGCAATGAGGTCGGGCTGTCGCTGACCCCCACGGGCGCGCCGCAGAACTCGGTCACCTTCACCCTCTCGAACCGCGTGCCGCAGAACCTGGACTGCGACGCGGACCGCTCCGACGGCAACACCGACGTCTCGTGGGGGTGCAGCATGGGCGTGTACGTGGTGAGGAAGCTCGCGAGCAACCAGCGCGCCTGCGCCAACATCCAGCACACGGTCACGGGCGGCGGGGTGCGCGCCTCGGACACCGACTACCACGTCATCCGCGTCCAGCTCTCGGCGAAGGGCGACTCGGACTTCTACCCGTGCCAGAAGCTGAACTGGGAGGGCTGGCCGTGGCTGACGCCGCAGTTCGCCGCCTCCCGCGACAGCGGCAAGCCGGTGAACAGCGAGGAGAGCGGCGGCGCGGGCGCCGGCCTGCCGGTGACGCTGCCGAACGCGGCGACGCCGGCGCCCGAGGGCGGCACCGCCGGCATCGCCATCGACCTCGGGCGGGCGCTGAAGAAGGGCGAGCGGGCGGAGCTGGAACTGGCCTTCTCCGGCGCCACGCCGGGGACGGACTACACGCTCGCGCTCGTGGCGGGCAAGAGCAAGGGCGTCACGGTCAAGACCGGCGCGCCGCTCACCGGGGCGAAGCCGGTGCTGGTATTCGCCGAGGGCGCGCGCACCGCGGAGCTCACGCTGACGGTGCTCGACGACCAGGTGTACGAGGCGGAGATGCTGACCGTCGCCTTCGGGAAGCTGCGCCACATCGTGGACGGCCTGGAGGACCGGGTGACGACGCCGGAGGGGAGCGTGCGCTACGCCCTGCTCGACTCGACCGGCCAGCCCTTGACCATCACCAGGCTTGCCGACGCCAGCGTTGCGGAGAACAAGCCGTGGTCGGCCGAGCCGCTGCTGGAGGGGGTGACGGGCAGCGTCGCCTTCAGCCTCACCGGCGCCGATGCCGCGCGGTTCACCCTCGACACCAAGACCGGGTCTCTGGCGCTGCCGGCGCAGGACTTCGAGGCGCCGGCCGACGCGAACAAGGACAATGTCTACGAGGCGACGCTGACCGCTACCGACCCCGGCGGGACCGACTCGGTCGCCTTCCGGGTGACGGTGATCGATGTGGCCGAGGGCGGGACGGCGGAAGCCGACCCGGCGGTGGTCGCGATGGTCGAGGCGATGATAGTCCGCCACCGCGACGTGACCGGCAACAAGGGGGCGCTCGCGAATTGGGAGAAGGCGCTGAAGACGCTGAAGGGCCAACCCGGCGGGTTCACGATTGCGGAGCTCGAAGCGCGTGTGGCGGGCCTCTCGGGCACCCCGAAGAAGCGCTGGCAGCGGGTGCTCGATGCGGTCAAGGCGATGCAGTCCGGCGGCGGGACGCCCGCCGCGCCCGCCATTACCGTCACCGCGGGCGCTGCGGTGACGGAGGGGACGGCGGCGAGCTTCACACTTGCGGCGGAGTCGGCGCCCAAGGCCGACCTCGCGGTGACGGTGACGGTCGGACAGACCGGCGCCTACGTCGCCTCCCGCAACCGCGGCGCGCGCGCGGTGACCATCCTCGCCGGCGCGGCGTCGGCGGACTTCACCGTAGCCACCAAAGGCGACGAGAAGGACGAGCCGGACGGCGCGGTGACGGCGACGGTCGAGGCCGGCGCGGGCTATGCCGCGGGTGGTTCTGCATTGGCCAGTGTGCCGGTCCGCGACGACGACGCCACCGGGATGACGCTGTCGGCCGAGGCGGGCGACATCGCCGAAGACTCGGGGCACAAACTCCTGCGACTTACGCTCGGCCGGGCGCTCGTCGAGGGCGAGATTCTGGCGGTGCCGCTGGTCCTCAGCGGCACGGCGACTCTGGGCGTCGACTACACGCTGGGACTCAAGGGCAGCCGCAAGGGGGTGAGCCATGCGAACCTCGCGAGCGCCGACCCGGCGAAGCCGCCGACGGTGACCTTCGCCGGCCCGTCGGCGAAGGTCGCGACGCTGGTACTCGAGGCGACCGCCGACAGCACGCAGGAGGGCGAAAGCGAGACGGTGACGGTGGCGCTGGGTGCGCTCAGCGCCACTGGTCTCGGCGGCGGTGCGGAAGGCTCCGGCACCGTGGCCTTCGCCATCCTGGAGCCGCCGCCGGAAGTGTCCATCGCGGCCAAGACCGTTTCCGTTACCGAGGGCGCGGATGCGGCGTTCACGGTGACCGCGAGCCGGGCGCCGGGGAGCGACCTCACAGTGAACCTCACGGTCTCGGAAGCCACGGGCAGCGACATGGTGGCCGCCGACAATGAGGGCGCTGCGACGGTGACCATCCCGAAGGGCAAGACCGAGGCGGCGTTTACCGTGCCCACGGTGAACGACAGCCAGGACGAGCCCGACGGCACGGTGACCGCGACGCTCGCCGCCGACGGCAGCGAGGGCGCCCGCTACACCGTGGCGGCCGCGCCGAAGGACGCGGCCACGGTGAAGGTAGCCGACGACGATGCGGCCATCGTGGGCCCGGCGCTTTCGGTGGACGACGTGACGGTCGACGAGCGCGAGCGGCTGATGTGGTTCACGGTCAAGCTCTCGCCGGCAGCGGCGGGGCCGGTCTCGGTGTCCTACCGCACGCGCGAATCCACGCCGGTCTCGGCGCGGCAGGGCCAGGACTATCTGGGGACCCAGTGGCATCTCAGCTTCACTCCGGGCGAGACCGAGAAGCGGTTCTGGGTCTATGTGTTCGACGATTCCCACGACGAGGATCCGGAGACCTTCGAGGTGGCGCTGTCGAATGCCCGCGGCGCGGCCATTGCCAACGGGGTGGCGGTGGGCACCATCGTCAACGACGATCCGATGCCGGCGGCATGGCTGGCGCGCTTCGGCCGCACGGCGGCGGAGCAGGCGCTCGACGGCATCGCCGGCCGCATGGCCGCGCCGCGCACGGCCGGGATGCAAGGTACGATTGCCGGGCAGGCGCTGAGCTTCACGCCGGGCTCGGAGGTTGGGGCCGGCGCACCCAACGGGCCGGCAACGGACAGTCCGTTCGCGGACCGTCAGGCGGCGCTGGCCGATGTGGCCCGCCGCTTCGGCGGGAACGCCAACGGCCACGGTGCCGACGGGTTCGGCCCCACCGGCTTCAGCGACACTCCCTCGCACGCTCAACACCGGACGATGACCGCGCGCGAGGCGCTGCTCGGCAGCAGTTTTACGCTGACGGGCACGAAGGACGGCAGCGGCGTCAGCCTCGCCTTCTGGGGCCGGGCGGCGCAATCGAGCTTCGACGGCAGGGAGGGCACCTTCTCGCTCGACGGCGAGACCACGACGGCCATGCTGGGCGCGGACTACGCGAGGGGCAAGTGGCTGGTCGGGCTCGCGCTGATGCAGAGCGAGGGCGAGGGCGGCTACGCCGACCGGGGCACCGGCCCCCAGCGCTGTCCGGATGCCGATGACGGCGCGGACCCTGACATGAGGGCGGCCCTGTGCAACGGGGCGGTGCGCGAGGGCGACGGCAAGGTGGAGGCGTCGCTGACCGCGGCGATGCCCTATGCCGCTTTGCAGGCCTCCGAACGGCTGAAGCTCTGGGGCGCGGCCGGCTCCGGCAGCGGCGAAGTGACCTTGAAGCCGGCGGTGGGCGGCTCGCTCAAGTCGGATATCTCCTGGACCATGGCGGCGGCGGGGCTCAGGAGCGAACTTCTGACCCCGCCCGCCGAGGGTGGCGGCCCCGCGCTGGCGCTGACCACGGACGCGCTGTGGGCGCGCACGAGTTCGGAGAAGACCGACGACCTCGCGGCCTCAGACTCCAACGTGACCCGGCTCCGGCTCGGCCTGGAGGGAAGCTGGCGCATCGCGACGGAGGGCGGAGGCCATGTGGTGCCGAAACTCACGCTCGGCGCGCGCCATGACGGCGGCGATGCCGAGACCGGCTTCGGGGTGGAACTCGGCGGCGGCGTCGCCTGGGTCGATCCCGGCCTCGGCCTCAGCCTCGATGTCGAGGGAAGAACACTGCTCGCCCACGGCTCGGACGATCTGGAGGACCGTGGCTTCGCGGTCTCGATGACCTACGATCCCGACCCGGTGACGCAACAGGGGCCGTCGCTCACTCTGCGCCAGGACTGGGGCGGACAGGCGACGGGCGGGCTTGATGCGCTGTTCGCGGCGGACCCGCTGGAGAAACGCTCGGGCGGCGGCGAAGCGGAGAGCCGGTGGCAGGCGGAGGCTGCATACGGCTTCCCGGCCTTCGGCGGACGCTTCACCGGCAGCCTACATGTCGGGCTCGGCCTCGCCACCGGCACGCGCGACTACAGCCTCGGCTGGCGGCTGACGCCGGTGGACAACGCGTCCGACCTCTCTTTCGGAGTGAAGACGACACGCAGGGAAAGCGATACCGCCGAACCGGAGCATGCGGTCGGGTTCGACGTCACCGCGCGGTGGTGAGGCATGGCGCCTGACGGTAATTGTAAATTGTCCACTCATGAGGCCGTGGATGCGGCTCAGCCGGTGACGCGGCCCGAACTGGACGCGGCGTTGGCGGCCCTCGAAAACCGCCTGACCATGCGGATGTTTGGCTCGGTGTTTGCCGCCCCGATTTGTACATTCGACTGGTAGTGAGTTTATAACCCAAAGCTTGTCTACCGAGAGCACCATTGCTGAGGCGATAACACTTACAACAAGGGCTGAGATCCATGCACGATGGGAGAAAAATGTCCTGATAAATCTCTGCCAGATAGGAAGGGAGCCAAGAATGTCGTCGCTCGCGCGGGAGTGATCAGGGCGCTCGGTGCGTAGACCAGTTGCTTGTTCAGGCGCTACGGGTACTTTCTAGCGCTCTGCCAATGATGGTCGCCTCAGCATCGCTCAGGACATTCAGACCTCTACGTGTGGCAACCAACATTTATAATCGCCTCGGCTTGCAATCATGATTATCCGCGAACGGGTTGTGTGGGAATCTCGGGTTTTCCTGAATCGGCGGAGTGGAAAACCCGGGGCGCGAGACTCCCTGAAACAC
>JAPOYG010000260.1 GCA_026706755.1 Acidobacteriota bacterium
GCGGCGCAGACTCCTGGCGCGACCTGGCGGTCGCGTTGGGAGTCTGCGCGGGCCGGAACTTCCTGCATCGCACGTCCGCGGCGCAGACTCCTGGCGCGACCTGCCGGCCCGGGGGGAGTCTCCTACGCTCGGGCCTGGTACTCGCCGGTCTCGGTGTTGACGCGCACCTTGTCGCCGTTGGCGATGAACGGCGGCACCTGTACGACGAGCCCCGTCTCGAGCCGGGCCGGCTTGAGCTGCGCGCTCGCGGTGGCGCCCTTGATGGCGGGCGCGGTCTCCTCCACCGTGAGGTCGACCGTCAGCGGCAGGCCGATGCCGACCGGCGCCTCCTCGAAGAACTCGACCGTGATGGTCGCGTCGGGCAGGAGGTAGTTCGTCGAGTCGCCCAGCGTCTCCGCGTCGAGCTGCGTCTGCTCGTAGGTCTCCGTGTCCATGAAGTGGTAGCCCTCGCCGTCGGCGTAGAGGAACTGCATCTGCCGGGCGTCGAGCATCGCCTGCTCGACGAAGTCCCCGGAGCTGAACTTGTGATCGGTGAGGGTGCCGGCGCGCACATTGCGGAGCTTCGACGTCACGAACCCGCGCTTGTTACCGGGCGTGACGTGCTGCAGCTCGAGCACGCGGAACAGGTTGTCGTTCAGCTTGATCAGCATTCCGCGACGGAGACGGGTGGCCTGAATGGATGGCATCGGCGATCCTGGCGAATTCGGTCGGGGGGGACGCCGGGGGGACTGCCGCCCGCCCGGTGCGCCCGGGAAGTCCGCGAACGGGCATCGATCGTACCACACGGCATCTGCCGGCACGCCGCCCGCCGGCGACCGCGGCGCCCTTCCTGCGCGCGACTCGACGCGGGGCCTTCCCGGGCGGGCTCGACGGGGCGCCTTTCTGCGCGGCGCTCGACGCGGGCCGCCCCGGGAGCGCTCCCCTGCCGTCAGCGCCGCCCCGAGACGGAGGAACAGTCGGGCACGTAGCAACGCCATCGGCGCTCGACGCCCACCCGGATGCCGATCCGCGGGCTCCAGACCGGCGGCACGGTCCGCTCCCCCCGGTCCTCGACGTACAGCGTCCCGCCCCCGAGCGGCGTCCCGTTCTGCGCCAGCGTGACGCCGAGCGCGGCCGTGAGGTTGCCCGGCCCCCGGCACAGCGCGGCGTCGCTCGGCGCCGGCCCCCGCCGCGCCCCGCGACCGCGCCGGCGGCGCATGAGCGCGAGGCCCTCGCGCGGCTCGAGGGCGCGAATCAGGACTGCGCCCGGCGACCCGGCCGGCTCGGTGACCGCGTTCAGCAGGTGGTGCAGCCCGTAGTTGAGGTAGACGTAGGCCCGGCCGGGGGGGCCGTAGAGAGGCGCGTTGCGCCGGGTCAGGCCCGCCGCCGCGTGGCACGCCGGATCGTCCTCGCCGGCGTACGCCTCCACCTCCACGATCATCCCGGCCGCCGCCCCGTCCTCGGTGACGTGGACCACCACCTTGCCGATGAGATCGAGCGCCGCCTGCAACGTGGGGCGCGCGTAGAACGCACGCGGGAGGACGGAGGCCCGCGTCACGGGATCCTAGTCGGCCGCGGCGCGCGCCCGCGCCGCCTCGAGCACCGGCCGCAGGTGCCGGCCGGTGTGCGAGCCCGGATGCTCCGCGACCTGCTCGGGAGTCCCCGCTACGACGATCCGCCCCCCGTCGCGCCCCCCCTCCGGGCCGAGATCGATGATCCAGTCCGCCGTCTTGATGACGTCGAGGTTGTGCTCGATGACGAGCAGGCTGTGCCCCGCCTGCAGCAGCTTGCGGAACGCGGCCAGGAGCTTCGCGATGTCGTCGAAGTGCAGGCCGGTCGTCGGCTCGTCGAAGAGGTACAGCGTGCGGCCGGGGCGTCGCGATCCGAGGTGGGCCGCGATCTTGATGCGCTGCGCCTCCCCGCCGGACAGCGTCGTCGCGGGCTGGCCCAGGCGGAGGTAGCCGAGGCCGATCTCGTCGAGCACCTCGAGCTTTCGCACGACCTTGGCGGACGCCCCGAAGAAGTGCAGCGCCTCGTGCACGGTCATCTGCAGCACGTCGTGCACGCTGCGGCCGCGGAAGGTCACCTCGAGGACCTGGGGCTTGAAGCGGGTGCCGTCGCACTGGTCGCACGGCACGAAGACGTCCGCCAGGAACTGCATCTCGACGCGGACCACCCCTTCCCCGTCACACCCGTCGCACCGCCCGCCGGGGACGTTGAAGGAGAAATGGCTCGCCGAGAGTCCCCGCGCGCGCGCCTCGCGCGTCTGCGAGAACAGCTCGCGGATCGGATCGAACGCCTTGAGGTAGGTCACCGGGTTCGACCGGGGCGTCCGGCCGATGGGCGTCTGGTCGACGAGCACCGCGTCGCTGAGGGCCGCGGCGCCCTCCAGGCCGTCATGGGCTCCGACCCGCCGGTCCCAGCCTCCGGTCGCCCGCTTGATGGCCGCATAGAGCACGTCGTGCACGAGCGTCGACTTCCCGGAGCCGCTCACGCCGGTGACGCAGGTCAGCATGTTGAGCGGGATCTCGACGTCCAGATCGCGCAGGTTGTGCTCGGAAGCCCCCCGGACGCGCACCGAGGGGGTGCCCGGGGCCCGCTTGCGCCGGGTCGCGGGCACCGGAATCGCGAGGTCCCCGCGCAGGTACTTCGCGGTCAGCGACGTGGGCTCGCGGGCGAGCTCCGCCTCCGGGCCGGCGAAGACGACCCGGCCGCCGCTGGTTCCGGCCCCCAGGCCGAGGTCGACCACGTAGTCGGCGGCCCGGATCATGTCGGCGTCGTGCTCGACGATCAGCACCGTGTTCTGCTGGTCGCGCAGCCGGGCGAGGATGCGCATCAACCGCTCGTTGTCGCGGGGATGAAGCCCCACGGACGGCTCGTCGAGCACGTAGAGAGTGCCGACGAGGGCCGATCCGAGCGCCGTTGCCAGGTTGATGCGCTGCGACTCGCCGCCCGAGAGCGTCGACGAGAGGCGGTCGAGGGTCAGGTAGTCGAGGCCGACGTCGCCGAGAAACGAAAGGCGCTTGCGGATCTCGCGCGTGACGCGATCGACGACCTCGGCCTCCTTCGCCGACAGCAGCAGCTCGTCGAAGAAGGCCCGCGCCTCCGCCACGGTGAGCGCGCACACCTCGTCGATGGTGCGCCCGCCGACCCGCACGTCCCGCGCCTCCGGGCGGAGCCGCCCCCCTCCGCAGTCGGGGCAGGTGAGATAGCCCCGGTAGCGGCTGAGGAACACCCGGATGTGCATGACGTACTTCTTGCCCTCGAGCCAGCGGAAGAAGCCCTGGATGCCGCGGTAGCTGCCGTCCCCCTCGATGACGAAGCTGCGCTCCTCGTCCGTGAGCTCCGACCACGGCACGTTGAGCCGGATGCCGCGCGGGCGGGCCGCCTTCTTGAGGCCGGCGAGGTACGACCGGTAGTGCGGCTTGCTCCACGGCTCGATGGCGTCCTGCTGGATCGACTTCGACGGGTCGGGGACGACCAGCCCCATGTCGAGCTCGATCACGTTGCCGAAGCCGTGGCAGGTCGGGCATGCCCCGAACGGGCTGTTGAACGAGAACAGGCGCGGCTGCGGCACCTCGTACTGGATGCGGCACGAGCGGCACTCGAAGCGCTCGCTGAACTCGTGGACCGTCGGCTCGCCGCCGCCCTCCCCGCCCCCGTTCCCGCCCCGGGCCGGAACCTCGACCGCGAACGCCGTTCCGCCGCCCTCGGCGTAGCCGGTCTCGATGGAATCCGTCAGCCGGGTGAGGACGTCCGGGCCGACCGCGATCCGATCCACGATCACCTGCAGGACGCTCCGGCCGCCCAGCCGGCCCGGATCGACGTCGTCGAACGAGACCGCCCGGTCGTCGACGAGCAGGCGGCCGAAGCCCTTGCGCCGCAGGGTCTCGAGCGCGCCGGCCACGGGGTCGGCGCCCGCGATGACGGTCTCCGCCCGCGCCGCCGGCCCGCGGCGCGACGCGCCGCCGCCGGCCGACCGCGTCCGCTCCGATCGCCGGCGACCGCGGCGCGGGGCCGGCGTCCCCTCGGCCGGCGCGCCCGAGCCGTCGCCGTTGCCCTTCGCCGCGGACGTGGCCGCCGCAGCGGCGATCGGCAGGTCGAACCCAATCATCAGCCGCGTGCCCGCCGGCCGCGCCGCGAGGCGGCGGGCCGCGACCTCTGCGGTCTCCCGAACGACCTCCTCCCCGCAGCCGCGGCAGATCGTGCGGCCGACCCGCGCGAACAGCAGGCGCAGGTAGTCGTGCACCTCCGTCGTCGTGCCGACGGTGGAGCGCGGATTGCGGACGCTGTTCTTCTGGCGGATCGCGATCGCGGGGCAGATGCCGTCGATGCGGTCGACGTCCGGCTTCTCCATCCGCTCGAGGAACTGCCGGGCGTAGGCGGAGAGCGACTCGACGTAGCGGCGCTGCCCTTCCGCGTACACGGTGTCGAACGCCAGGGAGGACTTCCCCGAGCCGCTGACCCCGGTGACGACGATGATCTGCCGCTTCGGCAGCGTCAGATCGATGTTCTGCAGATTGTGCGTGCGAGCGCCCCGAATGGCGATGCGTCCGTCCGCCGGCTGACCGGTCAGTTGCGGCATGCGAGTGGAGGCGACCGGGCATGGGTGCCCGCGACGCGTCTCGGACTCCTCCGTCCGCCCCCGGCGGACGCGTGCGCCCCCGCGGACGCGTGCGCCCCCGCGGACGTGCCCCGCGGCGAGCGCAACAGATCATCATAGAGCCGCTCCCGGCGCCCGGCAACCGCCGTTCGGCACTGCAACGTCGACCGGCCGCAACGGTAGCGTCAGGGCGCGGACCGGCAAGACGCGCGGTTCCGTGCTGCCCACGCTCGCCCGGCCGGGCGTCGCGCGGTGCCGGCGTCCGCGCACTCGGCTGCAGATGGTCCGCGCCGGCCGCTCTGCGGTACGCTGTTCGGCGCGTGCCCCGACGGTTCCGGCGGCAGCCGCACCGAGCGGCCGCGCCCAGCCCGGGGGCGGGAGGAGAAAATCATGCACATCGACAAGCGTTGGGGCGTCGCCCTCCTGGCGACGGTGTTCGCCGGCGGCATCGTCCTCGGGCAGGCGCTCGACGGCACGGCCCGCGCCCAGTCCGGCGGATCGGTCTACGAGCTCCGCACCTACACCGCCAACGAAGGCAAGATGGAGGGCCTGCTGGACGAGTTCCGCGGCTACGCCGCCCGGATCTTCGAGCGCCACGGCATGGAGAACGTCGGCTACTGGGTGCCGACCGACGCCCCGCGCTCCGAGGACACCCTGATCTACATCCTCCGGCACGACAGCCGGGAGGCGGCGCAGCAGAGCTGGAGTGCCTTCATCGAGGACCCGGAGTGGCGCGCGGCCTACGAGGAGCTGAACGCCGACGGCCGCCTCGCCGCCGCGGTTGAGTCGATGTTCCTGCAGGCCACCGACTTCTCGCCGATGCGGTAGTCGCGCACCGGCGCCGGCCGGCGATACCGGATACGCTGGAGCCGTAGCGGTTGGCCGGGCGCGCGTGACGGCGCGCCCGGTTCGGGCTCAGCCGTCAGACGTTCTACAACCTCCAAGCCAAGTTCCTGGCCGAAGGCACGGTCGGCCTCTTGGCCAGGCGGCCCGGGCCGAAAGGGCTGCGGAAGGTCACGAAGGAGGTCTCGCGCTTCGTGACCTCCCACCTGGGCAGCAGGGAGGTCGTGTGGACACCGGGGTTACTGGCGGAGAGGGAGGGGATGTTGGTCGGGCTCCTCAACGCGGTCCCGCCGCCGCGAGACTACGTGGTGGAGATCCATGGAACGCGGCGCGGCGAGCCAGGCCCGGCCCTATTCGAGGATCGATGGGTCACTGGCCGCGGCCATTGAAATGACCTGGATCGTGTAGGTCTCGGAGTCCAGCGTGCCGACGACTGCCACTTTCTTTCCGGCAAACTCTCTTGATTTGTCCTGGTCGCTCAACCGATAGACTCCTTTGCCGTCAAACAAAACGAACGGGACGCTGTGGTCATCGACGCAAGCGATGGCGCAGGCAGCGTCGGTCGACCCCATCCGCATTCCGGAATGATCGGCTACGGGGCACTCCTCATCGGTGATCGTGCCTGAGAAAGTCTGTCTGCTCTGGGTTGCAAACATCGTGGCGGAGGCAAGAAGAGCGGAGGCAAGAAGACACGCCAGTAGATACTTCATAAAGCAACCTGCAGGAAATCAGGGGAAGGTGTCACACACCTCCCCCTGATTCGTGGTCGAAACCCCGAGGCCGAGAAACTCTCTGCCGTTTATCGGCCCGGCAACATGACGTGGGCTTCCGGCGTGCCCTCAAACATCAGCCAGGCGCCGCCCGCGTCGCGGTTGTTCGGCAGTCCGACTTGCTCCGCCGTGAAGTTCGGCATGCCGATAAACGTGTGCCAGATGGCGGTGTCCTGACTGTCGCCCCGGAGGTTGTACCAGATGGACCCGACCTCGGACAACTCACGCGTTCCGTCTTTCCCGGCGGCCACAACCAGATCCCTGATCCCTCCGGTGCCGCTGCTCGACAAGACAGGCCTGCCGGCCCGCCTGCCATCTGCCAGAATTGGCGTGGCCTTGGCCCCCATCTCCGCGAACGCTCGATTCTGCATGATGCGCGGCAGGTTGGCATCGCTGCTGGTGCACTCCACCGACCACGGCCGCTCTCCGGGAAAGCCGGTCAGGTCGTAGCAGACCATACGGCCGGGGCCGGGCCTCAAAACTTCAAACGTAAAGTCGGCAGCCGTGACGTCTTCCTCCGCACTCTTCGCCGGATTCCGAATTATCTTAATGACCGTGGCGTCCCTGGCCATAGCCGCGTTCGGAGCGGCGAGCAACGGCTTTTGGATGGGGTCTTTCGTATCGATCCGGCGCTCCTCGTAGACCTGCGCCTGCGCTGGCGCGCTCATCGCAACCGCCATTACGCCGAGCACACACAGAGAAATCCGTTTCACGTGAGCCCTCCAATCGCTATGCCCCTAAATTGGGTGTTTGCAGCTAGTCTACCACGACGGCGCGCACTCTGTCTAGCGAATTCTTCCGCCGACTTGCAGGCCGCTCGGTACGCGCTCGGGAATCGTACGGTCGAACGAGCTGTCGCTCAGAGCAAACAAGAACTCGATCAGATCCACGTCTTCTTCGTCCACGTTCTGCAACTCGCGAAGCCGCGGATCGAGCTCCTCGTAGCTGACGTTCGGGTTCCGGGACTCCCCGGCGATGGTGGATTCATAGAACCCCACGACGGCGCGCAGCGTCCTGAACATGCCATTGTGCCCGTATGGGAAGGTCAATTCGAGGTTTCGCAGCGACGGCGTGCGAAACGCATAGCTGTCGCACGCTGCTCGGGACGCTGCAGTACGCGGCTCC
>JAPOYG010000406.1 GCA_026706755.1 Acidobacteriota bacterium
ACGTACGTGTAGCCCTGGTTCATGAGGAACGCGCTGCCGGCGTTCCCGGCCGCGTAGCCCCGCCCCGCCTCGTGGAAGTAGCCGAAGACGATGTTGCGGCCGCGGTTGTTGACCTCGTACACGAGGACGCCGTTGCCCAGGGTGATGTCGACCGGCTTCAGGATGTCGACCTCGAAGGTGTACTCGACCAGCCCGTCCGAGTTGCGGGGGGCGTTCTCGAGATCCGCGATCCCGGCGTTCAGCGGGTCGCCCGGATCGGCGACGGCCGTGGCCGTGCCGAGCAGGATCTCGTACGCGCCCACGGCGCCGAACGACCGGCCGCCGAACGCCGCCTCACGGCTGGTGATGTCGAGCCGGGTGACGCGCGACTGCGCGAGCGGCGGCGGCTCCGATTCCTGCGCCTCACCGACGCCCTGGAACCCGCCCAGCCCGATCCCGAGCACGACCGTCAACAGAAGACGACAGAATCGCATCGCTCACCTCCAGCCGCTCGACCGGGCAATCTCCCCGTTCAGCCGCTGCCCTGCGCCGGCACGGCAGCGACAACCCGCGCCAATCCTATCAACACGGGCGGGAGTGCCGAGCGGCCTGGGGCGAGGGCGCGGGCGAACGAATCCGGTTAGGATGGCGCGAAGTCGCGTGCGCGAGGCACGCTGTAACCGGAGCCACCGATGATCCGCTCTGTCGTTGCTTGTGCTGCCGCGGTATGCACGTTCGCCGGATCCCAGGTGGCCGCGCAGGAGGTGCACCGGTCCGCGTACCACGATTTCCGTCTCGTGACCGTGGCGGAAGGTCTCGAAGTCCCCTGGTCCATCACCTGGCTTCCAGACGGCGACCTGCTGGTCACCGAACGCCCGGGACGCCTGCGCGTCGTCCGGGCCGGAGCGTTGCTGCCCGACCCGGTTCCGGGGGTGCCGGAAGTACTGGCTCGGGGCCAGGGCGGCCTGTTCGAGGTGCTGCCGCACCCCGACTTCGCCACCAACCGCCTGCTGTACCTGAGCTATGCGCGGCCGAAGGGAGAGGGCTCGACGACGGCAGTCGTCAGAGGCCGGTTCGAGGACGATCGCTTCACGGCAATCGCGGACGTCTTCGAGGCGCGGTCCGAGGGCGGCGGTCACTACGGAGGGCGGCTCGCCTGGACCCCCGACGAGTACCTGTTCGTCTCGGTGGGCGACAGGATGGCGCGCACGTCGGGAGACCTTTCGGCGCACCCCGCGCAGGACCTGTCGAACCACCACGGGGTCACGGTGCGCCTCCACGACGACGGCCGCGTCCCCGAGAGCAATCCGTTCGTCGGGCAACCCGGCGCGCTTCCCGAAATCTGGAGCTACGGACACCGGAACCCTCAGGGGCTGGTGGTGCATCCCGAGACCGGCGAGGTGTGGGCCCACGAGCACGGACCGCAGGGCGGGGACGAGCTGAACCGGATACGGCCCGGCCTGAACTACGGCTGGCCGGTGGTCGGCTACGGCGTCAACTACGGCAGCGGGACCGCGATTCATGCCGGGACGCGCGCCGAGGGCGTCGAAGCGCCCGTGCACTTCTGGGTCCCCTCGATCGCCACCTCCGGGCTCCTGCTCTACACGGCCGACCGCTTCCCGGAATGGAAGGGCAGCTTCTTCGTCGGCGGGATGGCCGGACGGAGGCTGGCGCGACTCACGCCGAGCATCGACCGCCCGGGGCGGATCGAGCAGGAAGAGACGCTGGCCTACGGCATCGGCCGGGTGCGGGACGTCCGGCAGGGACCGGACGGCTACATCTACCTGGCGGTCGAGGAGCGTCGCGGGTCCGGCCGCGTGCTGCGGCTCGAGCCGGTGGAACGCCGGTGAGCCCGGGCCGCGGAACCGGCACTCCGCCCCGCCGCGAACCTCACGGGTTGCGGCGGTCGCGAGCGTCGTAGATCCAGGGTCGGCGGCGCCGGTCCCGTTCCCGCATCGCGTCGGCGCTCGCGCCGTGCCGCAGCCGCTCGAGCAGCGTCGTGTCCCGGCCCTCGAGCAGACTCGAGCGCCGCCGCGGGTCGATCGAGAAGGGAACCGGCGGCATGCCGGGGCGCTCGACCCGCTGGCTCGCCAGATCGACCGTCATCGGGATCGCCGGATTCGCCCGGACTCGCGCCGCGAGCCTTGCCACCACCCTCTCGTCGAGCGCCACCGGGAGGAGACCGAAGTCGAAGCAGTCGTCATGGAACACCGGACCGAAGCTCGGTGCGATGACCACGCGCATCCCGCACTGGCGGAGCCGGATGACCGCGAACGCCCGCTGGCTGCCCTGGCCGAAGTTCCGTCCGGCGAGCAGGATCGAGGCCTCGCGATACGGTTCCCGATTGAGGATGAAGTCCGGGTCTTCCGTCCCGTCGGGTCGATGGCGAAAACCGGGGAAGGCATGCGGGCCGGTCCACGAGCCGTCGTGTCGATGGGATTCGAGCGGGACGTCGCCTCCATCGAGGTGCACGGCATGGAGATCGCGAAGCTCCTCCCCGACCGGAGCGATGAGCTCGCTTTCGAGGTCCGGTTGGCGGAAGGGCGCCGCGACGCCGGTATGCCGCACGAATCGCGGTGGGTGCCGGGGCACGGCACCCAGCCCCGTCAGCGTCCGCCGGGAAGGAATGCGTACCAGCGCGGACTCCCCACGCGCCCGTCGGGGCGCGCTAGCGACGGTCGTCACCGGGTCGATAGATCCACGGGCGCTCCTCGACGTCCCGTGCCCGCATCGCCCGGGCCGCCGGGAGGTGGGGCTCGATCTCCTCGAGGTCGTGCAGCCCGTTCAGCAGCTTGTTCCGCACCCGGGGGTCGGTCTCGAACGCGATCGGGTCGCGGCCCGGCGTCTCGATCCGCTGCCGCTCCAGGTCCACCCGCATGCGGACGCCGTGGTGCGACTCGACCCACTCCACGATCTCGTTCAGCGTCTCCCGGGGCAGCTCCACCGTCAAGACGCCGTACTGCACCGCGTTGGTCAGGAAGATAGGCCCGAAGCTCTCGCCGATGTAGACCCGGACGCCCCACGCCGCGAGCGGCCGCGTGACCCCGGTGACCCGCGAGCTGCCGGTGGCGTAGTTCTTGCCCACGACCATGATCGAGGCCGTCCGGTACGCCTCCTGGTTGAAGACGAAGTCCTGCCGCGGGGAACCGTCCGCGCGGTAGCGGATGTTGGCGAACGCCGTCGCTCCCCGGTTGGATCCGAGGCCGCCGCGGGGCGCGTCGAGCCCCTCCGTCAGGTTGGTCAGGGCGGGGGCGATGACGTCCGTGCTGACGTTGTCGAACATGAACGGCGCCGCCAGGCCCTCGTGCACGTCGAAGACGTGCCCGCCGCGCCGGATCTCCTGTGCCATGGCCTCGTCCTCTCTGCAGGAAGGCGCGCGCTTACAGGAGGGCACGCACGTCGGCGACGCTGCCGGCGATGGCCGAGGCGGCGACGGTGGTCGTGCTGGCCAGGAGGGTGTTCGTCTCCCGTCCCTGGCGGCCGATGTAGTTGCGGTTCGAGTTCGAGATGCATCGGTGCCCGGGCTCGACGTAGTCGCCGTTCGAGCCGTAGCACTTCGAGCAGCCGGACTCGCGCCACTCGAATCCCGCGTCCTTGAAGATGCGGTCCAGGCCCTCCGCCTCGGCCTGCGCCTTGACCGCGTTCGATCCCGGAACCACCCAGGCCGAGTGGACGGTCGACGCAACGCGGCGGCCTTCGAGGATGGCCGCCGCCGCGCGCAGGTCGCTGATGCGGCTCTCGACGCAGGAGCCGATGAACGCTTCGTCGATCGGCGTCCCCAGGATCGGCTCGCCCGGCGTGAGGCGGCTGTACTCGATCGCCTGCCGGTAGGTAGCGCGCTTGCCCGCGGGCGCCCGGTCGGGATCCGGAATCCGCTCGCCGATCCCGATCGCGTGCTCGGGGTTGATGCCCCAGGTGACCTGCGGCTCCACCCCGGTCATGTCGATCGTCTCCTCGCGATCGAACAGCGCGTCGTCGTCCGTGGGCAGCGTGCGCCAGAACGCCAGGGCCTGGTCCCAGTAGCGCGCCGAGGGGGCGAACTCCCGGCCCGAGAGGTACTCGTAGGTCGTATCGTCGGGGCTGACCATGCCCGTCGGGGAGGCCATCTCCACCGCGAGATTGCAGATCGAGAACCGGGCCTCCTGCGAAAGGGCCCGCACGACCGGCCCCGCGTACTCCACGGCGAAGCCTGTGCCCGAGTCCGTGCCGAGCTGCGCGATCGTGCGCAGGATGACGTCCTTGGCCCGCACCCCGGGGCCGAGCGCGCCGACGATGTTCACGCGCATGGTGCGCGGGCGGCGCCGGATGACCGTGCCGGTACGCAGGATGTTGTCCGAGTTCTCTCCGCCCCAGGAGATCAGGCCCATCGCCCCGTGCGTGCAGGTGTGGCTGTCGCCGGCGCAGAGCACCATGCCCGGCTGGCTGAGCCCGGTCTCGGGACCGACGACGTGCATGATGCCGAATCGCGGATCGGACTGGCCGAAGGCCTTGGTGAACCCCAGTTCCCGCATCTCGTCGGCGAGCTCCTCGTACGGCTGCCAGCCCCATCCCAGCGAGGGGTCGGCGTACCGCTCCGGCGACGTGGAGACCGTATGGTCGGGCACGTTGTAGAAGATCTCGGGATTCCGGAGCTCGACGCCCTCCCGGACCAGCCGCAGCACCTGGGTGGGGCTCCCGCCGATGCAGCGGTCCACCTGGAGCAGATCGGTCTCGCCGCCCAGGTTCGCCACGACGTGGGCATCCCAGATCTTGTCGAACATCGTCCCGCCGCGCCCTGCGGACCGGAACTGCGCGAACAGGGACCTGGAGGATGCCGCCACGAGCAACCCGGCGCCGACCGACGTCGTGATGAAGTCGCGTCTGTTCATGGTGCCCTCCGCTCGCGAGGCCGCGGTGCTTTGCCGTTGGGCGCTCACCAGCCCCCAGCGGCCATGTTAGCAGTCGACGACGGGACCGGCCGAGGCGCTGGCGCTAGCGCGCCGACCGCAGCCAGCGCCGGACGACGCGGCTCCACCACAGGTAGGCGCCGGTGACGAAGAGCGCGGGCGGCACCAGTCCCATCACGGCCCAGACGGCCTTGGTGGTCGAGTTGCAGAGCGCCTCGCAGCCCGGGATGCCGCGGCCGCCGAGCCGGCCGAAGTGCAGGTAGGCGAGCCAGTACATCACGCGGTCGCCGACGCGCTCCACCGGGTTCGACATGTCGAACGGCTCCAGGTAGTCGACGACGGCGGCGAACGCGGCGGGGAACGAGAGGTAGGCCCCGGTGACCGCCCACATGAAGAGGAAGGGCCAGCACCAGAAGCCGAACGCGCTGTGCAGGGTCCAGTGGAAGCGCCTCCAGTCCCCCCGCCGGTCGAAGGTCAGGCTGCGCCGCCAGCGCTGGCTGCCCGGCCACCAGATGACGGCTCCGGTCAGCGACAGCAGCAGGAGGAAGAGCGCGCCGACGCCGTTCACGCGCCGGCCGGTCTGCCCGGCCAGGAGGTTGTCGTGCAGGTCGAGAATCCACGCGCTCACGCGGTAGCCGAGCGGCAGGGGATCCCCCAGGTCCTCGCCCGTGACGGGGTCGAACAGGCGCCGGATCCGCTCGCCGCCGCGCGTCAGGGTAAGCCGGACCGCGTGTCGCGGGGTCTCGCCCGGCCGGACTTCCTGGACTTCGTAGCCGGGATAGGCCTCGCGGGCGGCCCGCTCCAGCGCGTCCTCGCCCAGGGACACGCCGGTGCTGTCCACGATGACCGGTTGCGGGGAGAAGGCGATGTAGAGCTCGTTCCGGTAGACCAGCACGCTGCCGGTCACGCAGATCACGAACACGTAGGCGCCCAGGCCGATGCCGGTCCACAGGTGCACCTGGAAGATCGCCTTGCGCAACCCGACGCTCTGCGGCGCCTGCACCCAGCGCGACCAGGAATTCGCCATGAGGCCTCGACCGCCGGCCCGAGAGAGCACCCCGGCCCCGTGCCGGCGGTGGCCCACAGAATACCCCGGCGGCGGTCCGCGTCGCGGAGGGACCGTTAGGGCGACTGCGTCGATTCGGTGGCGGCGGCCGGATGCGCCGGGCCACGATATCCTGTCGGCTGCTCCGCGTCCCCTCCGTCCGGGAGCTCGCCGGGCGGCACGTGGAGGCTGAACGGACGGGTCGTGCCCGACCTGGAGGGATGCGACGCCGCCGCGGCCGTCCGGTCGGCTGTTCCCGGCCGACGGCCGCGACGGGTCGTGACAGGGAGACGGCGCGGCTACGCGAGCGCCCGCTCGAAGAGCGCCAGGAGGCGGCTCCACGCGCGCTCCGCCTGCGCCTCGTGGTACACCTGCGTGTCGGGCGGGCACCAGCCGTGGAGCGCGCCCTCGTAGACCTCGATCTCGGCCGGCAGCCCGGCCGCGTCGAAGGCCTCGCGGAGGACGTTCTTCGCCTCCGGATCGGCCTGGTCGTCGTTGTCGGCGATCGCGAAGAGGTAGTGCGCCGTCATCTGCGGCACGAGCAGGTGCGGGCTGTCCGGCCGGTCGGTCACCAGGCCGCCGCCGTGGAACGAGGCCCCGGCGCCGATGCGATCGGGCAGGGCGGCCGCGGTGCGCATCGTGATCGGACCGCCCATGCAGTAGCCCATCGTCCCCATCTTGCGGTTGGAGTCGACCGACGACTGGTCGTCGAGGAAGCCCACGAACGCCCGCGCGTCGCGCACGTGGGTGTCCGCGTTGAGCGTCCCCATCAGGGGTCGCAGCGTGGCGGCCTCGGCAGCGAAGTTCCTGGTCTCGACGATGGGCGCCCGCTGCGACCGGTAGTACTGGTTGACCACCAGCACGGAGTAGCCGGACTCGGCCAGCCGCCGGGCCATCTGCCGCTTCGCGGGGCGCAGTCCGAAGGCGTCGGGCCAGATCAGCACGCCGGGGTGGGCGCCCGACGCAGGGTGCACGAAGTGGCAGTCGGCCACGCCGTCCGGCGTCGTGACGTCGATCTCGGACGCGGTGACGTCCTGGGCGTTGGCCGCCCGGGGCCAGAACATGGCCAGTCCCGCACCGGCCGAGACGGCCCCGAACTCCCGCCGCGTCAGCTTCTTCGCGCGCAGGTGCTCGACGGTGTCGGCCGCGGTTCTCTCATCGCACATCTCGCCCTCCTCCCAGGAGCCTGCGCCGCGGGAGCGCGACCGAGCGGTCTCGCGCGAACGCGGACTCCGCCTGTGTTCTTCCCCCGCCCGAATTGTATGTGAAGTCCCTGCCCCGGACGCTACGCGTGATTCAGCAAGGCCAGCTCCCTGGGATGCGGATTCAGGTAGGCCTGCTCCAGCAGGTAGTCGACCGCGAGGCGTCGGGCATGATGCCGCACCAGCGTCAGCGG
>JAPOYG010000377.1 GCA_026706755.1 Acidobacteriota bacterium
TCCGAGCGCACCGGCCGCGCCCTGTCGCAGATGGGGCTGACGCGGACGGTGCAGGACATCGCCGGTACGATCCACGGCTTCCGCTCATCGTTCCGCGATTGGGCGTCCGAGGAGACGGCCCACGACTTCGCCGTCGTCGAAACGGCCTTGGCCCATGCGGTCGGCTCCGGGGTCGAGCGCGCGTACCGTCGCGGCGACCTCCTCGCGAAGCGTCGCGTGCTGATGGACGCCTGGGGGGATTACGTCGTCGTCGGGAGTAGCGGGATGCGTCCAACAGCCTGTGGCTGGAGCGCCCCCGGGTCACCCTCACCAGGTGCATAGAACCCGACACGAGGATGCCGACGCGGAGATCAACCGGCCACCTTCGACCCGTCAGACGCTGCCACTCCGGGAGCGCCGCGGCCGGCAGGTCGCGCACGGATGCTGGCCACGCCCGCGTCGGCCTCCAGCCGCCGACCTGCGCCGACAGGTGCTCTCGCGCCGTCGCCCGCAACGGTTCGCCAGCGGGCTTGATGACCCCGCCCTTCTCCCGCCACCCCTGGATCGCGTACGCCCACGCCGCCCGCGTCGCGACCTCCAGGGTCCGGTCAGTGGTCGGAGGTTCGGATCCATGCGACGAGTCTGTCGGTCGAGCCTGTCGGATCGCGCACCTACCCCCGGGTCTCTTCTGAAGCGTGTCAGGGACGGCTTACTGCGCGACAAGTCCTTCGGTCCCCATCGGGATCGAGCCTGTCTGCTTGGACACGCGAGGTATCGGCTCCGGTTGCCGGCAGCGGTAGGATCTGTCAACTGGCTGCGAAGCAACTCGTCCAAGAGCTCGCATCGACGGGACCGTGACGGAAGAAAGCGGGCGGCCGTGCTGGCGGCGATGGAGCTGACGGTCTCTCGCGGGGGGATGGGATCCAACGACGATCCCCTGACCGACAGGAGCGCGAGGCCTGGTCGCGGCTCTTGCAGTTCCCGCTCCCGGCCAGCCTTCCCCGGACCTGCGTTCCAGCGCGTCCTCGGCGCCCTCGCGCCCGTTCCATCGCGTCCTGCCCCCGAACGCCATCGTTCGCCCCTTGCTCGCTCGATGCGCATCGGTCGACTGTCGTCAGCTTCGGGCGGCCAGAGGCATCGAGACAACCTGTAATCGCACGTCCCCCCGCCCCTCTATACAGGGGGAGAGCCTATGGCGTCGACCGGCTCGACGGCGTGGGTCTACGTGGGGCGGCCCGATCGGTGAAGGCGACGCGGACGCGCGTCCGACAGGGCCGGGCGTCAGTGACCACGATCGAGGTCATCAAGGGGCTCGAGCCGGGCGACGAGCGCCTTTGGCTACTACGCGCGGGTCAGGAAGCGAGGTAGCATGCGCATTGGCGAAGGGTGGCAGCGGCACTGGCGGCGGCTTCTCGCCGATCTGTGGCAGGACCTCCGCATCGGCACCCGGACGCTGGCGAAGAGCCCGGGCTTCACGACCTCCGCGGTGGTGGTCCTCGGGTTCGGCCTCGGCGCCGCGACCGTGATGGTCAGCGCGATCAACGCCGTGTTCGTCCGTCCGCTGCCCTTCCCTGAACCGGACCGTATCCTGAACGTGGTCGCATACGGGGATGGGCCCAGCTCGACGATCTTCCACCCGCAAGCTGTCGTCGCGCTTGCGCGCGACAACAGCCTGGCCTTTTCGGCGCTGGCGGGCACCCGCGAGACCCCGGGAGTCAACCTCGCCAGCGACCACGGGTCGACGCATGCCCGGAGCCTCCTGGTGACCGCGGGCTTCTTCCGGGTCTTCGGCATCGAGCCGCAGCTCGGGCGCGCCTTCCTGCGCGAGGACGAGAACGATCCGTCGGTGGTCGTGCTCAGCCACGCCGTGTGGGCCGGCCACTTCGACGGCGACCCGAGCATCGTGGGGCAGACGGTGCGGCTGGGGGGGCGGCCGCACACCGTCATCGGGGTCATGCCGGCCGACTTCTGGTCGTACGAGGAGGTCGACGCGTGGACGCCGTTCCGCCCCGATCCGAGCGGCATGGACCAGAACTACAGGCTGATCGGCCGGCTCGCGCCGGGGTGGACCGCGGTGCAGGCCGAGGCCGAGTTGCAGGCGCTGGCCCTGAACCTGCCCGACCGGCTCCGGGCGCTGGCCGAACTGCCCGCTGGAGTGCCAGACGGACCACGGATGGGCGTGCGACCCCACCGGGACGTGCTGGCCGACCGCAGCGAGGGCGTTGTCTGGCTGTTGACCGCGGCCGTGGGCGCCATGCTGTTGGTGGTCTGCGCCAACGCGGCCGGCCTGCAGTTGGCCCGTGCGGTAGGGCGCCGACAGGAGCTGGCCATCCGTTCCGCACTCGGCGGAGGCCGCGGCCGCCTGCTCCGGCAACTGCTGACCGAGAGTGTCCTGTTGTCGGCAGCCGGCGGCGCGGTGGGCGTCCTGGCCGCGGCCGTCGGCGTGCGCGGGCTCGCCGCGACCCAGCCGCAGCTTGCGATCTGGGGCCTCGCAGTCGATGCTCTCGTGCTGCTCGGGTCCTTCGGCATCGCCATCGCCACTGGCGTGCTGTTCGGCCTGCTGCCCGGCCTGCTGGCGATCCGTAGCGGTCCGGCGGACGCGCTGCACGACGGGCGTTCGCGCACCGTGACCACGGCGCGCGGCTCCTGGATGCGCCGGTCGCTGGTGGCCGCGCAGGTCGCCCTGTGCACGACGCTGCTGGCATCCGCGGCGGGTTTCCTGCGGACGTTCGTCGAACTCACGTCATCGGAACTGGGCTTCGCGCCCGCCAACGTGCTCACCGCCCGCGTATCGCTGCAGGGTCCTGCCTACACGTCCGCGGCCGCCGCGTCGGCGCTCTATCGACGGACGCTGGACAAGCTGGCAAGGGTTCCCGGCGTCCAGGCCGCTACGGTCGCCAGCAACCTGCCCGTCGAACGCGGTCTGAATCTCCCGCTGCGCGAGGCTCCGGGCGGCCGGATCGCGGGGAGCGTCGACTGGCGCTACGTGACGGGAGACTACCTGCGGGTCCTGCGCGTCCCGCTCGTGGCCGGGCGCGGGTTCGGCGAATCGGACCACCGAGCCGGAGCCGCTCCCGTGGCGCTGGTCAACGAGGAGTACGTCAGGCGCCTCGGCGACGGGAGGACCGTGGTCGGCACACGGCTGCAGGCGACCGTCGTCGACTTCGACGACCAGGTGCGCGAAGTTGTCGGCGTGCTCGGCGACGTCCGGACGCGCGGCGTCACTGCGACTCGGCCGACGGTGTTCGTGCCGGTGGAGCAGGTGCCGGACGAGCTGCTCGGGCTGATTCACGGGTTCTTCCCCGTGAGCTGGGCGCTGCGGGCGCGTGCGGACGCGGCCGGGCTCATCCCGTCCGTCGAGCGCATCCTCCGCGAGGCGGACCCACTGCTGTCGATAACCGGGTTCCGGACAATGGACGAGGTCGTCGGCGGGGCGGTCGCGGCGACGCGTTTCCGCACGTTCGTGCTCGCCTTGTTCGCCGCCGCCGCCCTGACGCTCGCCGCCGCGGGTCTCTACGGGGTCGTGGCCTACGCCGTGGCGCAGCGCACGAAGGAGATCGGCATTCGCCTCGCTCTGGGCGCCTCGGGGAGGCAGGTGACGGCGGGCTTCGCGCTGGGTGGCATCGCCCTCGCCGCTATCGGCGCCTTGGTGGGAGCGGGCGCCGCGGTGCTCGTCACCGGGCTGTTGCGGAGCCTGACCGGGGCGCAGCCGCCCGACCCGTGGACGGTCGCCGGCGTCGTGCTGGTCCTCGCCGCAGTCAGCGCCGCCGCCACCGTCGTCCCGGCGCGCCGCGCGGCGCGGGTGGACCCGATGCTGACGCTGCGCGTCGATTGAGCTGCCGCGAGCGCTGCGAACCGAGGTCACGCGAGCGGACTACGATCGGTTCCTCAGCCGCCCTGAAGCGGGACGTCGCGGTCGGCCCGACGGGCGTCACGGCGTTACCTGTCGAATGAGGGTGGACGCTGGAGCGCGCGCAGCGGATCACGGGGCACGCGTCGCCAAGGACGACGAACTCTACGGCCGGACGGCGGACGCCGTCTCGCTCGACGAGATTCGGCTCGTCACGTTGCCAGGCTTGACGGCCGCCTTCCGGACCCCCAAGAATCCGTGCATGGTGAATACCGGTCGCTCGCCCGTCGCCCACCAGCCGCTGGAGGAAGCGGTCCGGTGCCCGTTGCTCGACCGGGACCCCGAGGCGTGGCTGCGGTGCTGCACGGCGCGGTTCCTGCCCGTGGCCCGGCGGGTCGCTGGCGACGATGAGACCGCGCGCGATGCCATGCAGGGGAGCTGGATCATCGTGCTGGAGAAGCTGTACCAGTACTGGGGCGGGCCTCCCGCCTGCGGGTGGGTCGGCGCGATCGTGCGCCACGAGGCCGGGCACGCCGCAGCGAGAACGAACCGCGACGCGCCGCTCCCGCCCGACGGGCTCGCCGCGGGCGCGGAGGACCTCGACGGGACGCTCTACCGACGGCAATTGGTGCGCGTCCTGCTGGAGGCGATAGACCATCTGCCGCCGAGGTAGGCCGATGTCGTGCGGATGCGGGACCTCGACGAGCGCCCGGTCGCCGAGGTCGCGCAGGAGTTCCACATCTCCCCCTCCAACGTGGCGGTGCGCCTTCACCGGGCCCCACAAGCTGCTGCGACGCCACCTGATGCGGGCGCTCGGCCCCCCATCGAGAAACCCCGGAACCGTAACGTCCCTCACGCCGGCGGCACGCTCTGGCCGCCTGTCGAACGCATCGGCCTCCAGCGCCATCGAGACAACCCTGTAATCGCACGTCCCCCCCGCCTCTCTGTACAGGGGAGAAACGTCGAAGCGTCCAGAGTCGGGAACGGGCGAGTAGCGACGAGGGGGGACTCAAGAACATGCGGTCGGTGGTAAGAACGCTCCTGACGGAGAAGGTCGCGACCTGCGTGGCGGTGCTGACGCTGGCGGTCGGCATCGGCGCGAGCACGGCGGTCTTCACGATGATCAGCAGCATCGTTCTCAGGCCGCTGCCGGTGACGGAGCCGGCCCGCCTGGCGCGGCTCTATCTCGGCGACTCCCAGGAAGACGCCTGGGCCTACCGGGTCTGGCAGGAGATCGACGGCCGCTCCGAAGGCGTGTTCGCTGGGGCGTTCGCGTCGAGCCGCATGCCGTTCGAGGTCGGCGCGGCGGGTGAGAGCCGGTTCGTCGAGGGCCTCTGGGCCAGCGGCGGCCTCTTCGAGACGCTCGGGGTGCAGGCGCTGCTCGGCCGCGTCTTCACCGCCGCCGACGACCGGCACGGGTGCGGCGCGGACGGTCCGGTGGCCGTCGTCAGCCACCGGTTCTGGCAGGGTCACTTCGGCGACGGCGCAGACGTGATCGGGCGCCGGTTGCCGGTCAACGGTACCCCCTTCACGGTGATCGGCGTCACCCCACCCGGGTTCTTCGGGCCGACGGTCGGCCGGACGTTCGACGTGGCGGTCCCGCTCGGCTGCGAGTCGCTGGTGCGCGGGCGCCGGTCGGTGCTCGACAACCAGCCGTTGATTCCCTGGCTCCACATCACGCTCCGCCACGCGCCTTCCAGTCGCTCGGGGGCGACGCCGATCGTGCGGTCGTGGCAGCCCGCGATCCGGGAAGCGGCGATGCCGGAGCGGATGACGGCGGCGGGCCGGGAACGCTACCTGCGCGAGCCGATGGTGCTGCTGCCGGCCGGAGACGGCGGCGCGTCAACGCTGTGGCAGCGCCACTGGACGACGCTACTGGCCCTGCTGGCTGTCGGCGGCCTGCTGTTCGTGTGGTGGCCTGCGCCAACATCGCAAACCTCATGCTGGCGCGCGGGGTGTCACGCCGGCGCGAGGTCGCCGTGCGGGTGGCGCTCGGCGGGACACCCTGGCAGGTCGCGCGCCTCGCGCTGCTGGAGAGCACCCTGCTGTCGGCGGCGGGCGGCGGACTGGGTCGCGCGCTCGGACACGGGATGACGCGGCTGCTGGTGGTGGGCCTGTCGCAGCGTGCGGGCGAGGTCTTCGTCGACGTGTCGCCGGACTGGCGGGTCGCCGCCTTCACACTGGCGGCGGCGAGCTGCGCGACGCTGCTGTGCGGCGTGGCGCCGGCCTTGCGGGCCGGCCGCGTCGCTCCCCAGGCGGCGCTCGCGGAGCACGGGCGGCCGGGGAGTGCGAACACCCGCTTCGGGCTGGACCGGGCGATCCTCGTCGGACAGGTTGCGCTCACGCTGATCCTCGTAGTGACGGCGGGGCTGTTCGCACGGACCTTCACGAAGCTGGCGGTTCTCGATGCGGGGGTGGACCCGGACCGCGTGCTCCTGGTGACGCCGCACGCGTTCGGCGCCGCCGCCGCCCTCTCCGCCGAAGAGCGGCTGCGCCGGTACGATCGGATCCGTGCGGCCGTGCAGGAGGTCCCGGGCGTGGCACACGCCGCCGTGTCGTTCCCGACGCCGCTGAGCGCGAACACCTGGCGGGCCATGCTCGATCCCGCCGACGCGCCCGAGATCGCCGAGGAGGCACGCTGGGTCGACGCCGCCACGGTCAGCCCGGACTGGTTCGCGACCTACGGAGCGCCGCTGCTGCGGGGACGGGACTTCCGGGAGGACGACCAGGCGTCGCCGCGCTCGGTGGTGATCGTCAACGACGCCTTCGTCAGCCGGTACTTCGGGATCGGCCGGGATCCACTGGGGCGCACGATAGGCGTGCTGCACGAGCCGGATCAACGGCACGTCATCGTCGGCGTGGTCGGGAACGTCATCTCCGTGTCCCTGCGCGATGCGGTCCGCCCCGCGGTGTACTTCCCGCTGGGGCGGGACGGCCGGCTCAACCCGGTCCGGGGCGCCTTCGCCATCTACACCGCCCCGAGCGGGATCTTCACGGTCGGCGTGCGCACCGAGCGGGGGGCACCGGCGGCGCTGGCCGGAAGCGTCGTGGGGGTGATCCGGACGGTCGATCCGTCGTTGACGAGCGAGGTGCGCACCCTCGCGACGCAGGTCGACGGCACGTTGCGGCAGGAGCGGCTCGCGGCGCTCGTGGCCGGACTGTTCGGCGGGATGGCGCTCCTGCTCGCGGCGGTCGGCCTGTACAGCGTGACGCTGCTGGCGATGCGCCGGCAGCGGGTGGCCACCGGCATCCGGATGGCGCTCGGCGCGACGCGCGGGCGCGTGCTGGGAGAGGCCGTGCGGCGTGTCCTGCGGGTCGTCGGCACCGGCGTTGCAGTCGGGGGACTGGCCAGTCTCGCGGTCGGGCGCGCCCTGGGAACGCTGCTGTACGGCCTCGAGCCGCACGACCCGGTGACGCTGGCGACGGCGGCCGTCGTGCTCGGCCTGGCCGGTGCCGGTGCCGGCCTCGCCG
>JAPOYG010000394.1 GCA_026706755.1 Acidobacteriota bacterium
CGCGACGTAGGTGCGGGTCACCCAGCGAGTATAGCCGGCGGCACGGTGGGCTTGACCGCTGCCAGGCGTCTAGTCCACACTAGTACTAGTTCATAAGCCTGTGGGGCAACGCAACGGAACGGGAGGTGACGATGGTCGGCTACGAGCGCAGGCAGCCGCGAGCCTGGACCGTTGCCGAGGCGAAGGCCCGGCTGTCCGAGATCCTGCGGCGCGCGGAGGAGGAGGGGCCGCAGCGGATCGGGACCCGCAAGGAGTTCGTGGTCGTACCGGCGCACGTGTGGGACGCGAACAACGAGCCCACCCAGTCGCTCGGGCAGTGGCTCATCGAGAACATGCCGCGCGGCGGCGATCTCGACATTCCGTCCCGACACGAGGGGCGGGAGCGTCCCGTGCCGTTCGCCGACTGGACCGAGGACGACTGGGAGGCGTTCGATCGGCGGCACACGGGTGAGGACGCCGGCGAGTGAGGGGGTTCCTCCTCGATACCAACGTCGTCTCGGAAGTCACGAAGCCGGCCCCGGATCCGAACGTGGTCTCCTTCCTCTCCGAACGGATCGATCTGTGGCTCTCGGTCATCGTCATCCACGAGCTGGAGTACGGCGTGCGCCTGATGCCGCCCGGACGCCGGCGCGACGCACGGCGCGCCAGCCTTCTGGCCCTGACCTCACGCTACCGGCGTCGCGTGTTGCCGATCGGGCGGGACGAGGCAGGACACGCCTCCCGGCTCCGCGCCCGCGCCCGCCGCACGGGCCGGACCGTACATCTCGGCGACGCGCTGATAGCCGGCACCGCGACCGCCAACGAACTCGTCCTGGCGACGCGCAACGTGGACGATTTCACACCCTTCGGCATCGAGCTGCTGAACCCCTGGACCCGTCCGGCCGCGTAGCGTCCTCTCGTCCCGCGCCTCAGCACTCGACGACGTTGACCGGGACGTGGACGACGTGCGTGGCCAGGCCGCCGCGCGAGGTCTCCTTGTACTTCTCCTGCATGTCGCGGCCGGTGTCCCGCATCGTCCGGATCACCTTGTCGAGCGAGACGACGTGCCGGCCGCTGCCGCGCAACGCGAGGCGCGACGCGTTGATCGCCTCTACCGCCGCCATGGCGTTCCGCTCGATGCAGGGGATCTGGACGAGGCCGCCGATCGGGTCGCAGGTGAGCCCCAGGTTGTGCTCCATGGCGATCTCGGCCGCGTTCTCGACCTGCGCCGGCGAGCCGCCGAGCACCTCCGTCAGGCCCGCCGCCGCCATCGAGCACGCCGAGCCGACCTCCCCCTGGCAGCCGACCTCGGCCCCGCTGATCGACGCGTTCAGCTTGAAGAGGAGGCCGACCGCGCCGGCCGCCAGCAGGAAGCGCACCACCCCGTCCTCGTGCGCCCCGGGGCAGAAGCGGGCGTAGTAGTGCAGCACGGCGGGCACGATGCCGGCCGCCCCGTTGGTCGGCGCGGTCACCACACGGCCTCCGGCGGCGTTCTCCTCGTTCACGGCAAGGGCGTAGAGGCTCACCCAGTCCATCGCGGACAGGGGATCGCGCGAATCTGCGCGGGGCGGGCCGGCGAGCTGCCGGTGCAGCCCGGGCGCGCGGCGCGCCACGTGGAGTCCCGGCAGCTCGCCGTCCTGCCGGCAGCCCCGGCGGACGCATTGCTGCATCGCCGCCCAGATCTCCAGCAGCCCGGCCCGGACCTCGGCCTCCGCGCCCCAGGCGCGCTCGTTGCGCAGCATCACGCCGCTCACGGGCAGGTCCTGGCGCTCGCAGTGGGCCAGCAGCTCCGCGGCGGTCGAGAACGGCAGCGGGAGGCGCGTGTCGCGCTCGACGAGGACCGGCCGCCCCGCCTCGTCGGCGCCAGCCACGAAGCCGCCGCCCACCGAGTAGTAGACGCGCTCGGCGACGATGGCGTCGACGCCGCCGGCGGCATCGTCCGGGCCGGCCCCGGCGCGGGCGACGAAGCGCATCCCGTTGGGGTGGCCGGGCAACCGCTCGTCACGCTCGAAGACGAGGTCGGTCGCCGGGTCGAACGCGATCTCGCGGCGCCCCAGCAGGCGCAGGCGGCGCGCATCGGCGATGTCGGCGACGCGCGCCGGCAGACGGTCGAGGTCGACCCCCTCGGGGGTCTCCCCCTCCAGGCCGAGCACCAGGGCCCGGTCCGTGCCGTGGCCGCGGCCGGTGGCGGCCAGCGAGCCGTAGAGATGGACGCGAACGCGGCGGACGCGGGCAAGGCCGCCCGACTCGTCGAGGCCCTGCGCGAACTGCCGCGCCGCGCGCATCGGACCGACCGTGTGGGAACTCGAGGGGCCTATGCCTATCGTGAAGAGATCGAAGACGCTGACCGCCACGTGCCGCAACCTCTCCTTCCGTTATAGCACCGCGGGCGGCCGCGTGCCCGCGCCCCCGGGACACGTGCCGCATCCCGGGCGGCGGCCGGGTGGTACGATCGCTCGCGATGAGTACAGAGGTTCCGGTCTCGAAGCGGCTTCCGGTCGTTCGCGTCCTGGTGGGCATCGTGGCCGTGGTCGCCCTCGTGGCGCTCGGCCGGCAGTTCGGGGTGTTCCTCGAACGCTTCGTGACGTGGGTCGACGGCCTCGGGGCGCTGGGGCCGGTCGTCTTCATGCTCGGCTACGTCGCGGCCACGGTCGCCTTCATCCCCGGCTCGGTGCTGACGCTGGCGGCGGGGGCGATCTTCGGACTGGGCCCCGGCGTCGTCTACGTGATGATCGGCGCCACCGCCGGCGCATCGCTCGCCTTCCTGCTGGCCCGCTCGGTGGCCCGGGAGGCGATAGCGCAGCGCCTGTCCGGCAACCCCCGCTTCGCCGCCATCGATCGGGCCGTCGGCCGCGAGGGGCTGAAGATCGTCGTCCTGCTGCGCCTGTCGCCGGTCTTCCCCTTCAACATGCTGAACTACGGGCTCGGCCTGACGAACGTCCGTTTCCGGGACTACGTCGTCGCCTCCATCGGGATGCTGCCCGGCTCGCTCCTCTACACCTATTCCGGCTTCGTGGCAGGCGACCTGGTGCGCCTGGCGGGGGATGCCGGACCCGAGCGCGGGCCTGCCTACTACGCGGTGGTCGGGCTGGGGCTGGCCGCGACGGTCGCGGTCACGACCATCGTCACCCGCACGGCGCGGAAGGCGATCCGCGAGGCGACCGGGGTGGAGGACGCCCCAGCCGGCTGACCCTCAGAGCGCATACCGCACCCGGAGGCCCACCCGCTGCGGCGCGAGCACGTTGGCGAAGTAGCGGCGCGCCCGGAAGCCGTCCTCCGTCCGCCCGATCAGGGCGGGCGTCTGCCGCACGCCGGTCACGGCGTACTCGTCGAGCAGGTTGTCGGCGTAGAAGGTCAGCGTCCAGTCGCCCCGCGTGATCGACGCCGAGACGTTGTGGACGTCGTAGGCCGGGAGCACCTCGCCCCCCGCCCGCATGCCGATCCGCGTCAGGACGTCGCCGATGTAGCTGTAGCCGTACCGCACCTCGAACGCGACGTCCCGGCCGAGCAGCGTGGCGTAGGAGGCGAGCAGGCTCCCCTGCTGGCGCGGCGCGCCCGACAGGCGGTCCCCCGCGAAGGCATCGGCGCCCCCGTCGAGGAGGCCCGGTGAATCCCGGCTGAGCTCGGCCGCCGTGTACGACCACGACCCGCGCAGGCGCAGGGCGTGGGTGACGCTGGCCGCCGACGCCAGCTCCACGCCGCGGCTGACCGCGCCGCCCCCGTTCAGCGTGATCGGCTGGGCGCTGAACGGCGTGAGCCCGGCCACCTGGATGTCGGTCCAGTCGACGTGGAACCACGTGGCGCTGAGGGTGTAGCGCTCGTCGCGCCAGGAGCGGCGCACGCCCACCTCGTAGTTGGTCGTGGTGTCGGGCCGGATGAGCGCCTGGTCCTCGTAGATGCAGCCCGACTGCGGCGGGTCGTTGCCGGGGTCGGCGTCCGTGAGCAGCGCGATCTCCTCGTCGCTGCAGACCCGGAAGTTGTTGCCGCCGCCGATGCGGTAGCCCTCGGAGCGGGTGAAGTAGGCGTTGGTCCGCTCGTCGAAGCGGTAGCTGACGCTCCCCTTGAGCAGGTAGCCCCGGTCGTCGGAGTCGAAGGCGGTGAACGGCGAGTTGTACATCGGCGTGTACGGGAACTCGGTGAGGCTGCCGGTCCCGACGCGGTAGCCGAACCAGCGGCCGCCGCCCGTGACGCGCCAGCGGTCGCCGAGCTCGCGCGTCAGCTCGCCGAACAGGGCGCGCTCCGTCACGTCCTGCAGGCCGTAGCTGTAGTACTCGACCGGCTCGTCCACGGCCCGACCGCCGAGGATGGGCGTGATGCCCGAGAACTGCGTCAGCCCGGGCGCGTACTCGAAGCTCGTGCCGCGGCTGTCGTAGTTGTTGAAGAACGCGCCGCCGACCCAGCGCCACGGGCCGTCGACGGTCGAGACCAGGCGCGCCTCCCAGTTGAAGCGCTCCTCGCGCCCGTCCTCCCGGGTGTAGGCGGAGAACGTGCGGAAGCGGGACGTCAGCTCGGCCGCGGTCAGGCCGGGCTCGAGCGCCTGCGCCCGCGTGAGCCCCGGGTAGGTGCGGGGCAGCAGCCCCCCGATGCCGAACGCCTGGATGAGCAGATCGGTCTGGTCGCGCTGGCCCTCGGCCGCGAAGCGGGAGAAGCCGGTGGCCGACGTCAGCTCGGCGAAGCCCAGGCCCCAGGTGACCTCCACGCTCAGCAGCTCGTTCTTGCGGTCGTTGGGCTCCAGGTAGCGGTGCGCGGAGACGTAGCGGTCGGTGCCGAACGAGCGCGCGTGGTTGATCTGCCGCGCCCCGACCCGCTGGTCCTGCAGGTGGTAGGAGACGAGCGCCGCGAGATCCGTCGTCGGCTCCCAGAGCAGCGAGAGCCGCGCCGAGAGCGTCTGCTCCGTGTTCGCGTCGGCCCGCCGGTAGAGGTTCGCCGCCACGGCCTCCGGATCGCCCGGGTCCGGCTCGGGCTCGGAGACGCCCGGCGTGCGCACGAGGTAGTCGTAGTCGATGAAGCCGGGGTTCTCGTAGCGGTCGACGGAGCCGCGCAGGGCCAGCCGGCGGGCGACGAGCGGCAGGTTGAAGGTGACGCCGGCGTCGCCGCCGGGGGCGCCGCCGTGCGAGAGGCCGAAGAGGTCGCCGCGGACCTCCAGCGTGCGGCGCTCGGTGTCCGGGCGCCGCGGCAGGTAGCGCACCGCTCCGGCCAGGGTGCCGGCGCCGTAGAGCGTGCCCTGCGGTCCGAGCAGCACCTCCACCCGCTCGATGTCGTGCAGCCGGAGGTCGATCGCGAGCGGGATGTCGCCGAGGTACGTCGCGACGCCGTTGTTGTAGTTGTTGCCGGCGGCCTCCGACCCGTTCAGCGCGTCGGTGTGCAGCCCGCGCACGATGACCACGTTGCTGCCCCGCGCCCCCTGGTCGACGACGGTCAGGCCCGGCGTCCAGCGGGCCAGCTCCGTCAGGTTGTCGATGGCGCGGCTCTCGATGTCGGCCCCGGTCACGGCGGAGATGCTCATCGGCACCTCCCCGAGCGGCTCCTCGATGCGGGTGGCCGTCACCACCGCCGCGTCGGCGAACGAGGCCAGCCGCAGCGTGATGGGCGGCAGCGCGACCGGGTCGGCGCCGACCGCGACCGCGTCCCCCGTCACCTCCCCGAAGCCGCTCAGGAGCACCGTCACCGCGTACTCGCCCGGCGCGAGACCGTCGAAGGCGAACCGGCCCTCGGCGTCCGTCTGCCCCTCCCGGAGTCCGCCGGGGCCGCCCCGGAGCACGACCGTGGCGCCGGGCAGGACGGCGCCGGTGGCGTCGGCGACGACGCCCGAGAGGCTCCCCGACCGGGCCGACGCGGGCGGCGCGAGCGCGACGCCCAGGACGAGGAGGACGGCCGCCGCCGCGCCCCGCGGAAGCGTCATTGGTATGATTGTGCTACTCCAACCGCGGTTTCCGTCAAGTCTCGCCAAGCTACCCCGCCGCCCGGGGCCCCGCGGCGGGTAGCCCGCTATCGTCACCTGTTGGCTCGGCCCGGAGCCCGACCACCTCCAGGCGTCCGTGCCGTTCCGCGGCGCAGGCTCCCCGCGGACGGGCGGCCGCGGGCGGCCCGCGGGCCGCCGCGAATGGGGTCGCGGAGGCCCCGCCGGCGGGTTGCGCGGCCCGTTCCCCGCCGGATAGAATCTCGCGGGCGAAGGTGCCTCCCCGCGCCGGGGAGCGTGTCGCCCGACGAATCGGACACGAATCACGACCGGCCGCCCCGCTCCGGTTGCTGCAGACCGGGCCGGGTGCGCCGCACGACGTGGTACGAAAGGAGTCGCGACGGTGCCTGACGTGACCACCGCCGAGCACGCGGCGAAGGCCGAGCCAGGGCACGAGCACGGACACGCGCACGAGGAGCAGTCCTTCTGGCGGCAGTACATCTTCTCCGTCGATCACAAGGTGATCGGCATCCAGTACGCCATCACCGGGCTCCTCTTCCTGCTGTTCGGCTTCGGCCTGATGATGCTGATGCGCTGGCAGATCGCCTATCCCGGCGCGCCGATCCCGCTGATCGGCGGGCTGCTGGGCGACGAGCGGGCGCCCGGCGGCATCATGCTGCCGGAGTTCTACAACCAGCTCGGGGCGATGCACGGCACCATCATGGTGTTCCTGGGAGTCGTGCCCCTCGCCGTCGGCGGATTCGGCAACTTCGTGCTGCCGCTCCAGATCGGCGCGCCCGACATGGCGTTCCCGAAGCTGAACATGGCCAGCTACTGGTCGTTCTTCGCGGGCGGCGTCATCATGTTCGCCAGCTTCTTCGTGCCGGGCGGGGCCGCGAACTCCGGTTGGACGTCTTACGCGCCGCTCTCCGTCTTCGCGACCACCGGGCAGACGCTGTGGCTGATCGGGATGATTTTCCTGATCACGTCGTCGCTCCTGGGCTCGGTGAACTTCATCGTCACGACGATCCAGTTGCGGGCGCCCGGACTGAGCTTCATGCGCCTGCCGTTCTTCGTCTGGGCGCAGCTCGTCACCGCGTTCCTCCTGCTGCTCGCCTTCCCGCCGCTCGAGGCGGCGGGCGTGCTGCAGCTCATGGACCGCGTGGCCGGGACCAGCTTCTTCCTGCCGAGCGGGCTCGTCTACGCCGACGCGCCGTGGGAGGCGAGCGGGGGCGGCAGCGTGCTGCTCTGGCAGCACCTGTTCTGGTTCCTCGCCCACCCCGAGGTGTACGTCCTGATCCTGCCGGCGATGGGCATCGTGGCCGAGATTCTGGCCAACAACA
>JAPOYG010000574.1 GCA_026706755.1 Acidobacteriota bacterium
TCCTCAACGCGGGGCGACTTCCGGTCGACGGTCGTCACGCCATCGTTATGCCATACTTCGCTAAATTGTACAAGTCAAAGAGTTGACGCTCTTGCCCTGACCCGCTAACCAAAGACTGATGGATCACGTCCCACGGCACGCCCCAATCGTGCGGCTCTTGTGGCGCGACCGCTCGACCAGTCGTCGACAGTTCGCTATTTGCGCGGAACATCGACCAAGTTATCCGCCGACACTATGCGCCTGATCCGGACAGCTGCAAGCCTGGCGAGGACCCGTGCGGCTTGATACAACGGGTCGCAGGTGTCAGCGACATCATGTCCGCGCAAGTCCAACGCGCGGTGTACGACGACGAACCGGCGTTCTACAACTCTGGCCCGTTGCACTTCCACAACCGTGTCATCGGCGACCATGTTCGCCGTTGGTGGTCCCTACAGCGAACTCTGACGTCAGAAACGCGATTTCTTCGCGCCGACCTGCGCTCTTCCCTGGACATGTTTGATCGGCGACCTACCTACTTTCTGCGGTGGCGCTGCGCTTCGCACCCTTGCTCCGGGCGACCGCGTCTTTCGAGCACGCCAGACCGACTCCCCCGGCACGGCCATTGATTGGTTCCGCGCTTCGGATGACTCTGAGCTGCGTGCTCCCGCCAAGCCCCGCGCGAGCAGAACGAACGCCGCCGGCATTCGTGCCTTCTACGGCGCCCTACAGGAGCGAATCGCGAGCGCCGAGGTCCAGCCTCCCCTGGGCACGCACGTCGTGGTAGGCGTCTTTGTACCGACGAGGCCTCTCACCGTTCTGGACCTGAGTGGACTTGGTGACGTTTTCAGCTACTTCGACCTCTTTGACCCTGAATTCAACACCGCGTCCGAGCGACTCTCGTTCCTGCGCATGCTCGAGCAAGATGTCTCTCGGCCACCTAGATTCAGTGATGAACCACTTGCCTACGTCCCCACGCAGGTCATAGCCGAGTATATTCGCGACGTCCTTCGCCTCGATGGTTTAGCGTATCGTTCGACGCAAACCGGAAAGGCGCCGTCATGGGGACAGCTATATGGTTCACCTTTGGATCCGGCCGAGCGCAATGTCGTACTGCTTGGGGCCGCGGCTCGCACCACGTCCGAAGAGCCCGTCGAAGGCTCTGAGCCCGGTCTCCAATTCCTTCCGGAGTTCAAGCAGATGGTCGATATCACACAAATCGAGGTTCACCACAGCCCTAATCCTCAAGCTCACTATCAGGCCCCACCAGGAGAATAGTAGATGGACTAACGCCGGCGGCAGCCCCCATTCCGTGGCTGCGTCAACCTCGCCGACTTTCCGACGCCCGGTCGTGGTCACAACGGGTTGCGGCGACTTCTTATCAGGCAGGCTCAAGCGCCATCTTGGTGGGGTGCCCCGCACATAGGGCCTCTATTCATTGGTGTTTTGCCTTTTTGGTGTTTTGGGTCTTTGGGGTCCATGCCGGCCTCTGTGGTCGTGGTCGGGTTCGGAGGCCCGAGAAGGACCGGCAGTGCCTCGACGCGCGCCCTAGTGGACTGTCCTTGAAGACAGTTGCCCATGAGTGATGCGCTACGCGGGGTTGGCGTACTTCCAACGGAAGGGCTTCGCACGCTTCGAGTAGGCGTCGATGTGGCGTCGCAGCTTCCGCGCCAGGTCCGCCGTCGACGTGAAGATGCCCCGCGACAGGACGTCCCGTTGGACCTTCGAGAACCAGAGCTCGACCTGATTCAGCCACGACGAATACGTCGGCGTGAAGTGCAACGTCACGTTCGGATGCTCGTCCAGGAACCCTTCCACCAGCTTCGTCTTGTGGGTCGACAGGTTGTCGAGGATCACGTGGATCTCCTCGTCCCGCGCGCGGGTCGCGACCACTTCACCCAGGAAGCCCACGAAGTCGACGCTCGTGTGTCGGGCCGTGGTCTTCCCCTGAACCTCGCCCGTCCGGACGTTCAACGCCGCGTAGAGCGACAGCGTGCCGTGCCGCTTGTACTCGAACCCGTGGCGCTCGACCCGGCCCGGCGAGAGCGGCAGCACGCGGTCCCGCCGGTCGAGGGCCTGAATGGCGGTCTTCTCGTCGATGCAGAACACCGCGGCGTGACGGGGTGGATCCAGGTAGAGGCCGATGATGTCGGCGGCCTTGGTCTCGAAGTCGGGGTCGTTCGATGCCATGTAGCGCGCCAACCGGTGCGGCCGCAGGTCGGCCTCCCGCCAGACGCGCTGCACGATGCCCTTGTCCACCACGAGGTGGGCCGCGAGGCGGCGGCACGACCAGTGCGTCGTCCCGTCCGGCGGCGGGCGGCGTGTGGCGGCCAGCACCCGGGCTCGCAGCCACGCCGTCAGCTTCCACGGCGGCCGGCCCCGGTGACGGTTGGTCAGGCCCTCCACGCCGTGCTTCAGGAACCGCCGACGCCACTTGGCGATCCTTTGAAATCAACAACTTACGGAGACGGAACTCTCCAAATACCGCCCAAATCGACAAAATGGTCGGCCATCTTGTTAAACATGGGCTAGCGGCTCGGTCCAGGATCCCTGTCCGGTGCCTGCTGCCGGCCGTGCTGTCGCATCATCTCCAGCGCCCGCGCAACGTCTCGGCGAGCGTCCTGTAGTCCGCGATCAAGTGCGTCACCAGCCCGGCGTAGTGCTCGACCTGCCGCTGCAAGGTCGTGATCTGCGCGGCGTGCTGCGTCCGCTCCCGCTCGTACTGCGCGGACAACTCCCGCAAGGCTCTCGTCAACTGCCGTTCTAACGCGGTCATAGAGGTCCTTCACTCGCTCGACAGCCTCAACGCAGGCCGCCCGCCCACGGTCCAGAACGGATGGTCCGGCGTGCCGGCCGGCAGCACCACGAACCGCGCCCCGTCGATCTCCCGCAGCTCCAGCCCCCAGGTCGTCTCCTCGATCTCGGTCAGCGTCTGGCGGGCCTGCTCGATGTCCACGGTCAACGCGGCCAGCGTCTCGACCTTCCACTCGATGGCCGTCCACAGCAAGCGCATCGCCACCCAACTCCCGCCGCAGATGCCGAGCGAGAGGCTCAGGCCGAGCACCAGCGGCCGGACCCAGGCGCGCAGGAGCATCCCGCGCATCCGTCCGGTCGCCGCCGCCGTATCGGCTTCGATGGTACCAGCGCGTTCCCGGCGACGCCTCTCAAGCTCTCGCCGAACACCTTCAGCTCGCGCGCGGCCGTCGCTTCGATTTCCGTCCGCTCGGTCTCGAGCCGGCGCTGGAGCCTGGAGGTCAAGTCGCTCCGGTTCGAAGTCATGCTCGTACAACGCTCCCTTCAGCCTCCACCGCTTGCCGTCGTCCGGATTCCGGACGGTCACGTAGCGGTTGCCCTGGCGCGGCACTTCGAGGCCGGCGTCCTCCAGGGCGGCGATCACGTCGGCGCGGCTCTGCACGGCGCCGTGCTCGACGCGCTGCGTCAGGTAGTCCCGGATCAACTCCCGCGGGTCGGCTTCGTGCTCCAGGCCGGTCCGCAGCGTCGCCGCCTCGATGTAGGCGCGGTGGCCCGGCTGCTGGGCCCTGGCCCGCGCCGGGTCGTCCGGCCGGCTCCAGCCGTGCTCGTGGTTGAAGGCGTCGCGTAGCAGGTCGAAGGTCTTCTGCCAGCCGGGCGGCGCGATGTTGAGGCTCTTGCCCGTTCTCCAGGTCGCATCGCGCGGTCAGGATGTGCACGTGCACCCCGCCGCCCCGCTCGCGGTGCAGGACCGCCGTCCACGAGTAACGGTCCGGCTCCAATCCGGCCCAGGCCGTCTTCTCGAACTCGTCGAGGACGGCTTCGATCTGCGTGTCGGTCGGCCGGTCCTCCGGGGACCACGCGATCACGGCCGAGCGGTACTTGTGCTCGAACTCCAGCGAGTCGGCGGCGGTCGCCACCTGGTCCGGATCGCCGCGAAGGACCTCGACGCCGGCGCGAGGCTGCCCTGCTGCGTCCCGCTCGCCGAGCAGGTAGTCGGCCGCAGCCTTGGCCGAGCCGGTGCCGCGGGCGATGAACTTGACGTGCATCGGCCGCTAGTCGCCGAAGCGATCCAGCCGCGCGATCGCCCGCTCGATGGCGACCAGGTGGGCGATGACCTCGACGGCCTCGGCCGCCTCGGCGTGGGTGTTCGCCCACCGCGCGATCTGGTTCAGGTGGTTGCCGATGCGGGCGATCTGCCGGGTGCGCTCGCGCTCGACGGCGACCGCCCGCGCGGTCCAGGTGCGCGTCCGCGCCATCGCCTGCCGCAGCAGGTCGGACGGCGAGACGCCGGCCGCCGCCGCCTTCGCCTTCCAGGCGGCGTGCTCCGACGGCAGCACGCGGGCGCGGACAACAGCGGTGCGCCGGTCGGCCATCAATGCACCGCCGCGGGGGACGGGGGGCGGCGCCCCCGCCCGAAGGCCCGGCAGGGCCGTGGGAAGCAGGGGGGTTCGAAGGGGGAGCGGTCGCCAGCCCGATGTAGCACATCGGGTCGGCTGGCTCATGGTGCCCAAGTCGCCATGAGCCAGCTCCCACCGCAGGTTTCTCGTTGCCCTTCGACACCGCAGGTTCCTGTGCTGGCGGTCGTGTGGACGGCGGATCGTCCGGCTACGCGGCGGGCCGATCTGAGCCGGCGCGGGGACGGCTGGCGATGAAGTCAACCACCTCCTGCTCGACCCACCGGACCGCCCGGCTCCCGACGCGGATCGGCTTCGGGAACCTGGAGTCCGCCATCAGCGCGTAGACGGCCGAGCGGGACAGGGCGGTCATCCCCGTCACCTCGCGGAGCGTGAGAAGTCTCGTGGACATGTGTGCTTCCTCCCGTTTCTCCGGCCCCAGCGTGCCGTAGCGGGATTGCTCGGTCTCGCCGTACCCGGTGAAGGCCGAGTGTAGCACACAAGAAATACCGTAACCTATTGAGTAATAACCAGTTATTACTACTCTGTCCGGTTGGGACGGCAACGGACTACCGCGCATCAACGGGGACCGATGACGCCGGTTGGCGTGAAGTTTGCGGGCTCCTGGGCGAGGGCCGAGCCGGTTACCGCACTCGGCCGGGAGAATCACAATGACGAAGCGACCGGACGTGTACACAACCCTCGGGCTGGAGTGCGGCTGTTGCGGACATCGGCACCCGACCGTCCGGGAGGCGGGACAGTGCTTCGACGACTATCGGCGGCGGGGAGTACTCCGACCGGATCGTGGTTGCCGTCGCCGCGCCGCGGCGTGGCCGCCGACCGAGGGCCGCTACCTGAACGATGCCGAACTCGAGGCACTTTAAGCGAAGGCCGGCAGCGGTATCCGTAGCCGGCGGCGGTAGGCTCGGTCGCTCCGGCTCTGTGCAGGGCTCGGCAAGAGCAACGACGCCACGCTGCACGCCGAGGACGACGTGCGAGCCCTTCCTGTTCCCGGAAAGCCTGACGCCGAACATCCTCGCCGCAGACTACGCGGCCGCCGCCGCTTTTGTGTGGCTGTAGCCGCGGCAGCCCGACGACCGTCAGTGGTTGCGGAAGTTGTTGAACCCGCCGTCGCGCTCCCGGGTGCGCAACGTGACGGCGGCGTAAGTCTCCAGGAGGGCTTGGCGAACACCGTCGTCCTCGTCCTCCGCGACGACGACGTAGCGAACCCGCATGGCGCTGATGCGCGCCCGCGCCCTTTGGAACGCGGCTCGAAAGGTCAGGTCGTTGTCGTACAGCTTCCTTGCGCTCGTGCCGCGACGATACGTGGCCGGTCTCCCGGCCGTGGTTCGTGCCAGCTTGACCGCAAGGGTCGCCCGTTCAACGGTGGAACTCCGATGATCGGCCAGACGAGCGCGCAGATTACCGGTCCGGCCGACGTATAGCGACCGGTTCCCCTCGCTCAGGACGTAGACACCGGGCTCCGCGGGCGCAGGAGAGGGTCGAACAGCGTCAACGCGGAACGTCGGGGCCTTGTTCACCAATCGGTCGAGTTTCCGCTTGACGTCGTCGACCGCGGCGCGAGCCAACCGAGCGTCGGGCGCGAACCGCTTCACCTGCAACACCACCCAGCAGGTGAGCGTTCGCCGTGGTGCGGCGGTTGGCCAGCCAGGAACGCCGGGAACCGACACGCACCGTGCATCCGGTGATCTAAGCCAGCACGGGGACGGCTGGCGATGAAATCGAGCACTTCCTGCTCGACCCACCGGAGACGCGCCGGGTTCGCGGACGCGACCCTCATTGGAACTTCCTCCGCTTGAACGCGCGCACGTCGGCGGCGGTCAACCGAAACCACTCGCCGTTTGCCCGACGCCTCTCGAATCGACGGTGCCAATACGCCTCGATGCCGGAGGGATCATCGGTTCGGATCGAGTGCATTAGAGTGGTTTCCTGTGGCATGGCGACCCGGATCTCCTTCACGCGTCGCTCAAGCTCCTGGCTGTGACCGATCTTGTAGTGGTCGCCCGACTTGAGTAGGTAAACCCAGCCGTTGCCGGACGCTTCCAGGGAACCGTCCGGCACGCCGGCAACTTCACCGGACCGCGGCGACTCCGTGGGGCCAGGTAGTAGGGAGACGAGATCCTGGAACTCGCCCTGCTCACGCACCCACTTCGCCAACGCCGCGTCGAGCCCGGCCTTGTTGCCGAAGTGATTGGTGAACGTCGTGTGGCCAGGAACTTCCGGCCGTTCGCGCGAGTACATGCGGAGGTCGATCATTGCGGGAACGCGGCCGAAGTGCCGGACGACCTTCGCGTATTCTCTGAGCACGTGCTCACGCGACAGTTTGTCCTGTTTCTCGTTGGGTTCGTATCCTGCCTCCACGAGAGCGTCGCCCCAACTCCGGAAGTGCGCGCCGTACCAGTCGGCCATCGCAATCCCGGTCTCCCGCTCGAAGAGTTGCCGTCCCGGCGGACGACCGTACTTCTCGGCTACGCGCCGTATCTCGTTGACGACGTGCTCTCTCGTCGGCATGCTGGTTCCGAGACTCGCGAGAACGCGAAGCATGCTAGCATGGCCCGCTCGTCAAGGTGCATGGTCGGCGACGATTGCTCCGCCGCGGCCTGCGTCGGACTCCCAGGGTTTCTTGAGTGGATTCGGACGATGAACGGTGCGGTCCACAGAGGGCTTCGATGGTCCCGTTGATTCCCGCTTGGAATGAGGGAATCGACGAGGGAAGCACGGTCAGCACAATCTCTTTAAGTCCATTATTTTAAGTAACTTGTGAGCGTTCTACAGCTAACGCTGCCGTAGAGGAATCTACTACTCGGTCAACCGGCGCGACGCGGCCGGCATCGAGTTCCTTGACGAGTTC
>JAPOYG010000521.1 GCA_026706755.1 Acidobacteriota bacterium
GGAGCTCTGCGGCCGCTTCCTGTTCTACGCCATGCAGGTACGGGTCGGCATTTGATCCCTCCCCCGCCAGGCGCCGGCGACGCCGCCCGGTCCGCGCGCGCGGAATGGGAGCGGAGGCAGCAGGAGCAGGCCCTCGCCTACCGCTTCCTCGGACGGTGCTTCCACGCGCCGCCGAGCGGCGACTGGATGGCGACTCTGGCCCGGGACCGGATGTTCCGGGAGTGGCCCTTTCCCTGCGCGGATGACGATGCCGCCGCCGGCCTCGCCTTGCTGGCCGCCTTCTGCGAAAGCTGGGAGCCCGCGATGCTCGGCAGGCTCACCTGGGACTTCAACCGGCTCTTCGTCGGCCCCGGCGAGATGCGGGCCGCGCCCTGGGAGTCGGTCTACCGCAGCAAGCCGAAGCTCACCTTCCAGGAGCCGACGCTGGCGGTGCGCGCCCTCTACGAGCGCTTCGGCTTCGAGTCACCGACCATCCACCGCGAGCCGGACGATCACCTGGCCCTCGAGCTCGACTTCCTGGCCGCGCTGTCGGGCCTGGCCGCCGAGGCGACTGGCGTCGGAGATGGCGAGCGGCTGGCAACCTGCTTCGATACGCAGAAGCTGCTTCTGGAGCATCACCTGCTGGAGTGGGCGCCCCGCTGCCTCGCCCTCGTCGTGGAGCACGCGGAGACGGACTACTACCGCGGGGCGGCCCGCCTGGCCCTTGGGTCGCTCGCGGAATCGGCGCGCCTCTGCGGCCTGCCCGCGCGCGTGGTTCCCGATGGCGGGAGGCCGGCCGCGGCGCCGACGCGTCCGGTCAATCCGGCCGCGTCCCGGCGCAGGGATTGAGTCACACCATCGATCGCTGGGAGAATGCTACGCATGCCGCAGCCACCGGCGCGTCGCGGCGTCGACTGGACCGGGGTACGGCCCGACGAGCGGCGGGTCGACCGGCTCGACGGCCGAACCTTCGTCACACGCCTGCGCAGACTCGAAGCGTGCGACCGCGACCTGATGCTGCTGCGCAGGGCCCGGACGGAACAGCAGTCGCATGACGAGCGGCTTCCTCGAGATTCTGAGCGAGCTCCACGACCAGCACGTTGAGTTCGTGATCGTCGGTGGCGTAGCCGCCGTGCTCCATGGCGGCTCGCGGGCGACGTTCGACCTCGACATCGTGCCCAGTCTGGCACCGGAGTCCTGGCGGGCCGCCGTCGACCTGCTCTGGTCACGCGGCGCGCGACCGCGAATTCCCGAACCGCTCGAGCGAATTCGCGACGTGGCGCAGGTCCGCCGGTGGCGACGGGAGAAGGGCATGCTCGCCCTGAACTTCCGCACCCAAGGCGGCGCCACCGAAGTCGACTTGCTGGTCGGCGAGAGCGACGCGTTCGCGGACCTCCGGCGGCGTGCCGTCGAGGTGACGGTCGGCGAGCGCGCGTTCTTCGTGGCATCGATTGAAGACCTGATCGCCATGAAGCAACGAGCGGGGCGACCGCAGGACTTGTTGGACATCGCCGAACTGCAGCGCCTGCGCCGCGGTTGACATGTTGACCGCACCGTCTTCAATCCCTAGGAGCCTGCGCCGCAGAACGGCAACGGAGTGAGTGCCGCGGGGCAGGTTCCTAGGCCGGTGGGGGCTGGGGCCGACCCGGAGCCTGCGACGGGTTGGCGGCGCTAGCGGTCGCCGGCTCACGCCACCCCGATACGCGCAGACATGCGCAATTGTTGTTGACAAGCGCACAGGCTTCACTTTAGTCTCTACTAATATAATCGTCACATGAACAAGGAGACACGATGGACCTGAACGTTGAGGGCCACCTCGGAGCCGTGGAGCGCTCGGTGTCGTATCTGGACCGCGAAGGGCAACCCGCCAGCGCGGTCACCCTCGCGCGCAGCTACGAGACGACGGTCGAGGACCTGTGGGACGCCGTGACGAGCGGCGAGCGGATTCCGCGCTGGTTCGCGCCGATCACCGGAGAGCTGAAGCTCGGCGGGCGCTACCAGTTGGAGGGCAACGCAGGCGGCACCATCACCGCGTGCGAACCGCCGTCGCAGTTCGCGATCACGTGGGAGTTCGCGGGAGACACGAGTTGGGTGGACGTCCACGTGGCGGCTGACGGAGCCGGCCGCGCGAGACTCACGCTGACGCACACGGCACGCCTCTCGCCGTACTGGGACCAGTACGGGCCTGGCGCGGCCGGCGTCGGCTGGGAGCAGGGCTTCCTGGGCCTCTCGCTCCATCTCTCGCAGCCGAACGAACCCAAGATGGACGAGACCGCCTTCGCCGCCTCGCCGAACGGCAAGGCGTTCATCACCGGCAGCAGCGAGGGATGGGGGCAGGCCGCGATCGCGAGCGGCACGGAGCCCGCCGCCGCGAACGCCGCGGTAGCGCAGACGACCGCGTTCTACACCGGCGGATCGGCGCAGCCGGCCTGATGCACGCCTTCGAGGTCCTCCGCGACCCCGTGCGCCGGCGCATCCTGGAGCTGCTGGCGGACGGCGAGCGCGCGTCCGGCGCGGTCGCGGAGGTCATCGGGCGCGAGTTCGCGATCACGCAGCCGGCGGTCTCGCAGCACCTCAAGGTGTTGCGCGACAACGGCTTCGCCAGCACGCGCGTCGACGGCGCCCGGCGCATCTACGCGGTGGACACGAGTCCCCTGCGGGACGTCGATGCGTGGCTGGAACGGTTCCGGCGGTTCTGGGAACCCAAGCTGGACACGCTGGCCGCGGAGGTCGCGCGAGGCAAGCGAACACGGACGTAGCCGCCAGTGCTGCGCAGCGACGCCGCGAGCGCGTAGGTCAGGTGCAGGAGGGACGTTCCGCGGCATGAGACATCGGTCTCCTCGGCGATCACACTGACGCGCAGGTCGAAGTCGCCAATGTCAGAACGCCTTCTCCAGACCGGCCTGCTTCAGCGTCTCGTTCGCAGTGTGCTTCGACTTCACATGGCGATCGACAACGAAGTACCGCTCGGAGATCGGACTCCGCCATATCTCGTGGTCGCCGCGGCCCTCGCGGACGAAGGTACAACCGTGATCGCGAAGCAGCCGAACCAACTGCCGGTAGTAGCCGCGCACGACTCAGCAGTGGGGGTTGGCGACGCGGCGCAAATCCTCCGACAGGACGCGAACCGGGATCTCCGGCAGGTCACTGTCGATTCCGTTGAGCTCTATGAGATCGGCGACCGCCGCCACGACCTTTTCGGTCAGCGCCTCGTGCGTCTCTGCCTCCACCGCCAGCCCTTCGATGTCGGTGCTCGTCGCCACCCACACGCGCGCATCGGCGTCCCAGGTCGCCCGTACGAAGATGGATGCCGTATTCATCCCGCCCCCTCTTCCAATCCCGGCTCATCTCCCAGCATACCGAGCCGGTTCTGCACCGCCTGCGAGGCGATCTTCGCGCAGCGCAGCCGCACGGTTCGGAGCATCAGCGCCCGCCGCGCCACGAAACGCGAACGACTGACTACGAACAAGGCACCGTCGTCAACTGACACCGCCCTGTGCGCGGAGTACGACCTCGACTACACGCGGAGTCGTCCGAACCGGTTCGCAGCCGAGACGCGCGACACGGTAGTCGTCGTCACCCTGGAACCCGACGTCCCCGCAGTCTTCGGCACATCGGAGTCGGTCAACCGTGCCCTCCGTTCGTTGATCTCGGCCCAGACCGCAAGCAAACCCCGCGCCCGCCATCCACCGGAAAGCTGAGCAGGCGTGCTCGGAATCGGGACGCCGCATCGAGGGTCCCGCCACGACCCATGGCGCGACCGTCGGTGGACCATCAACCCGTCGAGCTCGTGAGCCCGTCGGCGACGACAGCAGCTCCCATCTTCCCGTCGAACGTCGAGATCAGGGCCTTGGCTTGCGGCTTGACGTCGCCGCGCGGAACCGCGAGGGTCAGCAGCAGTTCGACGACCTCGTAGATCGGCGAAGCCGGTGAGGCCTGACCGCAGAAAACGCTCACGGGGCCGCCTCCTGTGACCCGCCGACGGGGAGTCCACCATAGTACGTGATCGGAGGCGGCGAGCAGGCGCCGGCCCGGGCCGGGCTCGAACCGCGGGCGGGCGACTCGTCGGGCGCCGCCCACAGGTAGGGCGACCCTGAAGCGCGGCCGCTCGCGAGGGCGGGAGCAGGCGGGAACGTGAAGTCGCAGGGCCCGCCCGGCCTCGATCGCGACCGGACGGGCACTGCACGATCCGAAAAGAGCTACTTGCCTTCCGCCGCCGCCGCGGCCCTCGCGTCCTCGGTGCGGGCGCCGGTGAGCATCGTCTCCATCGAGTAGTTGCCCTCGTGGCAGGCGTACTCGAAGAGCGGCAGGTCGTTGCGCACCATCGGCAGGTTCACCGTCCACGGCGCGACCCAGGTCTCCGGGTCGGTCACGGTGTACTCGTACTCGAGGGTGTCGGCATCGACGCGGGTGAAGCGCTCCTCGAGACGCATGCTGGAGCTGGCGCCCCGCCAGTTGCGGTCGACGTCGAAGTTGGCGGTCTCGACCACCAGGGTGTCGCCCTCCCAACGCCCGCGGGAGACCCCCGACCACTGCGCGAGGCTCTCTTCGAGTTCCCCGCGTCCGTCGAGCGGCACCACGCGCACCGTGTGCACCATCTCGGTGAGCAGCACGACCTCGTCCGGGGTCTGGAAGATCTGCACGTTCTGGTTGTAGCCGCCCGGCGTGATGGGCGGTCCGGCGTTGAAGCCCATCAGGCAGCGGTCGGCGTTGCTGAAGTCGGTGTAGGAAGCCTGGATCTCCGTGCCGAACGAGCCGCGGCCGGCCGCCTGGCGCGCCCGCCCCTCTTCCGTCATCTCCGGGAGCCGGCCGTTGGGCGGATCGACGATCAGCGACGTGGCCCGCGTGCCGATGACCCGCGTGCCCCGGTCCATCCAGAAGTTGTTGTAGCCGCCGACGCTGCCGCCGGCCTCGGTGCGCCGCGCATCGGCCTCCCAGAGCTCGACGTCGCGCGCCACGGCGGCGTTTTCGCGCTCCGCCGCTTCCTCTTCGGTCAGGAACGCCTTGTCGCCCAGGTCCTCCGGCCGCTGCAGCGGCGTGATGGTCCGAAAGTCCCAGACTCCCTGCAGATCCGGCGCGCCCCACGCGGTCGTCGGGGCATCCTGCGCCGCCGCTAGGCCGGGCAGCGCCACCGCGGCGGCCAACGCGAACAACACCATCGAGCGTCCACTCCTCATCATCTGTCCTCCCAAACTCCTACGGTGCAAGAGGGCACGCACCGACCACCGTCACGCCGTCGCAGCCCCCTGGTCCAGGTTCTGACCGGCACGGACCATCCGTGCCCGATCGCCGACTACGCGAACATCCCCAGCGTCTCGAATTTGTCGCCGAGCACGCTCTCCGACTTCCGGTAGCCCAGGTATTCTTCGATCAGACTTGCGTAGACCCGCCGGAAGTCCGTGGTGTACTGCAGGTTGTCGCCGTACACGAGCTCCGTCAGGCTGGGCGGCGGGCCGTACTGGCCGCCCTGGGTGCCGCCGCCGATCACGAACGAGACGTTGGCCGTCCCGTGGTCGGTCCCGAGACCCGTGTTCTCGGGCACGCGCCGGCCGAACTCGCTGTGGATGAACATGGCCACCTCGTCCTGCTTGCCGAGGCGCTTCATCTCCTCGAAGAAGCCCCAGACCGCGTCGGAGCAGTACTGCACCTGGCGGTTGTGCGGGCTCTCCTGGTTGACGTGGGTGTCGAACAGGCTGCCCCGCAGCCGCACGTAGTAGAGCCGCGCCGGGAAGTCGTTCTCGATCAGCGCCACGACCTTGTCGAGGTCGAGCAGGCGCAGGTCCGAGGGGCGCTTCCGGCTGTAGTCCTCCCACGCCCGGCTGACGAGGGCCGACGCCTCGCGGGCGCTCTGGTTGACGTCGAGCAGGAACTTGTGGACGTCGCCGCGCGGCGCCTGCCCCGTCCCGAGCTTCCCCACGTAGGGCTGCTGCGGGCTGAACAGGTCGCGGCGGAAGCCGCCCGGATCGTCGAACACCACCGGGACATGGTCGCGCGCCCGCACGGCGAGAGACTGCGTCGAGGAGATGTTGACCAGGAAGTTCGGCGTGCCGTTCGGGTCGAGCGCGTCGGCCGTCCGGCCGTACCAACCGTAGGCCTCCCCGCTGTTCGGCGCGCCGGTGTGCCAGTACGAGCTCGAGGCGAAGTGGGAAAACGACGGCTGCTCGTAGCCCGCGCCGTGGATGACGGCGAGCTTGCCCTCGTCCCAGAGCCGGTGCATGCCGACCATCGACTTCTGGAAGCCGAAGTGCTCGTCCACCTTGATGACGTCGCGCTCGCGCACGCCGATGGTCGGCCGGCGCCGATAGAGCTCGTCGTTGCTGTAGGGGACGAACGTGCTCAGGCCGTCGTAGCCGCCGAACCACTCGAAGACCACCAGGATCTTGCCCTGGGTCGCCGCCACCGCTTCCGACGTCAGCCCGAAGAGCGGCGGCAGGGGGCCGATGCCGCTCCCGAGCAGGCCCAGGCCTATGCCGCGGGCGCCGATCTTGAGCGCCTCGCGGCGGGACACGCCGGCCGAATCGAACAGTCTCTTGCTGCGGTTGGTGATGTCCATGGTCACTGCACCTCTTCGCGATGCCTCGCTACACCGGATGCGCTAGCCAATCTGGTACTCGGGCGTGCTCATGATGAGGTGAGTCACCATGCGCAGCGGGTCTTCCAGGTAGGTCCGGGCGCGCTCGAGGTCCGCCGTCCCGAGCTCGTCGGTCAGGAACGTCACCAGCCCGTCGCGGAAGTCGTCCGCCACCGGCATCCGCAGGAGCCGTCCCAGCAGGTGGTCGACCGCCTCCTCGGTGGTCGTCGCGCCGGCTTCGAAGATCATCTTCGCCATGTCGACGCGGGCCGCCCCGCGCGGCGTCGGGATCAGCTTGCGGACCGCCTCGGCCCAGGCGCGGTAGCCGGAGACGCGCGTGTTGAACAGCTCGTCCCGCTCCAGGGCCGACAGATCGAACGCGGTCATCCGCTCCGGGTCGCCGTCGAACGCGATCGCGGCGCCGAAGTCGAAGCCGCTCCGCAGGCGCGCCCCCACCTCGCCGTCCCCGCGCCGGGCGAGGAAGCTCGGGTCGCGGAAGTCGATGACATCGGGGAACAGGTACTCGAACGCGATGTTACCCCGCTTCTGGAGCAGCGCCGGCGTAATCCACGAGCGGCCCTGGGCCCAGCCGGCGACCGACGGCGGGTTCAGCAGGTGCTGGCCGAGGGCGATCGTCGTGCTGTTGAAGTCCGG
>JAPOYG010000421.1 GCA_026706755.1 Acidobacteriota bacterium
TCGCCCCCCGCGTGCCCATCTTGCCGCCGATGCTCTTCTCCGAGGACCGCGACCGCGCCGGGGAGCGGGCTCGCATGGTGGATCTGCAGATCCGCTCGCGCGGCATCGACGACGCTCCCGTCCTGGATGCGATGCGCACGGTGCCGCGTCACCGCTTCGTCCCGCGCTCGGAACAGCCGGCCGCGTACGACGACTGCCCGCTCCCGCTCGGCCACGGCCAGACGATCTCCCAGCCCTACATGGTGGCGGCGATGACCGCGGCGCTCGCGCTGTCGCCGCGCGCGCACGTCCTGGAGGTAGGCACGGGCTCCGGCTATCAGGCGGCGATCCTGGCCCGCCTGGCCGCCGACGTCGTCACCATCGAGTGGGTGCCGGAGTTGGCGACGCGGGCGCGCGCCGCACTGGAGGAGCTCGGCGCGGCGAACGTGAAGGTGGTGAACGGCGACGGCACGGCCGACTTCGAGGGCGGACCCTTCGATGCGGTCCTCGTGGCGGCGGGGGCGCCCCGCGTGCCGTCCGTGCTCCGCGACCGCCTCGCCGACGGAGGCCGGCTGGTGATGCCGGTCGGCTCGCCGACGCTGCAGACCCTGACGGTGGTGCGGCGTACGGGCGGCGCCTTTCGGGAGCAGGCCAGGAGTCCATGTCGCTTCGTGCCGCTCAGGGGCCGTCACGGCTGGACGCCGGCGGCAGGGGAGTCGGAGGTGTTCGAGTGACGTGCCTGCGCGGCAAGCGGTGCGCCGGGGCAACCGTGGTGGCGGGGTTCCTTCTCGCCGGACTGGCAGCCGCGCCGGCGCAGGCCGACACGGTGTTCACGCCCTTCTACGGCACGTCCTTCGGCGACGACCGGACGAAGCGCGTGGCGACGACGGGGGTCTCGCTGGCGTCGATCAGCGTCTTCGGCTTCGAGATCGACTTCAGCCGCACCGCCGGTCCGCTCGCGGTGCACGGCTTCGACGGCGAAGGGCTCGTGTCGCAGATCTCCGGGAGCTTCGTCGTCTCGATTCCGCTGCGCGCCGTGCGCCCCTATGCCCTCGGCGGGGCGGGCTGGATGCGCATGGACGTCGGAGCGACCGGGAGCGATCCCGGCGAACGGCGCGAAGGCGTGGTCGCCGTGGCCGGGGGCGGCATCATGGGCTTCCTCACCGACCACCTGGGGGCGCGGTTCGACATGCGCTACTTCCGCCAGGCATCGGTAGCTACCACCTTCCGCACCCTGGACCTCGCTCCGACGGGATTCTGGCGCGCCACCGCCGGGGTCGCCCTGCGCTTCTGACCGACGCGTTCCGGCCCGGCGCGCCCGGGTGCCGCCGGCCCGACGGGTGTATCATCGGCAAGAGGAGGTCGCGTGGACGAACGCTCACAGGTGCTCGCGGCAACGCTGCTGGGCGCGGTTGCGGGAGGGCTGGTCGGCTTTCTCTACCTGACCGACAGGGGCCGTCGCGTGCGCGGGCAGATCGAGCCGATGGTCGAGTCGATGATCACCGAGCTCGAGCGGGCGCGCGGGACGGTCGAGAAGGCGCGGGACGCGGCCCTCGAGGGACGGCGCGCGGTGGACGACCTGCTCGCCCCCAAGGAGTCCCGGCCCGCGGAGACCGTCTGGGAGACGCGCGAGTACAGCGAAGCGTCCTCCTGAGCCCCTCGCACGAAGTGCGCATCGCATACCAGGGCGTGACCGGCGCGTACAGCGAGGCCGCAGCCCTGCAGTTCAACCCGAGCGCGGACCCGCTCCCGCGGCGGTCGTTCGACGACGTGTTCGCGGCCGTGGAGCGCCGCGAGGCGACGCACGGCATCCTGCCGATCGAGAACACCATCGGCGGCACGATCCACCGCAACTACGATCTGATGCTCGAGCACGAGCTGCCGATCGTCGCGGAGGTCAAGCGCGCCATCGTGCACAACCTGATCGTGTGCGAGGGAACGCAGCTCGACGACGTCCGCAAGGTCTACTCCCATCCGCAGGGCCTGCAGCAGTGCGACCGGTTCCTGCGCACGCTGGCCGACGTGGAGATCGTCGCGACCTACGACACCGCCGGCAGCGCCCAGATGATCAAGGAGCAGAATCTCACCGACAGCGCCGCCATCGCGTCGGAACGGGCGGCGTCCGTCTTCGGCCTGCGGGTGATCCGGACGGCCATCCAGGATGTCGCCGACAACTTCACGCGCTTCCTGGTCGTCGGGCGCGAGGCCGCCCCCCTGGGGCCGCCGGACAAGACGACCATCGTCTTCACGGTCCCCAACGAGGCCGGGGCGCTGTTCAAGGCCCTTAGCGTCTTCGCGCTGCGCGACATCGACCTCACGAAGCTCGAGTCGCGGCCGATTCCGAACCGCCCGTTCGAGTACCTCTTCTATGCGGACCTGGCCGCGAACCGCGAGGAGTTCCGCTGCGCGCGGGCGCTGATGCACCTGGCCGAGTTCGCGCCCTCGCTCCGGACGCTCGGCTCGTACCCGGCCTGGAAGGACGCACCGCGGTCCGAGCCGGCGGGCGGCCCGGAGCCCGGGCCGTAGCCGCGGTCCGCCTCGTCCTCCGACGATGCCCAACCGCCTGCAGCACGAGCCGAGCCCGTACCTCCGCCAGCATGCGGACAACCCGGTCGACTGGTACCCCTGGGGCGAAGAGGCGTTCGCGGCGGCGCGGCGGGACGACCGGCCCATCTTTCTCTCGATCGGCTACTCGACGTGCCACTGGTGCCACGTCATGGAGCACGAGTCGTTCGAGGATGCCGGCATCGCCCGCCTGCTGAAGGAGCAGTTCGTCTCCATCAAGGTCGATCGCGAGGAGCGCCCGGACGTCGATCGGGTCTACATGGCCTTCGTGCAGGCGACGACCGGGTCCGGCGGCTGGCCGATGAGCGTCTGGCTGACCCCCGACCTGAAGCCCTTCCTGGGCGGCACCTACTTCCCGCCGTCCGGGCGGGGAGGGCGGCCGGGCTTCGAGGACGTCCTGCGCGAGATCGCCCGGCGCTGGGCGACCGGCCGCGAGGCGCTCGTGCGTTCCGCGAGCACCATCGTCGACCGGCTCCGGGAGATGCAGCAACGCTCGGCGAGCGTCGCGGCCGACGGAGTGGCCGGGACCGCTGCGCTCGCCGACGGCGTGCAGCAGTTCGTCGAGGCGTTCGACGAGCGGCACGGCGGCTTCGGCGGGGCGCCGAAGTTCCCGCGGCCGTCCGAGCTGCTCTTCCTGCTGCGGGAGGGGGCGCGGGGACCGAACCCCGAAGCCCGGCGCATGGCGGTGGCGACCCTCGAGGCCATCGCCCGGGGGGGCGTTCGCGATCACGTCGGGGGCGGGTTCCACCGCTACTCGGTGGACGCCGCGTGGCGCGTGCCGCACTTCGAGAAGATGCTCTACGACCAGGCCCAGCTCGTCCTGGCCTGCCTCGAGGCGCAGCAGGCAACGGGGCAGCGGTTCTTCGGGGAGGTGGCCGAGGACACGCTCGCCTACGTGCTCCGCGACATGACGGACGACGCGGGCGGGTTCTACTCGGCCGAGGACGCCGACAGCCTGCCGCCGGGGGCGGACGAGGACGCGCCGGCCGGCCGGAAGGCGGAGGGCGCGTTCTACCTCTGGACGGATGCCGAGGTGCGGGCGCTGCTCGGCGGCGATGCGGACGTCGTCACCCGCCGGCTCGGCATCGAGCCCAACGGCAACGCGCCCACCGACCCGCTGGGCGAGTTCCGGGGGAAGAACATCCCGCACCTCGGGCAGGCAGTGCACGACATCGCGGCGCTGACCGGGCGCACGGTCGACGACGTCGAGCGCGTCTGGGACGAGGCGCGGGGCCGGCTGTTCGAGACGCGCGCGCGGCGCCCCCGCCCCCACCTCGACGACAAGGTGCTGGCGGCCTGGAACGGGATGATGATCGCCGCCTGCGCGCGCGCCGGCCGCGTGCTCGAGCCGCCGTCGTCGGCACGCTGGCTGGGCGCGGCCGCCCGGGCCGCCACGTTCGCCCGCGAGCACCTGTGGGATCCGGAGCGCCGCATCCTGCACCGTCGCAGCCGGGCCGGCCAGGTCTCCATCGACGGCTACGCCGAGGACTACGCGTGCCTGGTCTGGGGCTTGCTGGAGCTGTTCCAGGCCGAGGGCGGCGTCGAGTGGCTCGACTGGGCGCGGGAGCTCGCGGCGCGGCAGGACGAGCTCTTCTGGGACGAGGGCGAGGGGGGCTGGTTCGCGACGACGGGAGACGATCCGTCGGTGCTCCTGCGCATGAAGGAGGACTACGACGGGGCCGAGCCGTCGGCGGGCGCGGTGGCGGCCGACAACGCCCTGACGCTGGCGCGCATCACCGGCGACTCGGCGGCGGTCGCGCGGGCGGAGCGGACGCTGGCGCGCTTCGGGGTCCGCCCGGGGCAGGCCGCCCGGGTGGTCCCGATGATGATGGCGGTGCTGGCGCGCTACCACGCGGCGCCGACGCAGGTCGTGCTGGTCGGATCCCCGGACGACGAGGGCTACCGGGCGCTCGCCCGCACCGTGGCCGCCCGCTATCTGCCGTTCGCGGTGCGCATTCCGGTCGAGCCGGGCCCGCGCCAGGAAGAGCTGGCGGCGCGCCTGCCGTTCGTCGGGGCGATGTCCCTCGTCGGCGGGCGACCCAGCGCCTACGTCTGCACCGACTTCACCTGTCACGAGCCGGTCACGACGCCGGCCGCCCTGGACGCGCAGCTCGCGTCCATCGAGCAGCACCCATGACCTTCCAGGTCGAAGTCCTGCTCAAGGGCTCGGAGGACGTGGTGGACCGGACGGTCGACTTCGACGGCCCGAAGGCCGCCGAATGGACCGACGACGACGTGCGCCGCGTGCTGACCCTGACGCTCGGCGCCTTTCACGACGTCCAGAACCCCGGGTCGGGCGAAGCGGCGGTGTCCCTGCGGGGCTTCAGCTGGATCGTGACGCCGGTCGACGGCGGCGTTGCCATCGCCATCGAGATAGCGAGCGGGGCGGTGGTGGCGGGACCCTTCGACGTCGACGCCGACGAGCTGACGGCGACCATCCGGCGTGCGCTGGCCGCCAGCGCGCGGTCGGAGTCCGTGCACTGACGCGGGCGGACTGTGCCGGCCCGGTCCAGGGACGGCGGATGCTACCGCAGGGGGCGCTGGGGTGCCCCGACGGCGCGTTGGGAGTCTGCGCGGGCGGGGGGTGCTCCGGGCGAGTCTCTACGGCGCAGACTCCTGGTCGTGCGGGGGAGCAGCGTCGCCGCCGGCCGCGCGCTTGGCGAGCACCCGGAACACGAAGAACAGGATGGCGCAGGCTGCGAGAAACAGCAGGTGCACGCGGGTGTTGTCCGCGAACGCCGCGAACTGCAGCGACGGCCAGAGGGAGACCAGGTAGAACAGCATGGCTCCCAGGACCCAGAAGATCATTCGAGCGGCCACGACACCTCCTTCGCGCGCCTAGCATGGCCTCGCGCCGCCCGGTCTGTCAATCCCGCCGGTACCGGGTAACGACCACGTGAGGGCGGCGGCCGCGAGGCGCGGCTCCAGGCCGCTCCGGCCGTGGCGCGGGCCTCGAGCCCGCGGCGTAGAACGGCGCGGACTCCTGGAGGATTGGGTTGGGCGCCGAGCGGAGCCGCGGGCGACGAACGGCGGGCTGGGCGTCGTTGACATGCGCCGCCCCGCGGCCGTAACGTCGCGCCAAGGGGGGAGACATGAGCATCAAGAGCAGCGGGCGAAGAGGGATGGGACGCCGCGAGGCGCTGCGCCGCCTGGGCGCGGCGGGCCTCGGGCTCGCGGCAGCCGGCCGGGCGACCGGCTCGGGAGTGTTCGCCGGACCGGCGGCGGCGGCCCGGCCGGGCGCCGGGCAGACCGCTGCGTTCCCCGAGGGAGCGGTGGTCCGCACCATGCTGCGCGACATGGCCCCGGCGGAGCTGGCGCACGGGTCGGTCCTCTTTCACGAGCACATGTCGCTCGGCCTCGCCTTCTGGGACCAGATGCTACCGAACATCGCGGACGCGCAGCGCGAGGCGTTCATCGGCCCCGTGGACGAGCCCTACTTCATGCAGGACACCCCGATGATGGTGGCCGAGCTCAGGGCGGCCCTGAGCGAGGGCGTCTCGGCCCTCGTCGACGGTGGCCACGCCGACATGGGCCGCGACCTGGCGTTCCTGCGGTCGGTCTCCGAGCAGTCGGGGATGCCGATCGTCGCCAGCGGGGGCTACTACATCGATCCCTTCTATCCGGACGAGATCCGGAACGGGACGGACGACGAGATCGCGGAGGGCCTCGCCGCCGCCGCGGCGGCGGAGCGGTGGGGCGCCTTCGGCGAGATCGGGAGCTCCGCGGAGATTACGGAGGACGAGCGGAAGATGCTCCGCGCGGTCGGCAAGGCGCACCTGGCGACCAACCTGCCGGTCTTCACGCACACGGCGAACGGCCTCGAGGCGGTGACGCAGCTCGACATCCTGGAATCCGTGGGCGTCAGCCCCGACCGGGTCGTGATTGGCCACATGGGCGGTCTCGAGGATCCCGACGCCGAGGTGCACCGGGCGATCGCCGCGCGCGGCGCCTACGTGGGGTTCGATCGGCTCGGGGGCGGCCCCGAAGCCGACGGCCACAAGGTGCCGATGGTGCGGGCCATGCTCGACGCGGGTCACGCGGAGCGCGTGCTGCTGGCCTCCGACTTCGCGCGCGCGAGCGACACGCAGCTCCGAGGCGGCGCCGGCTATGCCAAGACCATCACGCAGTTCGTCCCGATGCTGCGCGAGGCGGGGGTCGACGACGCCACCATCCACACCCTGACCATCGACAACCCGCTGCGCTTCATGGCGTTCGTCCCGCGCGACGCCTGACGAGGCCCGCACCGCGCCGAGGTGGCGAAACTGGCAGACGCACGGGACTTAAAATCCCGTGGCCTCCGGGCCGTGTGGGTTCGAGCCCCACCCTCGGCACTCTTGCGGCTTCTCGCGGACGGCCCGGGTCCGTACGGTCCAACCCCGCGGTGGCCGGCGCCCCGTCGGCTTCCCACAGTCCCAATCTTCACGGAATCTTAAGGTTCGCCCCGAGCACGAGGCGGTTAGGGTTTTGGCCACCGCGGATCTCGGAGCCGTCACCCTCGTGCGCGCGTCGATCTCGTAAGCCGGACCTGGAGGAGCGATGGCCATTCGACAGGACTCGGCCGAAGCCTGGGACGCCGCCGCTGCCGCGCATCTGCTGAGTCGCACCGCGTTCGGCCCGACTCCGGAGGCCGTGGCCCGCCTGACCGCGATGACGCGGCA
>JAPOYG010000449.1 GCA_026706755.1 Acidobacteriota bacterium
CCTGGGACGGTGGGGGCTGGGGCCGACCCGGAGCCTGCGACGGGTTGGCGGCGCTGACGCGCACGCGCCGTTGCGCTCGTCTACCCGAACGGCGCCAGCACGTGCCCGGCGATCAGCCAGGCACCCCCCTCACGCTCCGCGGTCACCGTCTCGACCACCGTGGTCTGGTCGGCGAACACCGTCTGGAACGTGAACACGACGTAGGGCGCATCGGGCGCCCCGGCTACGCTGTCGGTGCGCAGCGCGTTGCGGAGCGCACGGTCGTCCACCGCGCCGAGCGGCGCCCGATGCGTCTCCATGGCCTGCACGAGATCGTCGGCCGAAACCACCCGCTTGAAGTAGGTGGAGCCGAGCGGCCAGGCGTCGCGGTAGCGGCCGCCGTCGATCAGCTCCAGCCAGGCGTCGACCGTCGGGCGGGCAGCGGCGATGTCCGCCTCGTCGGTGGTCGGAACGGGCGCTTCCGGCTCGACGATCGGCGTCGGCTCGATCGGCGTCCGCCGGTCGCATGCGGAGAGCCCGGCGAACGCGACGGCGAGCGGCACGGCGAGGCGCATCGAGCGGGTCCACGACGGCATGGCTGCTCCCTGCTGCTATTCTTGATGCGATCGGAGCGGAGGGTACCAGAGATGCCGCGGATCGCGTTCGACGAGCTGCCCGGAGACGCGCGGGTGTGGATCTTCTCGGCGGAGCGGGGCCTGACGGAGCCGGAGCGGGCGCGGCTGCTGGCGGAGGTCGATGCCTTCATCGATCAATGGGGAGCCCACGCGACGCCCCTCACCGCGGGGCGGCACCTGGCATACGACCGGTTTCTCTTCGTCGCGGTCGATCAGCGCGCCGCGGGACCGTCCGGCTGCTCGATCGATGCCCTCGTGCGGCAGATGCAGGCCCTCCAGCACGAGCTCGGCGTCGAGCTGGTGAACCATGCGCCGGTGCTGTTCCGCCGGGGGGAGGCCATCGAGAGGGTGTCGCGCGAGTCGTTCGCCGAGATGGCCGCGGCCGGCGCGGTCGGCCCCGGGACGACGGTCTTCAACAACACGCTGACGAGCCTGGGCGATGTGCGGGCCGGCCGGTGGGAGGTTGCCGCCGCCGACTCGTGGCACGCCCGGGCGTTCTTCTAGTCGACGGGCAACCGCACCCGCTGCCATGAGCTCCCCGAGCGCCGCGACGGTCGAGCGCTGGTACCTGCGTCTGGCGCTACGGATCGGCATCGTGGCGTGGGTCTCGCTGGTGCTCGCCGAGCTGGGCTGGTTCCGGGTCTGGCTGGTCCTTCCCGTCATCGCGGTCGTCGCCGTCGGCGCTCTCCATGACGCCATCCGCACCGGGCGGGCGGCCGCGCGCCGCGGACGGTTCACGCTGCGGGCCGCGGCGGGGTTCGGGGGGCTGCTGCTGCTGTGCGGCGTGGCCTTCCTGCCGCCGTTCGAGGCGGTGGTCTCCGGCGGCGACGCTACGGTGTACGTCGGCTTCGGGCGCCAGATCGCCGAGACCGGCCGCCTCGTGTTCGACGACGAGCTGGTCCGGCAGCTTCCGGTCGATCTGCGGGCGGAGCTGTTCGACAACCGGATACGCGGTGACGCGACCGGCGACTACGCGCGGTTTCCGGGCGGATTCCAGATTCCGGACATCGGCGACCCGACGGTGACGGCGGGATTCTCGCCGCTGTTCCCCGTCCTCACGGCGCTCTTCTACGACCTCTCGTCGATGCACGGGGCGCTCTACGTCGCGCCGGCGTTCGCAGTGCTCAGCGTCGGCGCCCTGCTGCTCGTCGCCGCGCACTTCGTCGGCTGGCGTTACGGCTGGCTCGCCGTGGCCCTCACCCTCGTGGCGATGCCGCAGGCCTGGTTCGGGCGGCTGCCGGTCCCGGAGATGCTGGCGCAGTGGCTGGTCCTGAGCGGGCTCCTGGCGTGGGTCGTGGCGTTGCGGGACCGGGCGCCGAGATGGGCGTTCGCGAGCGGTCTGTTCCTCGGGCTGGGCTGCTTCGCCAAGGTGGACCTCATCGTGCTGCTGGGCGTCGCCCTGGTGGCGTACGTCGCCTGGCGCCTCCTCGCACGACCCGAACGCGGCGACCTCGGCATCCGGTACTTCCCCTACCTGCTCGTCTCGTTCGGTCTGCTGCTGCTGCACAACTTCACGCACTATCTCGCGTTCGCGTCCCACTACCGGCCGTACGTCGAGTACCTCATCAGGACGTCCTACCTCAGCCGGCTGCTCCAGGCGTCGGGAGCGATTCAGATCGTCCTGGCCGTGCTGGCGGTGCTGGCCATCCTCGGCGGGGTGATGGTGCTGCTGCGGCGGTCGGCAAGGGACCGGGAGCGGGCCGGGGGGCTGGCTCTGGCCGCCCTCGTCGTCGCCTACGCGGTCAACTACGTCGCGACGACGAACGGGCGCCTCGACGTCACGGCCGCGTGGCTGAGCTGGTACCTGTCTTGGCCGCTGTTGGCCGCCGGCGGGGCCGCGGTGTTGTGGCTGACGGCCGGGCGCGCGTCCCGCGACCCGGGCGCCACGCTCCTGGTCGCCCTGCTGCTGGTGGTGGGCCTGCAGTATCTGTGGAATCCGCTGGAGCCGTCGGTGCACATCTGGGCGATGCGCCGCTTCGTTCCGGTGGTCCTGCCGCTGCTCATGGTGGCGATCTCGATGGGGCTGGCGGCGTCCCTGGATCGCGTGGCGCCGATGTTCCGAGGCTGGGCCGGGGCCGTGGCGGGCCTGCTGCTCGTCGCGCTCGTGGCGCGGCCGACGCTGGCGCTGGCGGGAGAGCCCATCTGGAGCGGTGCAGTCGCCAAGGTGGACGAGATCGCGAACCGGTTCCCGCCCGACGCCGTGGTCGTGACCAGCCCGACGCTGGCGGGCACGCATCTGTCGACCTCGCTGGCCTACCTGCACGACATCGACACCGTCCTCGTCCAGCACCCGAACCCCAACGCTCCGTTGCTGGAGCGGGCCATCCTGGGTTGGCTGGCGAGCGACCGGCCCGTGTTCCTGGCCTTCGCCGCGGGCGATCCCCTGCGGTTCCCCGCTCCCGCGCTGGTCCTGTCCGAGATGCGCCCCGCGAGCATCGAGCTCCCGATGCTCGAGATCACTCGGGACCGGGCGCCGGAGGGGGTCTACCGGCCCCGGATCGGGCTGCTGGTGTGGCGCATCACCCGCCGCGAGACGCCGGCCGTCGACATCGGCAACCCGCCGGACGACACGTTCCTGTTCACGATGCGCGGCTTCCACGAGGCGGAGCCCGATACGCGCGGGGACGGCACCTTCCGGTGGACCTCCGACGAAGCCTCGCTCATGGTTCCGGCCGGCGCGGAGGTGACCCTGACCGTCGCCAGCACCCGTCCGGAGGGCGCCCCGCCCGCGGAAGTCTCCCTGCTCGTCGACGGGCGGCCGGTGATGGAGACCCGCACCCTCACCAGCGAGATCGAGGAGCTCGTCGTCCCCGTCCCGCCGGGGGCGCGGCCGGCGGAACTGACGATCCGGTCGTCGGCGTTCAACCCCAGCGCGCTCGGGCTGGAGCCGCCCGACGGCCGAAACCTGGGCATCCAGTTGTACCGCGTCGACTTCCGGCCGCAGGCACCCTGAGGAAGGCCGAGCGGGCAGTCGTCGTCGATGGTCAAGACCAGCGCAACCGATCCGATCCGCGTCGCGGCGGTGACGCCCGGCGACGACCACGGCCGCATCGGGATCACGCTGTGTCCCGGCAAGACGGATCCGGCGGGGGTCTCCGGGGCCTGGGCGCGGGACCTCGGGTCGGACCTCGATGCGATCGAGCGCTGGGGCGCGACGGCGGTGGTCAGCCTGATCCCGGACGCGGAGATGGCCTACCTCGGCGTGCGGGGCCTGGCCGCGGCGGTCCGGGCGCGGCACATGGAGTGGTGGCACGCGCCGATTCCGGACGGGCGGCCGCCGGGGCCCGACTTCGAGGAACGGTGGGCGGTTGCAGGCCCGGCGCTTCGGGATCGCCTGCGGGCGGGCTTCGACATTCTCGTGCACTGCAAGGGCGGGCTGGGGAGGGCGGGCACCGTCGCCGCCCGGCTGCTCGTCGAGCTCGGAGCGGGCGCGGACGACGCCGTGCGCCGGGTGCGCGAGGCGCGGTCGCCCTATGCCGTCGAGACCAGGAGCCAGGAGGCGCACGTCGCCGCATGCGCCGCGCGAACGCCTTCCGTGGCGCCGGAGGCGCCGTCGCGGAGCGCGGAGAGCATTCGGGACCGCGCGCGGGGCGCCCTGCTGGGTCTTGCGGTGGGCGATGCGGTGGGCACGACGCTGGAGTTCACCATCCGCGATGCCCAGCCGCGGCTCGAAGACATGGTCGGGGGCGGTCCGTTCGATCTGCCGGCCGGCGCCTGGACCGACGACACGACCCTCGCCCTGGCCCTGGCCGAGAGCCTGGCGGAATCGGGGGACTTCGACGGCCGGGACCTGATGGACCGCTTCGTCGACTGGTGGCGGAACGGCAGCTACTCGTGCAACGGGCACTGCTTCGATATCGGAATCACGACGCGCACGGCCCTCGAGCGCTACGTCCGGACCGGTGATCCGCTGGCCGGCTCGACCGAACCGAACAGCGCCGGCAACGGCTCGCTGATGCGTCTGGCCCCCGTGGCCCTCCGCTACTGGCACGACCGCGAGCAACTGGGCGCTGTGGCGGCGGCGCAGTCGCGCACGACCCACGGGGCCGCCGAGGCGGTGGACGCGTGCCGGGCGTTCGCCGGGCTGCTGGGGGATGCGATAGCCGGTGCGACGCGGCCGGACGTCCTGGCCGTCCGGCGGTTCGACGGGGCGCCCGCCATCGCCCGCATCCTGGCCGGAAGCTGGCGGGGGCGGGCGCGCGACACGATCGACTCCAGCGGCTACGTCGCCCACACGCTCGAGGCGGCCCTGTGGTCGGTCGCCCGGACGGGCGACTTCCGCGGCGCCGTGCTGCTCGCCGCCAACCTGGCCGACGATGCCGACACCGTCGCCGCGGTGACGGGGCAGCTCGCCGGCGCCCTGTACGGCCTGAGCGGCATCCCCGGCGGCTGGCTCGACCGCGTCGCCTGGAGGGGTCGACTGCTGGAGGTGGCGGACCGCCTGGTGGCCCCTTCACTCGGAAGCCCTCCGCGACCGTGAGTGGCCGGGTCGGCGTCGGCGAACGGCCTCGGAAGCCCCCGGCATCACGGTTGGCGTGCAGGAGGAGGTCTCGAGCCGCCGGCGTCGTCGCGCCTCCGCGCGCGGTCGGCGTGCGGAACGTCGCCCGCCCGTGGAACGGTTCGCGACCCGGATCCGTCATCGGTCACGTTGCATGCCGGCGGCCGTGCCGGCCGGCGCGGTCGAGCTTGCGCGCTGCATACGGAGGGAGAAGCCCGATGCATCGAATCGCCGGACTGGCGGCCCTGGTCCTCGCCCTCGCAGGCACCGCGGCGCTGGCGCAGGAGCGCACGTTCGAGGAGACGGTCGCCCTCGAGCCCGGAGGGCGCTTGTCGCTCGATACCTCCCGGGGGAGCGTGGCGCTTACCTCGTGGGACCGGTCGGAGGTGGAGGTCCGGGCGCGCATCACCCGCCCGTCGCAAGTCAACGACGGCTGCGCGCGGGAGGCGATCGAAGCGGTCGCGATAGATGTGCGCCGGCGCGACGGCGTTGTGGACATCCGCACGGATCGCAGCGAAGCGCCGCGCTGCGGGTGGCTGCGCGGCCTCGGGCAGCAGCGGGCCCTGGCGCGCGTGCACTACGAGATCCGGGCTCCGAGGGAGCTGGCGCTCGACCTCGACATCAACCGCGCCGACTCGATGCTCGCCGGGTTCCGCGGGCGCATCCGGCTGGAGGTCAACCGGAGTCGCGTCGAGGCGACCGATCTGGCCGGCACGATCCGCATCCATCTGAACCGGGGGCAGCTCGATGCGCGGGGGCTGGCCGGCACCCTGCGCATGGACCTGAACCGCAGCCCCAGCGACCTCTCCGAGGTGCGCGGGGAGCTGCACCTCGACGCCAATCGAACGGACGTCACGCTGCGCAGCATCTGGATCGACGCCGATTCGCGGGTGGAGATCAACCGTGGCGACGTCGATCTGAGGCTGGTGGAGGGGCAGGCGCTCACCGTCGACGGCCGAACGCGGCGGAGCGACATCATCAGCGACGTGCCCGCCACCGTGCTGCAGCGGAGCGACCGGAACGGCTACGCGGCGCTGATCAACGGGGGAGGGCCCCGGCTGCGCATCGACGCCAACCGGAGTCGCGTCCGGCTGCAGCCCCGTTGAGCGCCGGCGCCACCTCACGGACCCCCATGGCGCGTTCCGCACCCGCTCCCGGCGCGGCCACCGAGCCGTTGCGGATCGGGGTCTCCAGTTGCCTGCTCGGCGAGACCGTACGCTACGACGGCGGCCACAAGCGCGACTCGTTCCTGGTGGAGACTCTGGGCCCGCTGGTCGAATGGGTTCCGGTCTGCCCGGAGGTGGAGCTCGGCCTGGGCACCCCTCGCGAGCCGATTCGGCTGGTGCGCGACCCTCGGCGCCGCGCCGGCGTGCGCCTGGTCGGCGTGAGCGGCGTCGAGCTCACGGGCCGGATGCAGCGCTACGCCCGCGAGCGCGTTCGGGCGCTCTCGAAGGCGGGGCTCAGCGGGTACATCCTGAAGCGGAACTCACCGAGTTGCGGGATGGAGCGCGTCAGGGTCTGGACCGGCCGCGACGGTCGCTCGGCGGAGCGGCGCGGCCGCGGCCTCTTCGCCGCGGAGCTGCTGCTGCGGCTCCCGAACCTGCCGGTGGAGGAGGAGGGGCGCCTGCGCGATCCGGGACTGCGGGAGAGCTTCCTCGATCGGGTCTTCGCCTACCAGCGCCTGCGACTGCTCTTCGCCCCGCGCTGGACCGTCGGCGCCGTCGTGCGTTGGCACACCAGGCAGAAGCTGGCCCTGATGGCTCGCTCGCCCGTCCGCTACCGCGAGCTGGGCCGGCTGGTGGCCGGGGTGCGGGAGCTTCCCCGCGCGAGATTCGCCCGGCGCTACGAGGACGAGTTCATGGCCGCGATGTGCATCCGGGCGACGCGGGCACGCCACACCAACGCGCTCATGCACGCGCTGGGACACCTCAAGCGACGTCTCGACGGCGCCGCGCGCGACGATCTGCTGGCCGTCCTCGAGGACTATCGCGTGGGGCTCGTCCCGCGGATCGTCCCGCTGACGCTGGTGCGGCATCATGCCCGACGCCTCGCGGTCGACTACCTGCTGG
>JAPOYG010000431.1 GCA_026706755.1 Acidobacteriota bacterium
TTCTTGCCGATCAGCTTGTAGTCAGCCATCGTCAGCTCCTCATCCCGTTACGCGTCAGCTCGCACGCCCGCTCGGCGACGTTGAGGATCCGGTTGTAGTCGACGCAGCGGCAGAGGTTGCCGGAGAGGTGCTGCGCCGCCTCCGCGCGGGTGGCGTCGGGGTTCTCGTTGGTCAGCTCGACCATGTTCATGACGAAGCCGGACATGCAGAACGCGCACTGGAAGCCCTGCAGGTCGACGACGGCCTGCTGCACCGGGTGCAGCGACCCGTCCTCGCCCTCGAGCCCCTCGATGGTCGTCACCTCGCGCCCGCGGACCTGGTGGGTCAGCGTGGAGCAGCCGTAGTGGGCGACGCCGTCGATGAGCACCGTGCACGCGCCGCACTCCGCGCGGTCGCAGCCGATCTTCGTCCCGGTCAGGCCCAGCTTGTAGCGCAGCGTCGTCGCCAGCGTCTCCTGCGGCATCACGTCCACGCGCCGCTGCTGCCCGTTGACCGTCAGCGTGACCAGCCGCTCGACCGACCCCGGGGCCTGCGCGAGCGCCACGCCGTGGCCGCCCCGCAATACGTAGTTCGACGCGGAAACGCTCGCGCCGGTGGCGATGACTCCCTTGATGAAGCTCCGCCGTGAGACTCCCTGCTGCTCCGCCGTCTGGATGTGCTCCACGTCTCCCATGAGACGACCTCCTCGTGGCGCGCCCCGGCGCGCTTGGACCCTGAGGGGAGAATACCGCTTCTCGAAACCGGGAGTCTAACACGGATCGGCGAAACGCAAGCACCAATTTCCCGTGGCTGGGAGAACGCAGTGGAGTTCTGCGGCGCAAGCTCCCAGAGCGGTGGGGGCTGGGGCCGAACACGGAGCCTGCGACGGGTTTGGCGGCGCTACTCCGAGGGTCCGATCAGGCCGTGGGCCCGGCCGAACCAGTAGCTCAGGAGGTAGTCGAGGCCGTGGGTCTCGAACGGCGCCGGCGGGGTGCGGTCGGCGCCCGGACGGTAGGGGTTCTGCACCAGGAAGCTCCACGTGCGGCCGCGCCGATCGATGGGCAGCGGTCCGTCGCCGGGGACCGCTTCGAGCGCCGGCGGTTCCGGATCGAAGGCGAAGCCGAAGCGTCGGCTGTAGGCGTCGATGGTCTCCCGGTTCCACTTCATGTCGAGCGGCATCCGCCGCAGCGTCTCGACCCCGGGGGCGACGCCGGCGGAGTCTCCCGTCCAGTGGCGCCAGAGGAAGCCCGCGAAGGGATTCGCCTCGACGCCGACGCCCGGATGCTCGCCGCCGCGGTACCACCGCCGCGCGGCCTCGAGATAGTGGGCGCGAGTCGCCGGATCCTGCTCGAGCTCCAGCAACGGGTAGAGGGCCAGGGCGATCAGGACGTCGTCCGAGTGATTCGCGCGGAGCGGCGGGTCGTCGATGCGCGCCCCCTCCCCAATCCGCGCGTAGCCTTCATCGATCAGTTGGCGGTACGCCCGCTCGTAGCGGGGCTCGCCGGTTACGGCGTGCGCCACCTTGACCATCTGCAGGAGGAGCAGCGCGTTCATCGGCTCGCGGTCGCGGACGTAGTCGGGCTCGTAGTGTCCCCACCGCGTCGGCGTGCCGTCGAACCCGACGATGCGCCGGCCGTCGCCGAGAACGGCGTCGACGATTGCGCCCGTGAACGGAGCCATGCGGGCCCGGACGTCCGGGGAGTCGGATTGGGATACGTGCACGAACACGCCGAACATCAGGCCGTCGACCTGGTCCGAGCTGACGTTGCCGCGCCAACGATGCCGCCCGTCGGGGCTCGCCCGCCAGACGCCGTCGTCGAACCAGGGCGCTTCCACGGGAGATGCTCCGCGGGCCAGCAGCCCCCGCCGGCCGCTCACCGTTGCCAGGTGCCCGAGCGCCGAGCACGCCGCGCCGGCCAGGCGGGCCGCTTCCGGGTCGCCGGTCGCGCGGTGGCGCCAGCTCTGGGTGGCGCAGTAGATCCCCGTCAGGTACGCGCTGTCGGACATGTTGTACGTGACGTGGGGCCGCTCGGGCATGGGGAGCCAGCGCCGCGCCACCACCTGACCGTCGCCGAACGGAATGAAGCGCTCCGCGAGGTCGGTGCCGAACAGCGCCGCCTTGCGTGCCAGCGTCAGGTCGCTCCGCGTACCGGCGGCGACCCCGCACGCTAGAAGGATGACGAGCACCGCGAGCGCGGGCCGGCCGTACGCGGCGCGGCAACCTGGGAACTTCCCTCTTCCGCCTTGGAACATCGCCGGCATATCATACGTATGATTGAAACGAACGTTTGACTTCCGGCGCCTCACGTCCGGCGCCACGAGGATCGAACGCGATGCCCAGCGAGACCAAGGACCGCATCCTGGACGTGGCGGAGCGGCTCTTCGCCGACCGCGGCTACCCCGCCACGTCCCTCCGGGACATCACGGCCGAGGCGGGGGTGAATCTGGCCTCCGTGAACTACCACTTCGGCACCAAGGAAGCCCTCCTGGCGGCTCTGCTGGAGCGACGGTTCGCGCCGACCAATCGGCGCCGCCTCGAGTTGCTCGACGCCCTGGAGGCGAAGGCGGGCGGCGGGCGGCCCAGGATCGAGGACGTGCTGCGCGCCTTCCTGGCCCCGCCGTTCGAGAGGCAGCAGGAATGGGGGGAGGGCGGCCGCACCTTCCTCCGGCTCGTCGGCCGGCTTCACGCCGAGACGAACGACGAGCATCGGGCGACCTATCTCCGTCATTTCGAGGAGATCCGCCGACGGTTCACCGCGGCCCTGCACCGCGCGCTGCCGCATCTCGATGCCGGCGACGTGCACTGGCGCATGATGTTCCTGATCGGCTCGATGGCGTTGGCCATGGCCGAGGGCCTCACCCCGCGGCCCGGGGGTCCGCCCCCGCGAGACCCGGAGGAGGTCTTCGACGCGCTGCTCGCCTTTGCGGTAGGCGGGGTCGCTGCACCCTCCCCGTGCCGCGTACCCGTCGTCGCCGGGCGGCACGGGCCGGGTACCGCGCTCGCCCGGGAAGAGGCGCCTGCCGCTCGCGGTCGCTAGAGACGACTGGTGCACTCAGAAGGGACGTCTGTCGTGAACACGCGCATCGCTCTAATGCTCGTCACCTTTGCAGCCGGGTGCGCCACCGCTCCGCCCGTCGACGCGCCGCGCCTCGCGGCCGACGTTCCGGATGCCTGGACCGCGGTGGCCGAAGACCTTCCCGATCCCGTACCGGCCGACTGGTGGACCGCGTTCGAAGACGCCGGGCTGTCGGACGCGGTCTCGACCGCCCTCGAGAGCAACTACGACCTGCAGGCCGCCGCGGCCCGCCTGGAGCAGGCTGCAGCCGACGCGCGGTCGGCCGCGGCCGGGCTCCGGCCGACGGTGCAGGCCTCCTACAACGGCCTGCGGCGCAAGCAGAACTTCGTCGGCTTCCCGATTCCGGGCGCCGAGGGGCGGGTTCTCAGCACGGTTTTCACGAACCACGGCACGTCGCTCGACCTCTCGTGGGAGGTCGACTTGTGGCGCCGGTTGCGCGCCGACGCGCAGGCGGCGCTGGCCGACCTGCAGACGTCGGCCGCCGACCTGCGGGGTGCACAGCTCTCGCTGGCCGGACAGACCGTCAAGGTGTGGTTCGCCATCGCCGAGGCCCAGCAGCAGGTGCTCCTGTCCGAGACCACGGTGGAGAGCTTCCGCGGCTCGGCGGATCTCGTGCGGGAACGGTTCGAGTCGGGCATCCGCCCGGCCCTCGACCTCCGGCTCGCGCTGCTGAACCTCGCCAACGCGGAGGCGCTGCTCGACCAGCGGCGGCAGCAGCTCGACTCGTCGCGGCGGCAGCTCGACGTTCTGGTCGGCCGCTACGCGTCGGGCGAGGTGCAACCGCCCGACAGCCTGCCGGCCGTGCCCGAGAGCATCCCCGGGGGGCTGCCGGCGACCCTCGTCGCGCGCCGGCCCGACCTCGTGGCGGCGGAGCGGCGCGTGGCCGCGGCCGACGCCCGGCTGAGCAGCGCCCGGCGCCAGCTCCTGCCCGGCATCACCCTGACCGCCGCCACCGGAACCGCCACCGACGCGTTGCTTTCGCTCCTCTCCGGGGACTTCGCCATCTGGAGCTTCGTCGGCAACGTCGTCGCGCCGCTCTGGCAGGGAGGTCGGCTGCGGGCGCAGATCAGCCGCGCCGAAGCGCAGGCGGCCGAGGTCCTCGCCAGCTACGTGAACACCGCACTGACCGCCTACGCGGAGGTGGAGACGGCGCTCGCGGCAGACGCCTTCTACGCAGACCGCGTACGCCACCTGGAGACGGCGGTGGAGCAGGCGCGCGCCGCGGAACGGCTCGCCGAGGAGCGCTACCTCGCCGGCCTCGACATCTACATCACCGTGCTGGAATCGCAGCGGTCGGCCGTGCAGGCGGAGGGGGACCTCATCGCCGCGCGGCGCCTGCGGCTCGATAACCGCGTCGATCTCTACCTGGCGCTGGGGGGCGGCTTCGAGCAGCTCCCGGCGCCTGTCACCCTCGGCGACAGCGGGGCCGGCGCCGCCGGCGCGCAGTAGCCGCAGAAGAGGACGAACAACCATGAAACGTGCACTCCTGGGCACCCTGCGGGTCATCCTGCCGCTCGCCGTCCTCACCGTGGCCGTGGTGGCGGCGGCCGTGCTGGTGCGCACGCGCCCGCCCGTCGCCACCCAGCCTCCGACCATCGAGCCTCCCGGCGTGCGCGTCCACCAGGTGACGCTCGACGAGGTACCACTCACGGTCGCCAGCCAGGGCACCGTGCGGCCGCGCACCGAGAGCCAGTTGGTGTCGGAGATCGCCGGACGGGTCATCTCGGTTTCCCCGTCGTTCGCCGAGGGCGGCTTCTTCGAAGCGAACGACGTCCTCGTCCGCATCGACACCTTCGACTACGAGCAGGCGATCGTCGCCGCCCGATCGCAACTCGCCCAGGCGCGCCTGATGCTCGCGCAGGAGGAGGCGGAGGCCGACGTGGCGGCCCGCGAATGGGCGGAGCTGGGTCGCGGCGACCCCCGCGAGCTGACCCTCCGCAAGCCGCAGCTCGAGGACGCAAGGGCGTCGGTGGCGGCGGCCGAGGCCAGCCTCGAGCGGGCCGAGCGCGATCTGGAACGCGCGCACATCGTCGCGCCCTACGCGGGCCGGGTGCGGCGCAAGGACGTGGACGTCGGGCAGTTCGTCACCGTGGGGGCCTCGGTGGCGACGATCTACGCCGTCGACACGGCCGAGGTGCGGCTTCCGCTTCCGGACGAGGAGCTGGCGTTTCTGGACCTGCCCCTCTCGTACCGCGGCGGGACGAACCAGGCGACGCCGGCCGTCACGTTGCGGGCGACCTTCGCCGGCGAGACCCACGAATGGGAGGGGCGCATCGTCCGCACGGAGAGCGAGATCGATCCGGTGAGCCGCATGGTGCACGTCGTGGCGGAGGTGGACGACCCGTACGCTGCCGGTCCCAATCCCAACCGCCCCCCGCTGGCCGTCGGAATGTACGTCGAGGCCGAGATCGAGGGGCGCATGGCCCGCGACGTCGCGGTGGTCCCGCGCGCGGCGCTTCGCGGGGCCGGTCAGGTCGTGGTGGTCGGCCCGGACGACCGCATCTCGTTCCGCGACGTCGACATCCTGCGGACGACCACCGCGACGATGCTCGTGCGAGAGGGACTGACCCCCGGCGAGCTCGTGGCCGTCTCCCCGCTCGACGCGGCAACCGAGGGGATGCGCGTGCAGCTCGCCAATGTCGATCGGCGGACCCTGGCGCAGCCGGGGGCCGCGCCTGCGGAGCCGGCGGCTGCGCCTCCACCGGCGGCGATGCCGGCGCCCCCCGGACCCCGGCCGCCGGCCGTCCCCGCCGAGACCGTCGCCGCGGGGTCAGCCCCCGAGGCACCGAACGTGCGGCCGGAGCAGGATGCTCCGGTTGGGTTGCCCCCGCCGGCAGCGGCGGACGAACCCCAGGTCCGCGTCGCACAGGCGGCCGGTCCGGCGCAGCAGCCGACCTGGCTCGACGCGCTCGTCGACACGCGGGCGGGAAACCGGACCGCGGCGCGAACGGCCGGGAGACCGGCCGTGGGGCCGCGGGACGGCTTCCGGCCACCGGCGCGCCCGGCCTCGGCGCCGCTGCGGGCTTCCGTGACCGAGCGACCGCCCGAGGTCCTGACCGCGCGGCCGCCGGCCCGGCGCCCGCAGCCGGCCTCGACACCCGCGCGGCCACCCATGCCCGCGGCCGCGGAAGCGGCAGCCGCTCGAGCGCCGGCGGCGCGTCTGGCCCCGGCCCCTGCCGCCGCCGCTCCGGCGCTCGCGGCTCCGGCCTCCCGCGATGAGGCGCCGCACACGTTCGCGGTGACGCGGTTCGCCACCCTGGGTACCGGGCCTGCCGGCGCCGGCATCGGCGACGCGCTCGCGCGCGCCGTTGCGAGCGGCGTCACCGGCCCCGGGCTGCAGGTCGTCGGATCGGCCGGCGATGCCCGATTCACGATCGACGGGGGCGTCCAGCAGGTCGGGCCTGCGGTGCGGGTGACCGCGCGCATCACCGACACCGCGGGCTCCGACGCAGTGCGCTCCATCAAGGTCGACGGCTCGGCCGACGATCTGCCGGCTCTGCGTCTAGACGTGGTTTCCGCCATCGGCCAGCGCCTGGCGGAGCTCGCGTCCCCGTCCGGGGCGCCCTCCGGGACGGACCCCGCCGTCGGCCCGCGTCTGGCGGAAACGGCGCCCGCCGCACCCGCGGAAGAGGCCATGGCGGCTGCCGCGCAGCTCGCGCGGGACCTGCTCGAGCGGCGCGCGGCAGCGTGGAGCCCGCCGGAACCCACCATGGCACCCGCACTCGCTCGTGATGCGGGGAACGGGTCGGGTTCCACGCCATCGGAGGCCGTCGCCGGCGGAGAGAACGAACCGGTCGCGGCGATGCCGTCCGCCAGCCCCGTGGCCGTTCTCACGTTCGACGAGCTCGGGACCTCCGCCAACGATGTCCGCGGGGTGAGCCTGGGACGGGTGATCACCGACACCGTGACCGCACGGCTAGCGGACCTGCCGGAGGTGACCATCGTGACTCTCGGTGACGACGCGGTCTGGACGGTGGGCGGCGGCATTCAGCGCGTCGGCGATGTGGTCCGGGTCACGGCGCGCGTGGTCGAGATCGCGAGCGGCGCGGTCGTGACGTCGGTCAAGGTCGACGGCAGCGTCACGGAGCTCGCGGATCTCCAGAACCGCGTCGCGGCGGC
>JAPOYG010000115.1:0-2639 GCA_026706755.1 Acidobacteriota bacterium
AGCGCACGCCGCCGCAGGCGGAGAAGCTCCGCCTCGCGTTCCTCGACCAGTACGCACCGCCGGAGATCCGCACCGCCTGGCGGGAGATGGCGACCCTCGAGCGCGAGCGCGAGGCCCTCTGGGAGAGCTTCCCCACCGTGATGGTGATGGAGGAGATGGCGGAGCGGCGGCCCACGTTCCGCCTGAACCGCGGCGCCTACGACAACCCGGCGGAGGAAGTCCTCCCCGGCGTCCCCGCGGTGCTTCCGCCCCTCCCCGAGGGGGTCGAGGCGAACCGGCTGTCGTTCGCGCGCTGGCTGGTCGATCCCGATCATCCGCTGACGGCCCGCGTCACCGTCAACCGCTTCTGGCAGATGTACTTCGGGACCGGGCTGGTCGCGACGGCCGAGAACTTCGGGACCCAGGGGGAGTATCCGAGCCATCCCGAGCTGCTCGACTGGCTGGCGACCACGTTCGTCGACTCCGGCTGGGACGTGAAGGCGCTCCAGCGCGCCATCGTCACCAGCGCCACCTACCGGCAGGCGTCCCGGGCGACCCCGGCGCTGCGCGAGCGCGACCCGGAGAACCGGCTCCTGGCCCGCGGCCCCCGGCTGCGGCTGCCGGCCCCGATGATCCGCGACCAGGCGCTGGCCGTCTCGGGCCTGCTCGCCGAGCGGCTCGGCGGCCCCTCCGTGAAGCCCTACCAGCCCGCCGGCCTCTGGGCCGACATGGTCGAGGGCGGCTACGGGGACTACGTCGAGTCGGAGGGGGAGGACCTGTACCGCCGCAGCCTCTACACCTTCTGGAAGCGGACGCTCGGGCCGCCGTCGATGATGACCTTCGACTCGGCGACCCGCGAGACCTGCATCGTGCGCACGGGCCGCACGAACACGCCGCTCCAGGCGCTGAACCTGATGAACGACGTCACCTACGTCGAGGCGGCGCGACGGCTCGCGGAGCGCGCGATGACGGAGGGCGGGGCGTCTCCCGAGGACCGGCTCGGCTACGCCTGGCTGCTCGCGACCGCGCAGCGGCCTCCGGAGGCGGCGGAGGAGATTCTCGTCGACGGCTTCGAGCGCCACCTCGGCCGCTACCGCTCCGACCGCGCCGCCGCCCTCGAGCTGGTCAGCCAGGGCGAGTCCGGGCGCGACGAGACGCTCGACGTGGCGGAGCTCGCCGCCTACACGATGATGGCCAACCTGATCCTGAACTTCGACGGCACCATCACCAAGGAATAGAGACGATGCACGCCCCTCTCGAACAGTGGCTCAGCCGGCGGCGCTTTCTGGAGCTTGCCGGGACCGGGATCGGCACGGCGGCGCTGGCGACGCTCTTCGGACAGGACGTCGCTGCGCGGACAGGAGCCGCGAAGGCCGCGGCCCAGGCGCCGGGGGCGTCGGGAGCCGTGCCCGGGGCGGGCCCCGGCGCCCTGCCGGGGCTGCCGCACCACGCGCCGAAGGCGAAGCGCGTCATCTACCTCTTCCAGTCGGGGGCGCCCTCGCAGCACGAGCTGTGGGACTACAAGCCGCGCCTCGCGGAGATGGTCGGCGAGGACCTGCCGCCTTCGGTGCGGGGGAACCAGCGCGTCACCACGATGACGGCGGCGCAGGAGCGCTTCCCGCTCGTGCCGTCGCGCTTCCCGTTCCGGCAGCACGGCGCCTCCGGGGCGTGGGTCAGCGACCTGATGCCGCACACGGCGAAGATCGTCGACGAGCTGACGTTCATCAAGTCGATGCACACCGAGGCGATCAACCACGACCCGGGCATCACGTTCTTCCAGACGGGCGCCCAGCTCGCCGGAAGGCCGAGCATCGGGGCGTGGCTGTCGTACGGGCTCGGCACGCTGAACTCGGATCTCCCGACGTTCGTGGCGATGGTCTCGAAGGGGTCGGCGCAGACGGGGCAGCCGCTCTACGACCGGCTGTGGGGGAGCGGCTTCCTGCCGACGCGCTACCAGGGCGTCAAGTTCCTGTCGACCGGCGACCCCGTGCTGTATCTCTCGAACCCGCCCGGCGTCGACCCGGACGACCGGCGGCGCTTCCTCGACGACCTGGGCAGCCTCAACCGGCTCAAGGAGGAGGAGTTCGGGGACCCGGAGACCGCCACCCGCATCGCGCAGTACGAGATGGCCTACCGCATGCAGAGCTCCGTGCCCGAGCTGACGGACCTCAGCGACGAGCCCGACAGCACCTTCGAGCTCTACGGGCCGGACTCGCGCACGCCGGGGACCTTCGCGCGCAACTGCCTGCTGGCCCGCCGGCTGGCGGAGCGCGACGTGCGCTTCATCCAGTGCTTCCACCGCGGCTGGGACCAGCACACGCGGCTGCCGCGCGGCATCGAGCGCCAGGCGAAGGACGTGGACCAGGCCCAGGCGGCGCTGGTCCAGGATCTCAAGAACCGCGGCCTCCTCGACGAGACCCTCGTCGTCTGGGGCGGCGAGTTCGGCCGCAGCGCCTACTGCCAGGGCGTCTTCACCGAGGAGACCTACGGCCGCGACCACCATCCGCGCTGCTTCACCATCTGGATGGCGGGCGGCGGCGTGAAGCCGGGCGTCACCCACGGGGCGAGCGACGACTTCTCCTACAACATCGTGCGCGATCCGGTGCACATCCACGACCTGCACGCGACGATGCTGCACCTGCTGGGCATCGACCACACGC
>JAPOYG010000115.1:2972-7157 GCA_026706755.1 Acidobacteriota bacterium
TCCAGGCGGTCCGGCTCGTCGAACGCCTCCGGATCGCGGTTGGCGGCTCCCAGGGCCAGCACGGCAGGCTCGCCGCGCCGGAGCGGGACGCCGTGCGTTTCGCAGTCTTCGACGACCCCCCGCAGGTCGAGCTGCACCGGGGTGTCGAAGCGCAGCAGCTCCTCCACCGCGCCCGGGATCCGGCTCGGGTCCTCGCGCAGCAGCCGCATCTGCTCGGGGTGTTCCAGGAGCGCCAGCACGCCGTTGCCGATCAGGTTGGTCGTCGTCTCGTTGCCGGCGATGAGCAGCAGGCGCAGCATGGTCAGCATCTCGCGCTCCGACAGCGCGTCGCCGGCCTCCTCCGCCTGCGCGAGGGCGCTGATGATGTCGTCGCGCGGCTCGCGCCGGCGGGCCTGGATGATCGGCAGGAAGTAGGCGTCGAAGGCCTCGCCCGCGGCGTCGGCGCGCGCCCGCTCCCGCGCGCCGACGAGCGGCTCGAGGATGCGCGCGCGGGCGTGTGACCATTCCGCGAAGCGGGCCCGATCCTCCGGCGGCACCCCCAGCATCTCCGCGATCACGATCACCGGCAGCGGACCGGCCACCGCGCGCATGAGGTCGAAGCCGGCCGGGTCGTCGACGGCGTCGACGAGCTCGTGCATCACCGTCCGGATGTGCGGCTCGAGGGCGTCGACCACCCGCGGCGTGAACGCCTGGTTGACCAGGGACCGGAGGCGCGTGTGGTCCGGCGGATCGAGGAACAGCATCGTCCAGTCCACCCGCGGCGGTACCGACCGGCGCCGGCGCCGGTCCGGAGACACGCTGTCCGGGCGGTTCGAGAAGCGCCGGAAGTCGCGCAGGATCGCCTCGACGTCCGCGTAGCGGGTAAACACCCAGGCATTCAGGACGCGGCTGCGGTGCACGGGGGAACGCTCCCGCAGCCTGGCGTAGGTGGGATACGGATCCCGGCGCATCCGGGCCGCGATCGGGTTGAACGCCGCGCCGCTCCGCCAGCGCTCCGGCAGCGCGGCGGCGCCCGCGGCCAGGGCCCGCATCGTCCATCGGAGGTCGGCCCGAGTCACGGCAACCCGCCCGTCAGGGGAGCGCCAGCGGCTAGCGCTGCCGCTCGATGGGGTGCGTCAGCGCCGGCGAGTCCGCGGTCAGCTCCGTGTCGCCCTCGGGATAGCCGAGCACCTGGAGGATGTAGGCGGTCACGTCCACGTAGTCGGGCTCGGGAAGCAGCGAGCCCTCCGGCGGCATGCTCTCGGCCGAGTAGGCGAGCAGCTCGGCCACCGCGCGGCCGCCCCAGGCGTCGAAGAAGAAGGGGCCGGCCAGCGCGGGGGCGGCGAACTCGTTGGCGCCGCCCCGCAGGGACGAGCCGTGGCACGACTGGCAGTGCTCCTGGTAGATGGCCCGGCCCCGCTCGGCCTGCGCGGCGCTGTAGGCGCCGGCGGCCAGGGCATCGTCCTGCCCGGGCCGGGGCGCGGCCCATGCCGCCCACCCCCACGCCACGCTGAGGCACGCCGTAGCCGCGATCGCCCGGACCATCAGTGGGCCAGCGCGTAGCAGTCGCGGCGCGGGTCGCCGGCGGCCAGGCGGTTGCCGGTGGCCGGGTCGATCAGAACCGCGGTCGCGCAGCCCGAGATGCCGAACGCCGGCACGTCGTTGACGTGGTGCCCGCGCTGCCGCAGCTCGCGCACCACCTCGGGCGAGACGCGCGATTCGACGTCCATCTGGTTGAAGCCGGCCGCGTGGGGCCAGAACGATCCGTGCAGGTGCTGCGTCCGCACCCGCGGCCAGGCGATGGCGTCGTGCAGGTTCGGGTACCAGTCGTCCCAGAACTCGACGACGTTCAGGAACGCCTGCAGGATCGTCTGGTCCTGGTTGTCGCCCCCCGGGGTCCCGATCGCCATCAAGGGCTCGCCGTCCTTGAAGACGATGCTCGGCGTCAGCGTGTAGCGCGGCCGCGCGCGCGGGCGGATCTGGTTGGCGCGGTCCGGATCGAGCCAGAACTGCTCGCCGCGCGTGCTCAGTCCGATGCCGGTCTGCCCCAGGATGACCCCGCCGCCGGTCCAGCCGCCGCTCGGCGTGGCGTCGAAGATGTTGCCGTCCGCGTCGACGACCGCGATGTGCGTCGTGTCCTTCAGCCCGCCCGCCGACGGCACGAACGACCCGTCGGCGTCGCTCGCCGCCACCCCGTCCGCGATGTCCGCCGTCCAGAACGGCCACGCGTCGACGTCGGGGTCGTGCGGCAGCGGGTCGCCGGCCCGGAACGCACGCGACGCCTGCCGGGGATCGATCTCCGCCGCCCGCGCCTCGGCGTAGGGGTAGGAGAGCAGCCCCTCGGCCGGCACGTCGACGAAGTCGGGGTCGGCGTAGTAGGTGTCGCGGTCCGCGTAGGCCAGCTTCATCGCCTCGACGACGGTGTGGATGTAGTCGGGGCTGTTGTGGCCCATGGCCTGCAGGTCGAACTGCTCCAGGATGTTCAGCGTCTGCAGCAGCACCGGGCCCTGGCTGTTGAAGCCGTGCTTGTAGATGGTGTAGCCGCGGTAGTCGGTCGTCGTCGGCGCCTCGACCCGCGAGTAGAACTCCGCGAAGTCGCCGAGCTCGAACGGCGCGCCGTGCTCCTGCAGGAAGGCGACCATCTCCTCGGCGATGTCGCCCTTGTAGAAGCGGTCGCGGGCGGCGGCGATGCCGTGGTCGCGGCCGAGGTACGCGCGCTCGCGCTCCGCCTCCACCATCTTCGTGAGCGTCGCGGCCAGGGTGGGGAAGCGGATGGTCTCGCCCGCCGCGTAGAGCGAGCCGTCCGGCTTCAGCCAGAAGCGCTGGTTCTCCGGCCACGCCTCCATGAACTCGAGGTTCGCCTCGATGGCGCGGGCGGTGAGCGGCCGCAGGGGGAAGCCTTGCTCCGCGTATTCGATGGCGCGCCGCGAGACCTCCTCGAAGCTCATCGTGCCCCACCGCTCGAGCACCGTCAGCGCTCCGTGGAGCGCGCCCGGAACGACGGCCGGATCGAGCCCTTCGCCGAACAGGTCGCGCCCGCGCGAGCGGTACCACTCGATGCTGGCCCCCTTGGGCGCCCAGCCCTGCCCGACGACGGAGATGACCTCACCCCGCCGCGCCGGGTAGACGAGGACCAGCGACTCGCCGCCGAGCCCGTAGAGGTCCTGCTCGACCACGCCCCCGACCAGGAGCGCCGTGACCCCCGCGTCGAAGGCGTTGCCGCCCTTCAGCAGGATCTCGAACGCGGCCGCCGTGGTCAGCGGATGTCCCGTCGAGACGGCGGCGTTCGGCCCCGAGACCGCCGGCCGCTGGGCGTCGAGCGGCGCAGCGAGGGCGGCGACGACGAGCAACCCGACCAGGGTTGCGGTCGCGCGGGGCGGCGTTCTCCGGGCGCCGCCCTTCCTCCGGTCGGTACGGTCGAGGCGTCGTGGCAGGTGCGGCATCATGACTTCAGAGCCTCCACTCCGGTCGGCTGTCGGGCAGCGTACGGGAACCGCGGCGCTGCCGCAAGCCCTGCCGAGGAGCGTTGCTGCCGAACGAGCTCCGTGCTCGATGCGTTCGCCGGACGTGAACGGCGACCCCGCAGTGGCGGCCGGCGGATTCGGCGCCGGCCCTTGCCGCCGAGCAGTCTCGGCTTCGGCCGCCGACACCCTGCCCGCCGTAGGCGCGTAGGGCCGCCGCGGGCAGCGGCCGCAGGTCTTGTCGGCCTCAGCGGGAGCTGCAGCGCTTTGGAGGACGAGGTCCAACCTGGTCGTGACCATCCGTCCCGCATCGGAGGCGCTGCCTCTCCGGAAGAGGAGAGCGTGGCTCCTGGAACAAACCGCGTGCGCAATGCGTCTGGCCGCGTATGGATGCTGTCCATGGCAACACGGCCCGGACCCCTCCTTGTCACTCCCTCCGGCTGTGGCCCGGCGTCGCGGCCGCACTCCTGCTGGTGCTGCTTCGGTTCGGGGCGCCGCTCGTGAGCTCCGAACCGTGGGCCGGTCTGGTCTCCGTGGCGGGCGGGTTCGCCGGCGCGGGGGCGATCGTCGTCTGGTGGACGTTCTTCAGCCGGGCGCCGCGTGGGGAGCGCTGGGGCGCCGCCGCGCTGATGGCGGTCGCGCTGGCCGCAACGCCGCGCATGCTCCACGAGTCGGTCGCCGCGGGCAATCTGGGGCTCCAGTTCTACATCTACGCCCTCCCGACCGCGGGCCTCGCGCTGGCCGT
>JAPOYG010000132.1 GCA_026706755.1 Acidobacteriota bacterium
CCATCACCCACTTGCCGCGCAGCACCGGCGAGGTGCGGTTGGCGAGCGAGGTGAGGACCAGCACGCTGCCGTGACCCAGGATCCCGTGGCGCGTGTCGTCGGGATAGGGCACGCGCCGGAAGCGCGGTCCAGCCACCCCGGGAATCCCGTAGTGGCGCGCGAGCCGCTCGTCGGCGAAGGTGTAGTCGGCCCGGTAGAGATCCAGCAGGCTGCGGTTCTCCCGCACCAGGTCGGCGAAGAACAGTTCCGTCTCCCGGCGCATCGCGCGCGCGAGGTTCTCGTCGTAGTCCGGGAAGAAGTTCGGGTCGGGCCGTACCTTCTCCATGTCCTGCAGCCGGAACCACTGCGCGGCGAAGCGGCGGCCGAGCGCGGCCGAGCGCGGGTCGGCCAGCATGCGGAGCGCCTGCCGATCGAGCTCGTCCGACGTGAGCCGCCCCGCGTCGGCCAGCCCCTGCAGCTCGTCGTCCGGCGGGGCGCCCCACAGGAAGAACGACAGGCGCGACGCGAGGTCGACGTCGCTCAGCCGGTAGCCTCGGTCCGGCGCGTCGACGGGCGCGCGCTCCAGGCGCAGCACGAAGTGCGGGCTGGCCAGGAGTGCCTCCAGCGCCGTCCGCACGCCCGCCTCGAAGCCGCCTCGCGCGGCCCCGTCGTGGAAGAACGCCAGCAGGTCGCCCACCTCACGGTCGGTCGGGGTGCGCCGGTAGGCCTCGCGGGCCAGCCGGGCGAGGATGCGCCGCGCGCAGGGCCGCGCCTCGGCGGGCGCCGTCGGGCGGCAGGTGAAGATGCGCCGCCGGCTCGGCGTCTCCGACAGCCCGGTCGTGTTGTAGGGGCCGCTGACGATCAGGTCGCGGACGTGCGGCAGCGTGGTGATGCCCGCCCCGCCCGAGCCGCCGCCGGCGAAGGACCAGTCGTGCGGGCGGATGAGGTCCTCGTAGGGACCGTCCTGACGTCGGACGAACGCCGCCGCCACACGGCGGGTCCCGGCCCGGATGAAGATCGGCCCGGTGGCGGTCGTCACCCCGCCCCGGCCGTCGGCGTCCACCCGGCGATCGGTGTTGTAGTGCAGCAGCGCGACGCGCTCGCCGTCGATCGAGACGTCGATGTCCTCGATGCGCGTGTTCGCGCCGGAGGTGAACGTCAGACCGAAGACGTACTCCGCGTCCGCCGGAAACACGTGGTCCACCACGAGTCCGCCGCGCGTACCGTAGGGGGCGCCCGGGACGTGGTCCCACGGGTGCTGCGACACGTACTCCGAGCTGGTGTAGGTGTGGTCGACGGCCCGCCCCCCGGGCTCGCCGACCGCGAGCCGGCTGATTGCGGCGGCCGCGTTCAGGTACGCCTCGAGCAGCGTCGCCGACAGGGTCTGGGCATCCGCGATGTTGTCGAAGTTGGCGCTGACGGGATCGAGCGGCAGCCAGTCGCCCGCGGCCACGTCCAGGGCCAGGAGATCGCGGACGGCCTGTTCGTACTCGGCGCGGTTCAGGCGCTGGAAGGGACGGTTTCCCGGGTCGGGCGCGAGGGCGGCGGCCGCATCGAGTCGGCGCTCGAGAGTGTCGACCAGATCGAGGAGAGCGGCCGGCTCCGGGCGGCGGGGCCCGGGGGGCGGCATCATGCCGGCCCGCAGCTTGCGAACCATGCGCTCGGCGACGTCCGCGTGCCCAGCCGCGCCCGCGACGTCGAAGCGCTCCAGCGACAGGTTCCCGCGCAGGGTTCGATCGTTGTGGCACGCCACGCAGACGCCCTGCACGACGCGGTTCGCCTCGGCGTCGACCTCGGCGGTCTGCGCCGCACGCGACCTGCCCGCACCAGGCTCCGCGGACTCGACGCCGGCGCCCGCACCGGCCACGCCGAGAACGGCGAACAGCACGCCCCCGACGGCCCGTCGCCCGGTCCTGCGCTCGCTGCGCAGGCGAGAATCGCCGGCGGAGGCTCGCGTCATCGGCATGGCCCTGGGGCGACGCACGCCCCACTTATCAGTGTGACCCGACCGGGCGCGGGATTCAAGGCCCCGGACGGAGGCCAACGAGCCACGATTCCGGAAGGCGACAGGTTCCGGAGACAGCGCTCCTGGGAGAAGCACCCCACCTGCGGGCGGGGAGAGCGGCAGGCGGGAACGCAGCGACCCGGGCGAGGGCGCTCGGCGCACCGTAGCTCGCGGGACGCGGCCTCGCCGCTTCTCCTCCGGAGCGCCACGGGCTATGATGTGCGCGACTGGGGAGATCCTCTGCCATGCACCGTGCACTGCGACGGCGCGTCCCGGCGTCGGCTTGGGTGCTTGCCCTGTGCGGCGCATGGGTCGCCGAGAGTGCCGCCTCCGACCTCCGCCTCGTCGAGGCTGCGAAGCAGCGGGACGCGGAAGCCGTCGCCCACCTGCTGCAGCAGGGGCTCGACGTCGACACCCCGCAGGGCGACGGCGCAACGGCCCTCCACTGGGCAGCGCACTGGAACGATGCCGGGATGCTCGATCGCCTGATCGAGTCCGGCGCCGACGTCGACGCGGAGAACGACCTGGGGGCCACTCCTCTCTGGGTCGCCTGCGCCGGCCGCAACGCTGCGGCCGTGCTCCGGTTGCTGGAGGCCGGAGCGGATCCCGACTCCCGCCTGCACGCCGGCGAGACGGCGCTGATGCGTTGCGCGTATACCGGCGACGCGGCCGCCGTCGACGCGCTGGTGGCCCGCGGAGCCGAGATCGACGCGGGCGAGCCGTCCCGGGGGCAGACGGCCCTGATGTGGGCCGCGGCGAGCCGCCATCCGGCGGTGACGCGCGTGCTGATCGAACGCGGCGCCGACGTGGAAGCCCGCAGCGAGACGGTCCGGCAACTGCGGGGCACGGGGCTGCGGAGCACGACGAGCCCGGCCGGCGCGACCGAGTTCGACGCCGGAGGCTTCACGCCGCTCCTGTTCGCCGCGCGCCACGGCGACGCCGCCTCCGCGCGGCTGCTCCTCGATGCCGGGGCCGAGATCGACGCGCCGGCGGCGGACGGCAACAGCGCGCTCGTAATCGCCGCCATGAGCGGCCACCCGCGGCTGGCGGAACTGCTCCTTGCGCGCGGCGCCGACCCCAACGCCTCCGGTGCCGGCTACACCGCGCTGCACGCGGCCGTGCTGCGCGCCGACGCGACGCTCGTGGGGGCGCTCCTGGCGGCGGGCGCGGACCCCAACGCCCGCCTCGCCCACAGCACCCCCGTCCCGCGCTGGACGTACCAGTACATCCTGACGCTCCGGGAGAAGGGCGCCACGCCGTTCCTGCTCGCCGTGAAGTACCTCGAGGCCGATCTCGCGCGGCGGCTGGCCGCGGCGGGCGCCGACCCGCTGGCGACGTTCGAGGACGGGACCACGGCGCTCATGGCCGCGGTGGGGCTCGGCATGAGTCGTGCCGTCACGCGGCGCAGCCGGCTGATCGCGCCCGAGCTCGTCGCCGCCGAATGGGCGGACGAGGAGCGCGTGCTCGAGAGCGTGCGGGCGGCCATCGAGGCGGGCGCCGGACCTTCCATCCACGCGGCGACGGAGACCGGCAACACCGCGCTCCACGGGGCGGCCCGGAACGGGTTCGCGGCGGTCGCGGAGCTGCTCGAGCGGCACGGCGGCGACCTCGACGCGGAGAACCAGGACGGAACGACGCCGCGCGACCTGCTGGAGGCACGGCGCGCAGCGGCGACGGACGACGAGCGGCCCCCGCGAGACGCGGGCGTCCGGGCCGCGGTCTTGACGGAGGCAGAATGATGTCGCGTTGGGCACTCGTCGCCGCGACGTCGGCCGGACTGGCCGTCGCCGGCTCGCTCCCGCTCCAGCTCCAGGCCGAGCCGGCTCCCGCCGGCGCGCCGACCTCCGCGCCCCACAGGGCCGCTGCCGAGGCTACTCGGGCCGCGCCGGCCCCGCGCGTGGCCGGCGCGGTCCCCGACGCCGCCGGCGAGGTGCGCGCCCTGCTCGACCGCTACTGCGTCACCTGCCACAACGAGCGGCTCCGCACCGCGGACCTCGCCCTCGATGCGCTCGACGTGAAGCGGGTGGCCGATGCCGCCGCCACCTGGGAGCACGTCGTCCGGCGCCTCCGCGCGGGCGAGATGCCCCCCGCCGGCCGGCGGCGGCCGGACGCGGCGGAGGCGCACGCGGTGGTCGCGTGGCTGGAGGCGGAGCTCGACGGGGCCGCGGCGGCCACGCCCGATCCGGGGCGGCCCGCCCTGCACCGGCTGAACCGGGCCGAGTACGCCAACGCCATCCGCGACCTCTTCGGCCTCGAGATCGACGTCAACGCGCTGCTCCCGGCCGACGACGAGCACCACGGCTTCGACAACATCGCCGACGTGCTCTCCGTCTCGCCGACGCTCATCGAACGCTACCTGGCCGCCGCGCAGCGCATCAGCCGGCTTGCCGTCGGCGACACCGGCGTCCGGGCGCTGGGCACGAGCTATCCCGTCCACGGTGGCATGGACCAGGACGGGGCGATGAGCGACGACCTGCCGTTCGGGTCGCGCGGCGGAGTCGCCGTCCACCACAACTTCCCCGTCGACGGCGAGTACATCATCCGCGTCGGGCTCCGGAAGCAGGAGTACGGCTACGTGCGGGGCCTCGGCCAGCCGCACCGCATGGACGTCCGCGTCGACGGCGCCCGCGTCGGGAGCTTCGCGATCGGCCGCGAGTGGGAGCCCGGGCAACTGCCGCCCATGGGCTACGCCGGCAAGTTCGATCAGGTCTACGGGTCGCACTCGTTCCCGGAGTGGGAGGCCTACGCGCTCCACGCCGACAAGGGCCTCGACGTGCGCACGACGGTGACGGGCGGCCGGCACGTCGTGGGCGTCTCGTTCGACCGGCGCTCGGCGCTCCCGGAGGGGATCCTCCCGCTGCCGGTCGACCGCTCGACCTACTCGCACGCGCAGGACGAGATGCAGGACGGCAACCCGGCCGTCTCCGGCGTCGAGATCATCGGGCCCTTCAACCCGAGCGGGGTCGACGCGCTGCCGAGCCGCGAGCGGCTCTTCGTCTGCCGGCCCGCCGCGGATCCGGCCGGCGGGGAGGCGTGCCTGCGGACCATCTTCTCGACCCTGGCCCGCCGGGCCTACCGCCGGCCCGCGACCGACGCCGACGTGGAAACGCTGCTGGCCTTCTACCGCGACGCGCGGGCCGACGAAGGCAGCACCGACGCCGGAATGCGCGCCGCGGTCGAGCGCCTGCTCGTCGATCCCGAGTTCCTGTTCCGCATCGAGACCGACCCGCCGAACGCCGCGCCGGGCACGCCGTACCGCATCAGCGACCTCGAGCTGGCGTCGCGCCTGTCGTTCTTCCTGTGGAGCAGCATCCCGGACGACGAGTTGCTCGACCTTGCGGCCGCGGGCCGGCTGGGCGACCCGGGCGTCCTGGACGGGCAGATCCGGCGCATGCTCGCCGACGAGCGCTCGCATGCGCTCATCGAGAACTTCGCGGGCCAGTGGCTGCAGCTGCGCAAGCTCCGCAACGCCGTCCCCGACTCGGCCACCTACACCGCTTTCGACGAGAACCTGCGCGAGGCGATGTGGCGGGAGACGGAGCTCTTTCTGGCCCACGAGCTGCGTGAGGATCGCCCCGTCGTCAACGCCCTCCGCGCCGACTACACGTTCGTCAACGAGCGGCTGGCGCGGCACTACGGCATCCCGGACGTCTACGGCGTCCACTTCCGCCGGGTCGACTATCCCGACCCGCGGCGCGGCGGGCTGCTCGGCCACGCCAGCCTGCTGACCATCACGTCGTACGCCAACCGGACGTCGCCCGTCGTGCGCGGCGTCTGGCTGCTGGAGAACTTCCTCGGGACGCCGCCGGCCCCGCCGCCGCCCGACGTCCCGAGCCTGCCGGACGCCGACGGCGGCGAGGTGCCGCTGTCGGTGCGCGCGCGGCTGGAGCAGCACCGGTCCAACGCCGTCTGCGCGAGCTGCCACAACAAGATCGACCCGCTCGGCTTCGCCCTCGAGGAGTTCGACGCGATCGGCCGCTGGCGGGAGACGAGCGGCGCCGGGACCCCGTTCGACACCGGGGTGCCGATCGACGCCTCGGGAACGCTCGTCGACGGCACCGAGGTGCACGGGCTGGCCGGCCTGCGGGACGTGATCCTGAGCCGGGAGGACCAGTTCCTCGAGACGGTCACCGAGAAGCTGTTGACCTATGCCCTCGGCCGCACCCTCGAGGCCCACGACATGCCGGTGGTCCGGCGGATCAGCCGGACCGGCGCCGGCGACCTCACCTGGTCCGAGCTCGTCGCCGCCGTCGCCAAGAGCACGCCCTTCCTGATGCGGAGGTCAGAGTCATGATGATCGCCCAGAAAGCCCTTCCCCGTCGGACCGTCCTCCGCGGCATGGGCGCCGCGCTGGCGCTGCCGTTGCTCGACGGCATGGTGCCCGCGCTCACCGCGCTCGCCAGGACCCCGGCCCGGGCGCCGGCCCGCTTCTGCACCGTCTACGTGCCGAACGGGATCATCATGGAGCAGTGGACGCCGGCGGACGAGGGCGGCGCGCTCGAACTCACGCCGACGCTCCAGCCGCTGGCCTCCCACCGCGACCGGCTGCTGCTCCTGAGCGGCCTCGACAACACCGGCGCCAGCGCGCGCACCGGCGCCTCCGGGGCGCACGCCAAGCCCGCCGGCGCCTTCCTCACGGGCGTCGAGCCGCTCCGGACCACGAGCAGCTCCAGCCTGCAGCTCGGCACCTCGATGGACCAGATCGCGGCGAAGGCGATCGGCCAGGAGACGACGCTGCCGTCGCTGGAGCTGGGCCTCGAGGGGACCGACACGGTCAACGGCGTCGGCACCTGCGACGTCGGCTTCAGTTGCGCGTACCAGAACCGGCTGGCCTGGAGCAGCCCAACGACGCCGCTCCCGGTGGAGGCCAACCCGCGCGTCGTCTTCGAGCGGCTCTTCGGCGCCGTCGACAGCACCGATCCGAAGATGCGCGCCGCGCGCCTGCGCCGCCAGCGGAGCATCATCGACTCGGTGCTCGACAAGGTCCACGACCTGAACGGCGAGCTCGGCCCCGGCGACCGGCGGAAGCTGGGCGAGTACGTCGACTCCGTGCGCGAGATCGAGCGGCGCATCCAGAACGCCGAGGCACGGGGCCAGGAGCTCCCGCTCGTCGAGTCGCCGGCCGGCATCCCGGTCAGCTACGACGAGCACGCGCGGCTGATGTTCGACA
>JAPOYG010000197.1 GCA_026706755.1 Acidobacteriota bacterium
CCACGTACCCCTCGGGCGTGAACCGCGCGATGATGAGGTCGCCGTCGTCGTTGTTCACGAAGTAGCGATCCTGGTGGCGCACGATGAACGCGCCGCCCCAGCGGGCCTGCGGCGTCATCGCCCCGCTCATCCACAAGCGCTCGCCCGTCCGGGCGTCGAGGCCCCGCAGCTCGCCGTAGCTGCCGACTCCGTACACGGTGTCGCCCACGATCTGCGGCGGCGTGATGACGGCATGCAGGCCGTCGGTCTCGTGCGGCAGCTCGCTGCGGCTCGACCCCCGCCACAGCATCGTCGCGGCGGGCCGGTCGGGGTTGAGCCGCATCATCAGGGAGCCGACGTGGAAGTTGCTGACGAGCAGGTAGTTGCCGGCCCGGACGGGCGTGACGACGTTCATGCTGCCCGCGTCCCAGGGCTGTTCCCAGTACCTCTCGCCGGTCGCCGGGTCGAGGGACACCAGCGCGGAGGGGTGCCAGATGATCAGTTGCCGGACGCCTCCGGCCTCGTAGATGACCGGTGCGGCCCGGCTCCCGCCGGTGACCTCGAGGGCGCGCCACAACTCCCGGCCGGTCCGCTTGTCGAAGGAGACGACGAGGGCATCCGGCTCCCCGCCCACCACCGCGATCAACTGCTCGCCGTCGACGAGCGGTGCGCTGGAGGTGCCGGATTCCGGCATGCTGGCGTCGTACTCCGCGAGGTAGTCACGGTGCCAGATTACGTCTCCGGTCTCGACGTCGAGGCACCAGAGCCGGCCGGTTGCGCCGAGGACGTAGACACGATCCCCGTCGACCGTGGGAGTGGCCATCGGTCCCGCCGCATACGACAGCAGGAGCGCGCGGTAGGTCGTGCGCCAGGCGTGGGTCCACAGAATCGCGCCGGTCTCCTCGTCCAGCGCCAGGATCCGCTCCGTGCCGTCCATCGTGCGCGAAGCCGGATCCTCCTCCCAGTCGGTGACGAAGACGCGGCCGTCGGCCACGGCCGGTCCGCCGAAGCCGTTGCCGATCGGGACGCTCCACGTCACCCTGAGGCCGTCTTCGGGAAAGCGCTCGACGATGGCCGTCTCGCGCCAGACGCCGAGCCGATCCGGCCCCCTCCACTGCGGCCAGTCCTCGGCGTGCAGCGTGGTGGCCGCCAGGGCGACCAGGCCTGCGCCTGCCGCAAGCGCTCGTCCGTGCACGTGAGGGCGCGTCGGCACCCGCCGAGCATACCGGAGGCCGGTCGAAGCCGTGCCGGCGCGGGGCCGGGTCCGCGGGTATATATTGGGGCAGCACGCCTGCCGCGATCGAGGGCAGGCGAGGGAGGAGAACCCACATGAAGCGACAGGCTCAATCCCGGGTGAGCGTCCTGCTCGCCCTCGTGACGGCGGGCGTGGTCGCGATCTTCGTCTTCGGCGAGCCGTCGACGACGGCGGCTCCCCAGAGCAACTTCGTCGGCGGCGAGCCGACCCGGCCGGATTCGTCCGACATGCGGGCGCTTCGGCTGCGCTTCGAGGCGGGGGTCCGCTCGAACTGGCACAGCCATGCCGGCTGGCAGATCCTGGCCGCCGAGGAGGGCCGGGGCCGGACGCAGGCGCGCGGCGGGGAGATCATCGAGCTCGTGCCCGGCGGGCGTCCGGTCTTCGCGCCGGCGGGCCTCGTGCACTGGCACGGCGCGTCGCCCGACGAGCACGTCGTGCAGCTCACCATCCTCGGCGGCGGCGACGGCGGGCCCACCTCCTGGATGGAGCCCGTCAGCGAGGAGGACTACCGGGGCCAGTAGGCCGCCGGGACCCGGCGGGCCGCAGCGGCCCGCCGGGACCCGGCGGGCCGCAGCGGCCCGCCCAACGCATGCGGGGCGGCAGGACGGGTCGGCCGTTCGACGAGTCCTGCCGCCCCGTTCTCTCGTCCGGCGACGTCGTTCACCGCCCTGCCTGACTCCGCGTTCCGTTGCCCGGCTTCCGGTAGCCGCGCCTCCTCCGAAAAGGCGGCGAGGTTCGGCGCGCCCCTCGGCGTTGAGACGCGGGGGCCTCCGCTCGGGCGCTCCCGAGCGGCAGATCCATAGTAAGCTGTGGATGTGTCGGACCCGTGGATCGACAGGACGTTCCAGCCCGTGCTGACCGCCCCCGCCCCGCAGTTGCGGCTATTCCCGGTCTGGCTGCTGCTGGGGCCGCGTCAGGTCGGCAAGAGCTCGCTCCTCGACCGCTGCGCCGGCGGGCACGCCTACGTCAGCCTCGACGACCTCGACACGCGTGAACGCGCCAACCGCGATCCGGTCCTCTTCGTACGGGAGCTCGCGCCGCCCTTCGTAATCGACGAGATCCAGTACGCGCCGAAGCTGCTCAGCCCCATCAAGCGCATGGTGGACGCGGGGGGGCTGGAACCGGGCGCCATCCGCCTGACGGGCTCGCAGAGCTACGAGGTGATGGAGGGCGTGACGGAGACGCTGGCCGGCCGCGTGGCGATCCTCAACCTGCTCGGCCTCTCCGACGAAGAGAAGGCGCTGCCACCGACCCTGGCGCCCGACGCGTACTTCCGCCGGATCCTCGAAACCGGGTTTCCGAAACTCTGCGGGATCGAGGACCGCGCGGCTCGGGACCTCTACCTTTCCTCGTACGTGCAGACCTACATCGAACGGGACATCCGGGAGCTGCTGCGCATCGAGAAGCGCCGGGAGTTCGAGACCTTCGTCAAGCTGTGCGCCCTGCGCACGAGCCAGGTCGTCAACTACGACGATCTGGCTCGCGACGCCGGGGTGTCCGCCGGCACGGCCCGGAGCTGGCTGAGCCTGCTGGAGGACGCCTTCCTCATCCGGTTGCTGGCGCCGTACTTCACCAACCGGACGCGGAGGATGATCAAGAGCCCCAAGCTGTACTTCCTCGATGCCGGTCTCGCCGCCTGGCTCGGCGGCTGGCGCACGGCGGACGAAGCCCGTCTCGGACCCATGGGCGGCGCCCTGTTCGAGACCCATGTGCTGGCGGAGGTGATCCGGCGATTCCGCCATCGGGCGCGCGAGGTGGACGTTCACTTCTGGCGGACCCGGGACGGGCAGGAGCTCGACTTCCTGATAGAGAGCGACGGGAGGACGTGGCCGGTGGAGGTCAAGGTCGGCTCGCCGCGCTACGACCGCCTGCCCCCGCTGCGGCGGATCGCCGAGCCGAGCTGGCAGCCGGGGCAGGTGGCCTCGCTCGCCGCACCTGCCGCTCCCGCTCGCATCGCGGACGACTGGGTCCTGTGCGCGCCCGGCGACCTGGACCTCGGCACCGGGGCGGGGCCTCGCGCGCCCTGACGGGCGCGTTGGGAGTCTGCGCGGGCGCAACTCACAGGGGGCTTGCCGGGTTCGGACCGGCAGCCTCCGGCGCCGGCGCGACGGAAAGCGTGGCGCGGGCCACGAGCAGCGTGAGGTCGTCGCTCTGCACCGCGCCGGCGAACTGCTGCACGGAGGTCTGCAGTGCGGCCAGGAGCTCGGGGACGGCGAGGTGGCGGTGGGCAGCGACCGCTTCGCGCAGGCGCTCCTCGCCGAATTCTTCCTCGTCGTCGCTGAACGCCTCCGTCGCCCCGTCGCTGCAGACGACCAGCGTGTCGCCGGGCGCGAGCACGGTCGCCGCGGACTCGCCGAACCAGTCTTCGAAGAGGCCGATCACCGTCCCGGTAGCGTCCAGCGTCTCGACGGCGCCGCCGGCCCGGGCCAGCACCGGCGGCACGTGGCCGCAGTTGACGTAGCGCAGCTCGCGGGTGGCCTGGTTGAACTCGGCGAGGAACAGCGTTGCGTAGCGGTCGTCCGGGGTCGAGGCGAAGAAGAGACGGTTCGCGCGCTCCACGAGCCGGGCCGGATCGTCGACCCTACCCGCGTACTGGCTGCGCAGCGTGGCCTGCAGATTGGCCATCAGAAGCGCCGCCGCGATGCCCTTGCCGGCGACGTCGGCGAGCAGGATCGCGATGCGATCCGCGCCCAGCCCTACGAAGTCGTAGTAGTCGCCACCGACCGACTTCGCCTGGATGCACGCCCCCGCGCACGCGAATCCCGGCAGGGCCGGGGCGCTCGCCGGCAGCAGTTGCCGTTGCACCTCCTTGGCTATCTTCACCTCGTGCTCGGCCCGCCGCTCGGCCTCGGTGCGGGCGGCGATCTCCTCGCTCAGGCAGATGGTCTGCACCGTCAGGGCGGACTGCAGCGACACCACCGTGAGGAGCCGCATGTCCTCGCCGGAGTACGGCTCCTCGGACTGCCGGCCGCCCAGGGCCACGACGCCGACGAGGCGCCCCCTTCTGTCGACCATCGGCGCGAGGCACTCCGGCTGCAAGGGAGCCAGCATGCGGTGCAGCTCGTCGGCCGCGTCGTCGGTCCCCGGCGGGGGGAGGACCGTGGGCCGAGCCCGGCTCGCGAGCGCCGCCAGCGCCCCCGCGTCACGGGCCAGGGCGCCGGGGCCCGCCGGCAGGTCCGCGGCTACCAGCCGGCCGGCCGGGTCCTCGAGATAGACGGCCAGCGACGCTGGTCGGAATGCGGAGCGCAGCATGGCCTGCAGCAGCGCCGCCAGGGCCGGGCGGTCTTCTGCGGTTCGGGTGCGGTCCGCCAGCTCCTCGAGCGCCCGTCGGGCCTCGTGCCGCTCGGGGAAGAAGGCGCGGTCGATGCGGTCGGTGATGCGCCCCTCGACCCGTGTCCCCGCCCGCGCCACCCCGACGCCCAGGAGCCCGGCCGCGACGACCGCGACCGGCAGGCCCACCTCGGACCCCGCCGGCAGCCACCGCTGGGCGAGCATCGCCAGGACCACAGCCACCACGAGGCTCGACGCCACGCTGACGACGGCCAGCCCGCGCTGCACGAGCAGGTACCGCGCGCCGTGCTGCACCAACATCGGGACCGCCATCACCCGGTGCTTGACGACTGCGTACGCGAAGGAGAGCGGCATCAGCGGAAACGCGAGCAGCGCAGTCGCGGCCAGCCAGTCCGGCACGGGACCGGCGGCCTCGACCGCCGGGAGCGAGAGCGCGGGAGCGACCGCTGCGACCGTGCCCCACGCCAGGACCCGCGCCTTGCGCCGGACCTCGGAGGGCGCGGCGCGGACCGCATGCCCGATCAGGGCCAGGATGCCGACGCCGAATCCCAGGAAGATGCTCCCGAACATGCCGTAGGCGCGCCAGAGGGCCAGCGGGCCGGGCAGGAACGTCTCGTCGGCCAGGCTGTTCGAGAACGGCTGACCGAGGAGCGGCCGCCACGGAGCGCCGGTCAGAACCAGGAACGCACCGAACCCGACGAGGAGCCACTTCAACCAGGGGGCGGCTTCGTCGAGCCGCGAGCGGGCGGGGAACACGAGGAAGAAGAAGGCGAACAGACAGGGCGTCATCATCAGGAGCGTCAGTCGATACGCCCTCATGAACCCGGCAAAGGCCGGGGACGCCCCTGCGGCGCCGGGGTCTATCAGGCTCATGAAGCCGCAGAACATGAGGGCCATCACCCAGGCGTTGCGGTCCCGCAGACGTTGGAACAGGACCGCGAGGGCGACCAGCAGGAAGATGAGCGGAATCAAGCTGATCCAGACCTGGAGCAACGTCCACGCGATGCTGGAGCGCTCCCAGGTCTGCGACAGCATCAAGCCGAGCGCATAGGTCCCGGAGACCCCCGCCAGCATGAGGGCGGCGAGGCGTGGCACCGTCGATGACTCGTTGCTCACGAGTGGATTCTCCCTCCGTCGGCGCCCGGCGCCGGCTCACACGATGACATCCTGCGCCCGTCTCCGACAATGCGCCGGGCGCCCGCCCGGGTGGCTCGCTCGAGACGAGGCCGGGTGCGGTGCGCGGACGACCTCGATAGTCCGTGGCTTCCCGTTCGGCAAGAGAGATACAATGACGCGGCAGGGGACTGGCCCTCAACCGGCAAGTCCCGTCTGATCAGCAGCTTGCGCCGACCCGTCCGGCGGGCGGGGCCGGATCGGCAGAATCGACCGGAGAGCGACGCGGGCGGGTGCCGGGCAACCGGTGCGAGCCCGCTTCGAGAGCCTGCACCATGACCACCAGCTTCCGCACGTCGTTCCTGATCGCCGCCGTCGCCGTCGCGCTGTTCGCCGGGCTGCCGACGCCGGCCGCCGGCGGCGAGGCCGCCACCGCCGCCACCGCCCGCACGGCGGCGCAGGGTTCCGTGGAGCCGGCCGACTACCTCGGCGACATCCGGCCGCTCCTCGCCGACGCCTGCTTCAGTTGCCACGGGCCGAACGAGCGCGCGCGGCAGGCCGAGCTGCGGCTCGACACCGACGGCTTCCTCGCCACCCACGTGGTGCCCGGCGACGCGGAGGCGAGCCCGCTGTTCCAGCGATTGATCACCGGCGACCGCGTGCGGCGCATGCCGCCGGCGTCGTTGGGCCCGCCGCTGGGCGACGACGCGATAGAGGCGGTGCGCGCCTGGATCGACGCCGGCGCGCACTGGGGTGCGGAGCTCGCAGACGCGGCGGGCGCGGTGGAAGCGGCGGGGGCGACGGCAGCGGCGATGCCCGAGCGCGTGGTCGACTTCGCGCGCGAAGTGCGGCCGATCTTGGCCGGTAACTGCTTCTCCTGTCACGGGCCGGACGAGGGAAGCCGGCAGCGCGGCCTGCGGCTCGACATCGAGGACGGGCCGCTCGCCGACCGCGCGCGGTTCGGCGGGCCGGTCGTGGTGCCCGGCGCCGCGGACGAGAGCCTGCTGTTCCACCGCATCACGGCCGCCGACGCCGCCGAGCGGATGCCGCGCGGCGCCAATGCGTTGACGGACGAGGAGATCGAGACCCTCCGGCTCTGGATCGACCAGGGCGCCGAGTGGCAGACGCACTGGGCGTTCGTGCCGCCGGAGCGGCCCGCTCCGCCGCCGGTCGGCGACCCCGAATGGGTCCGCAACCCGATCGACCGCTTCGTCCTCGCCCGGCTCGACGGCGAGGGCCTGGCCCCGTCGCCGGAGGCCGACCGGGCGACGCTTCTGCGCCGGGCGACGCTCGACCTGACGGGGCTGCCGCCGACGCCGGGCGAGCTCGCCGCGTTCCTGAACGACGACTCCCCGGACGCCTACGAGAAGGCCGTCGACCGGCTGCTCGGCTCGCCGCGCTACGGCGAACGGATGGCGGTGGAGTGGCTCGACGCGGCCCGCTACGCGGACACGAACGGTTACCAGACCGACGGCGAGCGGACGATGTGGCGCTGGCGCGACTGGGTGATCGACG
>JAPOYG010000577.1 GCA_026706755.1 Acidobacteriota bacterium
GCCCATCCGCACCGGCACGTTCGAGTTCACCGTCGGCGACGTCCCCTCCGTCCGGCGGCAGCGCCCGGACGGCGGCCGCACCGTGGCCGGGACGTTCACCGTCCGCTAGCCCGCCGTTCGTCGCCTGCGGCTCCGCTCGGCGCCCAAGCCAGTCCTTCAGGAGTCCTCGCCGTCCCGGCCGCCGCTGGCTGCTGGAGGAGGCGGCCTGAGGAGGCATTGGGGACGGCCCGCCTCGGGCCGGCAATCCCGGCGGGCAGCGTTCACGCCCGGGGTCGCGTCAGGCCGACATCACGCGGTAGCGAAGCGGCGGATCGCTCCGCTCCGCTTCCCGGAGCGCCTCGCCCACCAGGTGGTGGTGGGGGGAGAGGTGGCAGACCGGGTCGGTGGCTCCCGCGTCGCCGGTCATGAGGAAGGCCTGGCAGCGGCAGCCGCCGAAGTCGACCTCGCGGCGGTCGCAGCTCCGGCAGGGCTCCGGCAGCCAGTCGGTGCCGCGGAAGCGCTGGAACACGGGGGCCTCGGTCCAGATCTCGCGGAGCGAGTGGTCGCGCACGTTCGGGAACTCGAGCCCCGTGATCTCGCGCGCGGTCTGGCAGGGCAGCACGGCGCCGTCGGGGGCGACGTTCATGAAGACGTTGCCCCAGCCCTGCAGGCACGCCTTCGGGAAGTCCTGGTAGTAGTCCGGCAGCACGTGCAGGATGTCGAGCCGGGCCGCCTCTCCGGCGCGGGCGCGCTCCACGACCGCCTCGGCGTGCTCGAACTGCGCGCGCGTCGGCATGAGGGCGGCGCGGTTCCGGAACGCCCAGCCGGTGTACTGCGTGTGGGCGAGCTCCAGCCGGTCGACGTTCCACTCGAGGGCGATGCGGATCACGTCCTCGATCCGATCGAGGTTCTGGCGGTGGAGGACCACGTTGAGGGTCACCGGGAAGCCGCGCTCCTTGGCGCCCCGCACGGCGTCCCGCTTGCGGTCGAACGAGCGCGTGCCGGCGAGCCGGTCGTTGGAGTCGGGATCGGTGTCGAGCAGGCTGACCTGCAGGTGATCCAGCCCGGCCTCGCGCAGGCGGTCGAGCGTGCCGCCGTCGACCACGGTGGCGCCGGTGCTCATGTTCGAGTAGAGCTCCAGCCGGCGGGCCTCCCGGACCAGATCGAGGATGTCGCGGCGCACGAGCGGCTCGCCGCCCGAGAAGTGGAGCTGGACGACGCCGAGCTCGGCCGCCTCGCCGAGCACGCGGATCCAGGTCTCCGTGTCGAGCTCCTGCCGGTAGCGGCCGAGCTCCAGCGGGTTGCTGCAGTACGGGCACTGCAGGGGGCACCGGTACGTCAGCTCGGCCAACAGCGCCAGCGGCCTATTCGGCGTCGTCACGGAGCAGTCCCCTTTCGACCAGGTGGCGCAGGCAGCCCTGCACGTCGTCCGACAGCTCGGAGGCCGGGACCGGGTCCTTCAGCTTGGCGACGAGCGCCGCGATCAGCTCGTCCGTCGAGCGGCCGTCGCAGAGCTGCACGATGGCGGCGGCGGAGTCGTTGAGCACGATCATCCCCTCGGGGAAGACGAGCTGGTGCTGGTCGCGCAGCTTGTCCCACCGGTAGCGCGTGTGCGCGGCCAGCACGGGCCGCCGTATGACGGAATCCTCGCTCATCGCTCCGCGGCGGGCGCCGGCGCCCCGAGGCCTCCGACATCCCCGCCGCATCATACAACGCCGTCGCGGCTCGGCCCCTGTCGCGACCGGCCGGGGAGGGAGCCGGGGGCGGGCGGGGAGCCGGACGACGAGACGGGGCGGGATGCGCGTGCCGGATCGGCGACCGGCCAGGCGTTGTCGCCGCCAGCAACCCGGCCGAGCGGAGCCGGCAGGGCGAAGGCGCGCCTCCTGCCCCGTGGTAAGCTCCCGACGGACGGCCTCGGCCCGGCAGCGGGCTCCGTGTGCGCCGTCCGGCGCGCCTCCACGTCGCGGCGCCAACGACGGGAAGATGCAGGTACACGTCCTCGGGTCGGGCGCCGGCGGCGGCTTTCCCCAGTGGAACTGCAACTGCAGCAACTGCCGGCAGCTGCGGGACGGCACGCTGAACGGGTCGGCGCGCACGCAGTCGTCCATTACGGTGAGCGCCAACGGCACGGACTGGGTGCTGTTCAACGCGTCGCCCGACATTCGGGAGCAGCTGGCATCGTTCCCCCCTCTGCAGCCCGGACGGGCGGTCCGCGACACCGGCATCTGCGCGATCGTGATCGTCGACGCCCAGATCGACCACACGACGGGGCTGCTGGTGCTCCGCGAGCACACCGAGCCCTGGGACGTCTACTGCACCCGGGCCGTCCACGAGGATCTGACCACCGGCTTCCCCGTGTTCAACATCCTCTCCCACTTCCAGGGCGTGCGGTGGCACGAGGTGCCCACGGACGAGACCCCCTTCACGATCCCGAAGGCGGAGGGGCTGCGGTTCACCGCGGTTCCGCTGCGGAGCGAGGCCCCGCCCTACTCGCCGCGCCGTCACCGCACCGTACCGGGCGACAACGTCGGCGTGCGCATCGAGGACGTCCGGAGCGGCAGGAACCTCTTCTACGCGCCGGGCCTGGGGGAGGTGGAGCCCCGTGTCCTGCGCTACTTCGAGGCCGCCGACTGCGTGCTCGTCGACGGCACCGTCTGGACCGACAACGAGCTGGCGCGCGAGGGCATCAGCGACAAGCGGGCGCAGGAGATGGGCCACCTGAACCAGTCGGGCGAAGGGGGGCTGGTCGGCGTGCTCCGGCCGCTGGCCTGTCCCCGCAAGGTCCTCATCCACATCAACAACACCAACCCGATCCTCGACGAGGACTCGCCCGAGCGCGCCGCGCTCGCCGAGGCCGGCATCGAGGTGGCCCACGACGGGATGGACATCACCCTCTAGCCAGATGACCGACCAGCCCAGGACGCCGTGGACGCGGCAGGAATTCGAGCGCAAGCTGCGCGACAAGGAGAGGTTCTACCACGTCAACCACGAGTTCCATCTCCTGATGAACTCCGGGAAACTCGACAAGGACGCCATTCAGGGCTGGGTGGCGAACCGCTTCTACTACCAGATCGCGATTCCGGTGAAGGATGCCGCCATCCTGTCCAATTGCTGGGAGCGGGACGTCCGCCGGGAGTGGATCAAGCGCATCCTGGACCACGACGGCGCGGCCGGCACGGAGGGCGGCATCGAGGCGTGGCTCCAGCTCGGCGAGGCGGTCGAGCTGACGCGCGAGGAGCTCTGGTCGCTCCGGCGCCTGCTGCCCGGCGTGCGGTTCGCGATCGACGCCTACGTCAACTTCGCGCGCCAGCAGCCCTGGGAGGTCGCGGCCAGCTCATCCTTGACCGAGCTCTTCGCGCCCGGCATCCACCAGGCGCGGCTCGACAACTGGCCGCGGCACTATCCGTGGATCGGCGAGCAGGGCTACCGGTACTTCCGCCAGCGGCTGACCGAGGCGCGGCGAGACGTCGCCTACGGGCTCAACCTGACGCTCGACTACTACCGGACGCGCGAGCAGCAGGAGCGGATGCTCGAGGTGCTGCAGTTCAAGCTCGACGTCCTCTGGACGATGCTCGACTGCATGTGGATGGCCTACGTCGAGAAGAAGCCCCCCTACCACAACGTGACGTGACGCCGACGGAAGGCTGTGCGGCGTACCCGAAATGCGCCGGGGACGGCCCCTGGTCCGCGTGAGGGCGACCGGCCCCCGGCCGCCCGGAAGAAGCTCGGAGACTGCGTCGCCGCCGGTTGGGTTCGTGCGAGGGGAGGGGAGGGTAGGGTAGGCGGTGGCCGTACACAAAAATGCAGGCAACGACGACCCCGGCGGTTCGTACCAGCGGGGTCGCCGGCCTACGAGAACTCTTGCCCGGACGAGCGAGTGCCCTAGCGGGCGTTGACGTAGTACGTCACTTCCATCGCGAGGACGATCTCTTTGATCTCAGGCTTGGTCCAGGTCATTTCATGACTCCTTCGTCGGTGAATGGACGACCACGTTGCTCGAAGTCGGGACTATACCACCCTCGTCAAGGGCATGCAAGCCTTCCGACGGAAGAAAATCAGGCGCGCCGGTCGCGCCATCCACCGCGCCGGAAAAGTCGTTGCATCAGAACGAGTTGCAGCACGGGCGCGACGACCCAGGCGGCCAGGGCGCCCTCCGGATCCCATCCCAGGAGGACGAAGAGGGCGAGCGTCAGGCCCAGCAGGACGCCCCACTGCGTCACTACCGTATAGCCCAGGATCGGGCGCGTCCACCCCGCGCCGGTCAGCGCTCCCTGCGTGCCGATGCTCAGCGAGCTGAAGAGCTGGGCGACGGCGAACCAGCGGATCACGGTGGCGCCCAACGCTGCCACCTCCGGATCGACGAGAAACAACCCTGCGAGGGGGTGCGCGGCCACGATCGTCACGCCCGTGACGGCGGCCATGATCGCCGCCAGCAGCACGACGCTGCGGTTGCCGAGCGCCTCCGCCCGGTCCGGATCGCCGGCCCCGACCGCCTGGCCGACCAGCGTCGCCGCGGCGACCTGGAACGCGAGGGCCGGAAGCACGGCGACGAGGCGTACCTGCAACCCGACGCCCACCGCGGCGTGCAGCGCCGCCCCCGAAACGCCGGCGCCGAGCATTCCCACGAACACGACGCGGGCACCGTTGCGCAGCACGCCGGCCAGGGCGGGCCACGCCCCTACGCGCAGCAGCCGCCGGATGAGTGACCAGTCGAGGTCCCACCACGGCCGTAGCCGTAGCCGCACGCCGCCCGCGCCTCGGCCGAGCAGCACGAGATAGGCCGCCGTCCCCAGGGCGCGCGCCCCCACGGTCCCCATCGCGGCGCCGGCAACACCGTAGGCCGGGACGGGGCCCACCCCGGTGATGAAGACGTAGTTCAGCGCCACGTTGAGCACGCTCACGACGCTCACGAGCTTCAGCGGCGTCCGCGGGTCGCCGGCGCCGCGGAAGACGGCGGCCGCGACGAGGTTCGCCCACAGGAACAAGGTCCCGAGGAAGTAGATGCGGAGGTACGGGACGCCGTGCGCCAGCGTCTCGGGGCTCGCCTGCATCAGGGTCAGCAGCGGACCGCTCGCCGCATAGCCCAGCAGGGTGACCGGGGCGCCGAGCAGAACCACCAGGCGCAGGCTCTGGCGGACCGCGCCGTCCACCTGCCGGCGGTCGCCCGCCCCCATTCCCTGGCTGATCAGCGCTATGACGCCGGCCGCTACCGCGAGCGCCGCGGCCTCGACCAGAAACGTGATCTGCCGGTTGAGGCCGATCGCCGCGCTGGCGTCGCTCCCGAGTCCGCGGACCATCAGGAAGTCCGCCGCACCCAGGCTGAGCTCCAGCACGCTGTAGACGACGGTCGGCCAGGCGAGCGACCAGATGCGCCGGAAGGAGTCGCCGTCCGCCGTGCCGGGCGCCGCCGCGCGGGGGTTCTTCACCGGTCAGTCGGGGTCCGACCGCCGGCGCACCGCGCGCCGCGGGCCGGGAGCCGCGCCCAGTGTAGACTGGCCCCTGCGCCATGTCGCCCGCCGCCCGCTCCTCCAGCGACCCGGCGGAACGCTCGGCGGCCGACCCGCTGGAACGCTCGGCGCCCGGCGCGGCGGGCCGGGCGGCGGTTCCGCCGTCGCCCGCCGCCCTTGCGCTCGCCGCCGGCGCCGCAGCGCGGTACGGCGACGCGGCCATCGGCCTGCTCGCCGATCTCGTCGCCTTCCGGACCGTGGCGGCGCCCCCGGTCCCGAACGTCGAGTTGCCCGAGTTCCGCCGGCTCAAGGCATACCTGGCCCGCCGGGCCGGCGAGTTGCGGCTCGACTACGAGGACCACGGGGCCGCGGTGGTGATCGCCCTCGGGTCGGCGCCGGATCGCCTCGGTCTGCTGACGCATGCCGACGTGCAGCCGGCCGACCCGCAGCGCTGGGGCGGCGACCCCTTCCGCCTCGACACCTTCAGCGAGCCCGGCCGGCTCGTCGGCCGCGGCGTGGAGGACGACAAGGCATCGATAGCGACGGCGCTCTACGCGATGCGGGCGCTCGCCGACCGCGGGCCGGTACGACGCCGGCGCGTCGAGCTCGTTGTCTCGATGACGGAGGAATCCGACTGGACGCCGTTCCGGGAGTTCCTCCGCGGCTGGCATCCCCCGTCGCTCAACATCGCCCTCGACGGCGAGTACCCGGTCGTGACGGCCGAGAAGGGCACCGGGGCGGTCCTCCTCACCTTGCGGGACGAGGCCGAGCCGGTCGACGACGCCAACCGGGATCGGCCGGCCATCGTCGCGCTGCGCGGCGGTGCGTTCCGAACGCAGATACCGGCGGAGGCGGAAGCCGTCATCGAAGGGGCGGGTCCCGATCTGGCGCCCGCGCTCGAGGACGCCCGCGACCCGTCGTGGGAGGTGCGGTTCGACTTCGAGGCGGGCGGCGCGGGCGGTCCCGGCCGCGGTCGCCTGCTCGTCCGGGCACATGGACTCGCGGCGCACTCGTCGATGCCGCAGGAGGGCCGGAACGCCATCACCCACCTGGCCGCCCTGCTCGGTACCCGCCCCTGGCGCGCGGGCCCCGCGGCCCGGATGGTCTGCCTGATCAACGATCTCGTCGGGACGGGCGACCACGCGGAGCGTTTCGGCGATCTGGCGCACGCGCACGACTTCATGGGGCCCCTCACGCTGGCCCTGACGACCCTCGATCGGGGTCCGGACGGATCGCTCACGGCCGGCCTGAACGTCCGCCGTCCCGTCGGGCGGACCGGGGCCGCGGTGGAGGCGGCCATCCGTGCCGCGCTCGAGGGCTGGCGGGCGCGCAACGCCGGCGCCCGGCTCGATGCCTCGATCCGGATCGGCGAGCCGTACTACGTCGAGTCGGCGCCGCACGTCCCGGTGCTGCTCGGCGTGTTCCGCCACTTCGCCGGGGACGCGGCCGCCGCCCCGATCGCCGTCGGGGGCGGGACGCAGGCGCGGCTGCTGCCGAACGGGGTCAACTTCGGCCCCTCGATGCCCGGCGCCGTCTACACGGGCCACAGCGATCACGAGTTCATGACGGAGGAACAGTTCCGGCTCAATCTGACGATGTGCGCGGCGGCGTTGGCCGACCTCGCGCGCGCCTGACCCGAGAAGAAACGGCGGAAGTCAGTCGATGCCGGCGAGCAGCTTCGCGTAGCGGATGCTCGGGTCGATGTCGTG
>JAPOYG010000378.1 GCA_026706755.1 Acidobacteriota bacterium
CGGGCAGGGCACGGGCGGGCATGCGCCGGCGAGGCGGGTGCAGTGGACCGGGCGCGACGGGTACGTGGAGATCGCCTACGAGTGACCGGGACGGCGCCCGCCGTCCGACTGGCTGGCCCTCCATTCGTCGGCTGACGGCTCCGCGGTCCCAACCGACCGTCAGGAGTCCCGCGCCGCTCTACGGCGCAGACTCCCGGAGCGCTTCAACCGCGTCGCCGACGTGAATGCGACCGGGTCGCTCGACGCTCGCATAGACGCCCAGGTTGCCCCCGGCCTCGCTGACCAGCCGCCGCATCACGGTGGAATCCTGCGGCAGTCCTGCGAAGCCATGCGTCGTCATCACGCAGCGCGGACAGGTCATCCTCACCTGCCACACCGAGTCTCCGACCCGGACTCGTCGACCGATCCAGTCCTGCTCCGGGAACCGCGATCGCGCTGGCGCGTCGATCATCACGCTCGGCCGGAAGCGTCGCACGTCGATCGTCGCCTCCGGCGCAGACCGCTGCATCGCGGCGATCGACTCCGACGTGAGGAGCATCAGCGGTGCGAGGTCGACGAAGGGCTTCACCGGCCGACCTCCGAACTCGAGGAGGTCCTTCGGAATGGTCGACAGGTCGGGCAGCGGCTCCCCCGGCGCCCGCGCCAGAATCGCTTCGAGCTCGGCGGGGCCGGCCGCGGGAGCTCGCTCGACCGGTGGGGACCCGCACGGCCACAGCGTGACGCGGTGTCCCAGGTACTCGCTCAGCCGCCGGCCGGCGGCCGGATCGTCCGCCCGGAACGCCTCCCCCGTCGGAAGCTCGATGTCGGGCACGCCGGACCCGGATTCCGGCGACCTCCCGATGCAGCCCATCAATGCACCGACACGCTTCCCGGTCATGAAGTTGCCGCGCGATTCGTCGCGCACGGCCCAGACCCGATCGCCCGCGATACCCGTGTCCCGCACCTCGGCGCTCTCGATGCTCTCGCCCAGCATGCTCTTGACCGGATAGCGGAATATCGCCGCCACCGTCCCAAGCTCAGTCATGTCGCATTCTCGGGTTCGAGGCCGTTCTCGGCGCAGGGCCACGACGTCGGCGCGCCCTGACGGGCGCCTGGGAGTCTGGGCGGGCGCAATCTCGTGCAGCGCACGTTCTACGGCGCAGACCCCTACGGGGCAACCACGGTCGTGGCGTTGCCCATGCCGTCCGTGGCCCGCACGATCAGCCCGGACGCCAGGTCGGTCGGGACCGTCACCTCGAAGCGCTCCTCGCGCGAATCCGGCACCCCGTCCACGGGATGGACCACCTGCCAGCGCCCCGGGCCGGCCGCGTACTCGACGCGCCGGACCGGCGAGTGGGTGTCGCGGACGGTGAACGTGACGAGGGTCGCGCCGGGCTCCGCCTCCCGGGCATCACCGAGCGCGATCGCGGGCGGCGTGTTGTCGATATCGAACGGCATGCTGGCGAGCGAGCCGGCGAGCGCCGCGCCGGGCGGGTTCGAGAGCGCATCGGTGGCCTCGACGCGCACCTCGTAGGTCCCGTCCGGGACCGCACTCGTATCCCACGTGAAGATCGTGCCGGCGACGTCCTCGGCCAGCACCCGCCAGTCGGGCGCGTCCTCCGGTCGGTAGCCGAGATCGAAGCGGAGCCGGTCCTGGTTGCCGTCCCGGGCCGTCCAGGTGAACGTCCGGAGTCCCTGGCGGAACACCCTCCGCCCGAGCGTCGGCGACTGGGCGTTGCCGGCCGCCGCACCGCCCTGCCCCTCCCCGTCGCGGGCGCCGCGATCGAAGCCGGCCAGGGGCGGGTCGCTCCCGAAAGTCTCCTGAAAAGCCACTCCGGGTGGGTGGACGGTGACTACCGTCACCTCGGGCCGCAGATTGCGGGGCAGATAGGCGGTCGTGACCGACAGCAGGGCGGGCGGGTCCGCGCCCCGCGACGGCGGGTCCGCGGAACCCGCGGGGGCGTCGCCGCCCCGTAGCGACGCCCTCCACTGCAGATAGCGCGCCTTCGGACTGGCAATCGGCGTGCCGCCGCCGTCCGTGTAGGCCTCCGACCAGTCGCTCCAGGTCTCGCCGGGGGTCGGCGTGTTGCCGGAGCGGGTGAAGAGCCGGACGCTGCTCTGCCCGGGCGTCCGCGAGCGCCAGCGGATGGCGCCCCAGGTGGCCACGGTTCCGGCGTCGCGGACGTCCGAGAGGTAGCGCCCCTCATCCGCCGGCTCCCCCGAGAGCCGGTAGAGGCGGGCGGGGTTCGCGGTCGTGTAGTAGAGGTCGCCGCCGGGCCCGGACGCGAAGCTCGTCACCTGCTGCACGGATGCACGCGTGAGGAGCAGCGTTCGCGGCGGGGACCCGGAAACCCGGAACACCCTGCCCCGGCCGCCCGTGCCGATCAGGACGCCGTCGGGTCCGTCGACGGCGATGTCGTACGGCGTGTCCTCGGACGAGCGCCAGACGGCGTCCCACACTCCGTCCGGCGCGATGCGATAGACGGCGCCCGCCGCCGCGGCCGCGGCGGGCGTCGCATCGGCGGCGGTGACGGGCGCGGGCCCCGCGGTCGTGACCACCGCGGTCACTTCCGTCGTCACGCTCACCGTCGGCACCGGCTCGCGGCCGGCGGCCGGGGCGGTTGCCGCCGGGGCGGGCGGTGCGGCGGGGCGGTTGCCGGCCGCGGCCGCGGCGTAGACGACGCCGTCCGGCGCGACACGCAGCGCCGTGATCTCGTCCTCGTCCGGAGCCAGGAGGACGAAGGGCTTCCCCTGCGGATCGATCCGCAGCACGCGGCCCGGCGACCCGGTGCCGGCCAGGACGTTGCCCTCCCTGTCGACGGCCAGCGAGAGGACGTGCGTAGCGCGCGTGTCGTAGAGCAGGCTCGCGGCGCCGCCCGGGGTCACCCGGTAGATCCGGCCCGGGTTTCCGGTCCCGACGAGCAGCGCGCCGTCTGCCGCGGCGGCGAGCGCCCAGACGTACGGCTCGCTCGGCGTGAAGACGTCGGACGCGGAGCCGTCCGGCGCCAGCGAAACGACCCGGCCGTTCGGCGACGTCGCGGCGTACACCCTTCCCGCGGCGCCGGCGGCGAGCGCCTGCACGGCGGTCGCGGCCGCCTCGAAGACGGTCGCGGCCCCGCCGTCCGGCGCGACGCGGACCACCCGGCCGCTGCCGCCGGTACCGATCCACAGGGCGCCGCCGGCCGACGCCAGGGACCAGGCGAACGGGTCCGCCGCCTCGTGCACGAGGTCGCTCCGCGGGCCGAGCAGCAGGCGGCCGGCCGGATCGACCGAGAGGTTCTCGACCTCGCCCGCCAGGAACTCCGCCTGGGTGGAGACGCGCCAGAACACCGGCGCCGCGGCCTCCGCCCCGGCGAGGGCCGCGGCCACGGCCAGGGCGGCGGCGAGGAGACGCAGGGGCGGGCGGGAGGCCGTCATCCGGCCTCGACGCTCAGGGTGAGCAGGCGCGAGCCGGTGACCATCCGGTCCGTCTCGATCTCCCACGTCCCGACCGTCACGTCGTGGAGGTCGGTGACGTCGCCGCCGGCACGGTCGCCCTGCAGCACGGCAAGGACGGACGCCGGCAGGCCGGGGAGCGGCTCGCCGCCGACCACCGCTCCGCGCCGCGGGACGATCAGCCGGACGTAGATGCGATCGTTGCGGCGCAGCGTGTTGAGCGTCCGAATCAACTGCGGGAGCGTGCGCGCGCTGCGGGGATGGCTTCCCGCCGCCAGGTCGCGCCGCCCGGCCCGGGCCGCGTCGGCGACGAGGAGCTGCACCGTCCCGGTGACGTGCGGCGGCAGCGGGAGGGCGAGAGTCTCGACCGCGGTCCGCCCCTCCCAGTCGCGCAACGCCACCCGCAACGGAACGGTCGCCCCCGCCCGCAGCCGGTCCGCATCGATCCAGGCGCGCTCGACGGTCGCGGTGCGCGCCTGGGCCGAGGAGGTGATGGCGATGTCGATGCGGTCGAACGCGACCGGCTCGAGCCGGTTGACGGCGAGCGTCGTCAGCGGGGCGGCGACGGCGGCGGCGGCGCCCGCAGCAGCCGCGTCGCCGGCGAAGACGTTGCCGAACGTCACGGCGGGCCGACCGCGGAGGCGCGCGGTGCCCTCGACCCGGTAGGTGCCGGCGCCGACCTGCCGGGTCCAGGCGAAGAACGTGTTGAGAACGCCCGTGTAGGTCAGGAGCGGCGTCAGGACGCGATCGTGGACGACCTCGAACGCGAAGCTTTCCCGCAGGTCGCGGTCGTCGGCGGCCAGGGTGATGGTGACCGGCACCAGGGCCGGGCCGGGGCCCAGCGTGCCGAAGATGCCGGTCGCCCGATCCTGATCGATCGTGCCGAGGACCTCGCCCACGCTTGCGAGACGCGTCGACTGGGCGCGGCTCGGGAGGAGCGTCGTGACCCGCGCCCGCGTCATCGGGAACTGCGCCGGGCCGATGTTGTAGAAGGGGTGGCCGAACGCGTAGACGCGGTCGTCGTCCACGAGGGTGACGGTGCCCGTGCCGGCCATCGTCAGGTCGCCGCGCATCAGGGCGGCGCCCACGGCGTCGCCCGGCTGGAGCGGCGCGGCGTCCCGCGGGGCCGCCCCACCCTGCGGCGCGGCCCCCGCCGCGGTCGCCACCGGAGTGACGATGCCCGCCCCGCCGAGGGCCTCCGACCAGAGGTCCCGGACCTCGGGGACGAAGCCGCCCATCCCGACGGGAGTCCCGATGGGGTGCAGCAACGCGCCGATGCGACCGGCCTCCGCGGCCGGAAGCCCGTCCGCTCGGACGTCGACCGGCCGGCGCGCGAACGGCTGCGCGCGTTCCATCAGCGCGCCGCCGAGGTGCGCGAGCAGGGCGGCGGGAGCGAACGGCGGACCCGCCGGCGGGAGGCGGGCGGCGCCACGGAGCGGCACGGCGGCCGCAGCGGCCGCGGCGTCGGTTGCGGCCATCTCCTCGATGGGCGTGATTCCGGCGATGGCGTCCGTCGAGAACGCGCCGAAGCCGTAGGAGAGGGCACCGATCAGCCGGTCGTCGACATAGACGGGGCTGCCGCTCATGCCCTGGACCACCCCGGTCTCGGCGAGCGGTCCCCCCGCCAGCCGCGCCACGATGAGGTGGCGGCGCGGTCCTACGGCGTTCGCCAGCACGCCGAGCACGTCCACGTCGAAGCGTTCGCGCGTCGTCCCCTCGAAGACCGTGATTCCGGTGCCCGTCATGCCGGCGCGCACCTCTTCCAGCGGCATCCGGGCGGTGACGGCCGGCAGGGGCAGCGTGCCCAGGAGCGCCGCGGCCGCCGCAAAGCAGGCCGCGCCGCGCAACGGCCGATGTCTCGTCTGAGGGGCGCGCACGCTGAGGTCCCGCGTGAGGTATAGCGGACGGCTGCCCGGGGGTCAAGGAGACCGCCCCGGGCGTTGACTGGCGTCGGGCCGGTTTGATACTGTTGGCCTCCGTGAAGTCCGCCTCCACCCGCCCGTCCCGGTGGCACTACTGGTTTGGCACCCAACTGAGGGCTGGGGGGGCGACCGGATAGGCTGCGGGCAGACCGACCGAGACCAAGGCCAAGCCTCTTCAGCCGCACGGCTGAGGAGGCTTTTTTGTTGGCGGCCAGGCGACACCGTGCCGAGAATCGACGTGGATCGGCCGACCCCGCTGCTGTGCGCCACCGTGACCGGCGCCACGACGGCGGAGCTCCGCGCCGCCCGCGACCGCGTCGCCGGAGCGGATCTCGTCGAGTTGCGCCTCGACTACGTGGAGCGCCCCGATGTCGCGGGCGCGCTGGCCGGTCGCACGACGCCGGTCGTCGTGACCTGCCGGCCGGTCCGGGAGGGGGGCCGCTTCTCCGGGTCGGAGCGCGAGCGCCTCGGTCTGCTCGGCGCCGCGCTCGACGCCGGAGCGGAGTTCGTCGATGTGGAGTGGCAGGCCGAGTTCCAGCCCCTCATCCGCCGCCACGGCGGCGATCGAATCGTATTGTCGACGCACGACTTCGCGGGGATCCCGGACGACATCGGGGACCGCTACCGTGCGATGCGCGCCACCGGCGCCGCCGTGGTGAAGGTGGCCGCCGCCACCCGCGGCCTGTGCGACACGCTCGCCCTCGCGGCGCTCGGCCCGGGCGGGCCCGCGGAGCGCCGCGTCGTCATCGGCATGGGGCCGGCGGGCGTCGCCTCCCGCGTCCTCGCGGGGCGCTTCGGGTCGTGCTGGACCTACGCGGGCGACGGGGTGGCTCCGGGGCAGATCGAGTTGCGGCGGCTGCTCGACGAGTACCGCTTCCCCGCCATCACGCGCCGAACCGCCATCTATGGCGTGGTCGGATCGCCCGTGTCTCACTCCCTCTCGCCCGCGATGCACAACGCGGGCTTCGCCGCGGCCGGGATCGACGCCGTCTACCTGCCGCTCGAGGCGCGCGACGTGGACGACTTCGTGCAGTTCGCGGCCGCGGTACCGCTGCACGGCGTCAGCGTGACCGCGCCGTTCAAGGAGGGCCTCGCGGCGCTGGTCAGCGACGTCGATCCGGTCGGGCGTCGGGTGGGGGCCATCAACACCGTGCGGTGCGGCGACACGGGCTGGCACGCGCTGAACACCGACGTCCCCGGCTTTGCGGAGACGCTGCTCGGACGCATGCGCCTTCCCGGGAGCCGCGCCGCCGTCCTCGGCGCCGGCGGAGCGGCCCGCGCGGTGGCCGCGGCGCTGGCCGGCGAGGGCGCCACGGTCACCATCTGCGCGCGCGACGGCGCGAAGGGCGCGGCGACGGCGGCGGCGGTCGGGGTCGCGGCGGGCGCGTTCCCCCCTCCGGCCGGGTCCTGGGACCTGCTGGTGAACACGACGCCGGTGGGGACCTGGCCGGACGTCGATGCGACGCCGCTCCCCGGCGGGCGCTTCGACGGCCGGCTCGTCTACGACCTCGTCTACAACCCCGCCGTCACGCGGTTCCTCGCCGACGCCGCCGCGGCGGGGTGCGAAACGATCGGCGGACTGGAGATGCTCGTGGCGCAGGCGGTCCGGCAGTTCGCGTGGTGGACGGGCCGGCGCCCCTCCGGACGCCGATTCCGCGAAGCGGCGGAGCGGGAGCTGGCCAGGCAGGCAGCGGCCGGTGCGGTCGCCGGCGGGGCCGCGGCCGGCGGAGCGGCGGACGGGGCGAGCGCGCCCGGCCCGGCGCCGGCGGAGCCCG
>JAPOYG010000059.1 GCA_026706755.1 Acidobacteriota bacterium
ACGTCGCCGGTCCGCTTGTCGTAGGCGCGGAACCACGGCTCGCCGTAGTTGGTCACGATGTCGAGGGGCATCCCGTCCATGACGCGCCCACCCGCCTCGATGCCGACGTTCGAGCCCTCGCCGATGAAGAGGAGCGTCTTGGTCAGGAGCGGCCCCGGCCGGCCGGGCGTCCCCAGGCGGCCGAGGTTCAGGTGGGCGATGGCGGGATGGTCGTGCGGACCCCACCCGTTCGGCACCATCCACTCGATCTCGCCGGTGTTCAGGTCGATGGCGGTGATGCGCCCGTAGGGCGGCTTGAAGAGCGGCAGGCCGCGCGGCCCGCCGATCCACTGGCGCCGGCCCTTGATGAAGGCGAGGTTGGTCCGGTCCGGGTTGCCCTCGATGATATCGGCGACGAAGGGCGAGGTAATCGAGGGGATGTACAGGTAGCCGGTCTCCGGATCGAGCGCCGCGCCCTGGATGTCGGCGCCCCCCTGCGAGCCGGGAAGCTGGATGGTCCCCTGGTTGTCGTTCGGTCCGTCGCCCCGGACCGAGGGCGGCGTGAACATCGGGCCGATCGTGTAGCGCTCGACGATCTCGAGCGCCTCGGCGCGCAGTTCCGGCGTGAAGTCGATCAGGTTCTCGACCGTCGCTCCCTGGCGGTCGAAGGCTGGCGGTTTCGTCGGGAAGGGCTGCGTCGGCGACGTCGCCTCTCCCGGAGTCGCGGACTGCGGCACGGGCCGCTCCTCGATGGGCCAGACCGGCTCGCCGGTCACCCGGTCGAAGACGAACGCGAAGGCCTGCTTCGTGACCTGCACGACCGCCTGGATGTCCCGCCCGTCGACGGTGATGTCGGCCAGGATCGGCGCGGCCGGAATGTCGTAGTCCCACAGGCCGTGGTGGACGAGCTGGTAGTGCCAGATGCGCTCGCCGGTCTCGGCGTCGACGCAGACGATCGACTGCGAGTAGAGGTTGTCGCCCGGCCGGTGCCCGCCGTACATGTCGTTCGTGGCCGAGGACGTCGGCATGTAGACGTAGCCGAGCTCCTCGTCGGCCGCGAAGAGCGACCAGACCGGCGCGTGCCCGGAGTACTCCCACGACCCGTCGCCCCAGGTCTCGGTCCCGGGCTCGCCGGCCTGCGGAATGGTGTGGAACACCCAGCGGAGCTCGCCGGTTCGGACGTCGAAGGCCCGGACGTCGCCGCGGATGGCCTCCTTCGTGAAGAACGTATCGCCCATCGACTGGCCGACGACGATGACGTCGCGGACGACGGTCGGCGCTCCGCCCCAGCGGTAGCGCGCACCCTCGGCGAGGCCCGTCTTGAGGTCCACGCGCCCCCCGTCGCCGAAGCTCGGTGTCGCCGCGCCGGTCGCCGGATCGAGCGCGTAGAGCCACTCGCCACGATGGGCGATGATCCGGCGCTCCGTCCCGTCGGTCCAGTAGGCAATCCCCCGGTGGCCCGTCCCGCGGTAGGCGGCGGGGCCGTCGCCGACCGGCTGCTGCACCCAGATCGTCTCCCCGGTCGCCGGGTCCCATGCCTCGACGAGGCCGACCGCGTTCGGCGCGTAGACCACGCCATCGACCATCAGCGGCGTCGTCCGGTTGGCGTTGCTGTAGCCGAGATTCGGTGCGGCGGCGAGGATCGACGGGTCCACGGTGGGACGCGTCCACGCGACCTCGAGTTGCGCGACGTTGGCCGCGTCGATCTGGTCGAGGGGCGAGTACTTCGTCGCGGCGTTGTTCGCCCCGTACGCGCGCCACTCGCCCCCGACCGCTCCGTCCTGGGCGAGCACGGGCGTCGCGCTCAACGAGGCGGCAGCCGTGAGGGCCAGCGTCACGGTGCCGGCGAGCATCTTCTGATGGCGCATCTCTTCATTCCTCCGTCATGGCGCGGCCAGCCGCCGGCAGCGCCGGGACACCCGCGCGAGCCCCCGGCAGCCGCTTGACGATCGCGCTGAAGGTCAGCAGCAGCCGATCGCCGGCGCTGAGCTGGCCACGGACGAAGGCCAGCGATCGGGTGCGGCGGGTCACCTCGCCCGTCGCCTCGATCACGTCGCCGGGCTGCCCGGCCGCCACGAACTCGCAGTTGCAGGAGACGGTGACGCACTTCTCGCCCGGCTGATCCCAGACCGCGGTCAGGCAGAGCGCGAAATCGGCGAACGTCATCAGCATTCCGCCGTGCAGCGTGCCCCCGGTGTTGGCGTGGCGCCCGTCGGACCGGAACGCGAACGAGATGGCATCGCCGTCGACGCGGTACCCCATCGGCCCCACGAGATCCTCGAACGGATCCTCGTAGTCGTAGGGCCGGTAGCCGGGGGGCAGCGTCGGGCTGGCGGGCGGGGCTGACTCCATCGCCAAATGGTAACGAAGAACGCGCGCGCCGGTCCGTCACCCCGCCCGGAGACCGCGCCGCAGAACGTGCCATGGAAGATCTCGTGCCCGCGCAGACTCCCACCGCGCCCGTCAGGGGCGCGCCAGGTCGGCAATGCTCTCGGGTCCCGCCAGCCAGTGGTGCGGAGCTTCGCGGGCCAGGTCCTGGCGGGAGAACGGTCCCCAGAGGACGGCGGCGGTCCGGACCCCCGCGGCTCGTCCGGCCCGGATGTCGTGCGGCGAGTCGCCGACGAAGAGCGCCTCGCGCGGCCGGGCGTCGAGGCGCTCGAGGGCCGCGAGCACCGGCGCCGGGTGCGGCTTGTGCTTGGCGACGTCGTCGAATCCCACGAGGACCTCGAAGTAGTGGTTCAGCCCGCAGCGGTCCAGCCCCCGTCGGGCGAGCGCGTGGGTCTTGCTGGTGACTACGGCCAGGCGCACGCCGGCTCGGTCGAGGGCGGCCAGACCCCGGTCGATCCCCGCGTAGGCCGCGAGCAGCCGGTCGTGGTTCGCGTCCGTGTAGGCGCGGTAGGTGTCGACCATGCGCGCCGCCTCCTCGTCGTCCCGGGCGAACGCCCGGAGCTGCCCGCGGAGCGGCGTCCCGAACCCGGCCCGCCAGCGCGTCTCGTCGGGGACCGAGCCGAGGTGCGTGCGCATCGTATGGCGGAACGACGCCATGATGAGGCCGATGGAATCGATGAGGGTACCGTCGAGATCGAAGAGGCAGGCGCCGAAGCGCGGAGCGGCGGTCACGATTGTCGGATCATAGCGCGGCGCCGGAACGCTCAGGCGGCGACGCCGGCCGCGGTGATGCGTCCGGAGATCTCCCGCAGGCGAAGCCACTGCTGGTAGAAGAACGGGAGCAGGATGACCGAGTCGCCGAACTGGAAGACGTACATCACGACGGCAAAGACGCTGCCGTACTCGGTGGTCGCTTCCGCCGCCGCGCTGACCGAGAAGACCAGCAGGCCGACCATGAACAGCCAGACCACCCCGAAGTTGGCCGCCTCGAGGTCGGAGAGCCGGATGTTCCAGCGCATCAGCTCGCGGAGGTGTCGGCCGACGCGCCCCGGGTCGCCGCTGCTCACCGCGTCCACCTGGCGCTCGTGCTCGTCGTTGAGGCCGCGGTTGTAGCGCGTCGTCAATCGCCCCGTCAGGGCGTAGATCGTCGCGGTGACGGTACCGACGCCGAGGCAGCCGAGGGCGATTGCCGGATTGAGCGCCGACAGGATGAGGAGCGTGCCGCCCAGGCCCACGGTGCTGTTGATCAGGTTCGGGAGCGAGTTCTCGAAGAACTCGACGATCTCCCGCAGCATGCCGAGGCGCGCGGTGAGCGCCGACGTGCTCCCCCCGGACTCGCGGAGCATCAGATCCTCCCCCAGCCGGGCATAGATCCGCGCGTACGCCCGGCTGTCGACCACCCGCCGGGCGATCGCGATGGCCATGGCGACGATGCCGAGTCCGGCGAGCTCGTAGAAGCCCCGGCGCGTGTCGCCGAGGGCGGCATCGATGGCCCGGCCGAGGGCCAGCGGAAACAACGTCCAGGCCGCCGCCTCGAGGACGACGAGCGTCAGGGTGAGCGCGAAGCGGCCGGCAAAACATCGGAGCAACTGCAGCAACGAGCGGTCCCCGTTCCATACGTTACGCCGCGCGGAGCCCGGGAGTTCAACCCGCCTCGCGCCTGCCGAGCCACGGCCGCGCCCTTCGACCGGCCCGCCGCCCGTAGGCTCGACCGTGAGCGGCGGCGAGACCGCACGGCTGCAACGACGCCGCGCGGGGACCGGGTCGCCGCTCCGGCTACAGGCCGAGGAACAGCACCGCGGCGCCGCTCGCCGCGACGACGAGCCCCGCCGCGACATCGGCGTGACGGCTGATGCGGGCCGCTCCCAGCAGCTCGATGCCGCGGTAACCCGCGGCCACTGCGGCCAGCATGACGCCGACCGTCAGCGCTCCGAAGACCGCGACCACGGCCCCGAGGGTGAGCCAGTCGCGGGCCATGCCCGGTACCACCATCAATGGGATGAGCGGTTCGCAGGGTCCGAGTGCGAAGACGACGAAGAGCGCCCAGGGCGTGGCGCGGACGGCTGCGGTGCTGTCGGGGTGCGGCGTCGGTCGACCCGCCGCTCGCAGCCTCCGGAGGGCGGCCCAGGCGGCATAGGCGAGGCCGAAGCCGATCAGCAGCGCCGCGGCCCACTGGCCGCGCGCGGACTCGAGCCACAGCAGGGCGTCGGTCGCGATGCCGAGGCCGACCCCCACGGCCCCGATGAGGACCGACGACAGGACATGCCCGCCGCCGCACGCCGCGGTCAAGAACAGCGTGCGCCGCAGCGACCAGCCCCGGGCGCGGCCGAGCGCGACGAACGGAAGCGAGTGGTCGACGCCGAGCAACGCGTGGACGATGGCCAGCGTGGCGGTGGTGCCGAGCAGGACGGTAGCGGTCGGGAGCGGATCGGGCATCGGTTGACGTGGGGATCGACAACGTGCGACGGAGGTGTGTGGCGCTACACTACAGCGAACGGGGCGCGAACGATCGGCGAGTCTGCCCGCGGAACGGGCACCGCTTCAGGAGTCCCGGCGCAGGCGCCCACTTCCGACGCTTCCGCCAAGGCGCGCAAGCGCCCATTATGACGCGATGGCTACCCTGGACGACAAGGTCGCTCGTCTGCGGCGCACGCTCGGTGACCTGGGAGAGGTCGTGGTCTGCTTCTCGGGCGGCGTCGACTCGGGCTATCTCCTCGCGGAGGCGGCCGGGGTCCTGGGCGACCGCGCTCTGGCCCTGACCGCCGTCTCCCCCAGCCTCGCCCCCGAAGAGGGCGCGGCCGCCCGCCGGCTCGCGTCCCGTCTCGGCGCCCGCCACCTGCTCGTCGACACGGCCGAGGTCGACGACCCGCGCTATGCGGCCAATCCCATCAACCGCTGCTACTTCTGCAAGACGGAGGTGTACGGTCGGGCGGTGCGGGAAGCCGGGAGGCTCGGGATCGCCCACGTGGTCGACGGCTTCAACGTCGACGACCGCGCCGACGTGCGGCCGGGACGGCAGGCGGCCAGGGAGTACGGCGTCCGCTCGCCGCTCGACGAGGCGGGGTTCACCAAGGCCGATGTCCGCGCGGCGGCGCGGCGAATCGCGCTTCCGGTGTGGGACAAGCCGGCGCTCGCCTGTCTGTCGAGCCGCTTCCCGTACGGAACCGCCATCACGCCGGAACGACTGACCCGCGTGGCGGCCTGCGAGCGCGTGCTGCGCGAGCGCGGCTTCACCGTCTGCCGCGTGCGCTACTTCGATCGCCTCGCGCGCATCGAGGTGGCGCCCAGCGAGGTCCACCGCTTCGACGACGCGGGACTCCTGGCCGACGTCACCACCCGCTTTCGGGACGCCGGCTTCGAACAGGTCGAGGTGGACCCCGACGGCTATCGCCGGGGCGCCCTGAACGAGTTGATCCCCTCCGCGGCGCGTCAGTTGGTCTCGGGCCGCTCGGTCCCCCGCACGATGTCGAAGAACGAGTAGAGCTTGGAGATCATGCCGCGGTCGGCGTTGATGAACGCCGAGTGATCGCCGCCCTCGATCTCGATGTACACGTGCTCCATGCCGAGCTCCCGCATCCGGGCGACCCATTCGCGCGTGCGGGTGACCGGCACCGCCCGATCCTGATCGCCCTGCAGCACGAGGATCGGCAGGTGACGGAAAGAGGTGAGCTGATCCGGGCTCACCCCCGGCGCGGGCGCGGCCACCGCCAGCGCCGCCCAGACGTGCGGGAACTTCGCGGCCAGATGGTACGTGCCGGCCCCGCCCATCGAGTGGCCCCAGAGATAGATCCGGTCGGGGTCGACGTTGAACTCCTCCGTCACCAGGCGCAGCACGTTCATCACGTCCTGCTCCGAGAGCGCGCCGAGGTTGGCGGGCAGGGTCTCGGGGTCGTCGTCGCTGCCGCGCAGCGTCGGGATGCCAGGCCCCCGGCTGCCGTACCAGGCGCGCGGGTGGTACCCCTTCGGCGTCACCAGGATGTAGCCGTCGCGCTCGGCCATGTCGACGTAGCCGTCGTAGCTCATGATCCAGTCGTAGGGACGGCCGAACCCGTGCAGACCGACGATGAGGGGCCACGTGCGGGACGGGTCGTAGCTCGACGGCACGAACAGCGCGTACGGCACCTCGGCCCCGGTTTCCTCGAAGGTATAGGTGCGTGTCTCGAGTCGCGGATCGGCCGCGACGGTGCTCCCGGGCTCCTGCGCCCCCGCGCCCGCTGCACCCGACAGCGACAGCGCTGCCGACACCACGACGACGGTGGTCAGTCGATGTCTCCGCATCTCGTCGCCTCCACTCCGCGGCGCCGGCGCGCGCCGGTCGCCGTCCTGGTTCCCGTATGTCAACCGCCCGACACGGCCCGGAACATCTCCCCGACCGGCGCGACCCGCACCCGGTCGGGGTCGATCGCGAGCTCGAATCCCTCGATCAGCGCGTCCTCGGCGCGGATCGCCTCCGGCACCGCGGTGTTGTAGGTCGGCGGCGAAGGCTCGTTGGCGAGCAGCCGGTCGCGGAATGCAGCGGCGTCGCGGGTGACGATGCCGACGGCGAGGTCGTCGTACTGCAGGTGCTTCCGGATGGCCGTATTGACGTCCTCGACGGTGAGCGCCTCGAGCCGCCGCTGGATCTCGTCGATGAAGTAGCCCCCGCCGTAGACGGCCGAGTCCATGTGGTACCCGAGCCGGCGGCTGGTCGTCTGCACGTAGAGCTTCGAGTAGTTCAGCAGGAACTCGCGCGTCG
>JAPOYG010000290.1:0-2713 GCA_026706755.1 Acidobacteriota bacterium
CAGCTCCAGGACGTGCGCTACTGCGGCGGCGGCGGGTACCTCGGGGACGTCTGCACGTAGCTGCCGGCAACCGGGGCAAGGGAAGGGGAACATCCGCTGCCGAAGTGGGCAGTCGGGACGGCGACGAGCACGGGAGTGAGTCGGAGGGCGGGGACCAAATGAGCGGGGGGCACTTGGGATGGTGTGGTCGCGCGCCCTCGCCATCGACTAGGCGCACCCTGAAGTGACGGCACGGTACCTGCGCCTGCCGGCCCGTTTCGCCTCCACGGGGGTCGGCGTGGCCGTCGCCGTGAGCGCAGGGGCCGGGCTGCTCGTCTGGCTCACGCGCGCGCCAGTCCGGGCGGAGCGGCTTTCCGGCTGGGACCCGGTCAACTTCGCGTTGGCCCTCGACCGCTGGGACCTCGCGCTGCACCAGCCGCATCCCCCGGGCTATCTCGGCTACGTCTTGCTCGGCCGGCTGGCGCGCCTGGTGACCGCCGATGCGAACGCGGCGCTGATCCTGGTCGGAGCGGCGGCGACGGCAGCCGCGGCGTTCGTCCTGTGGAAGCTGGCGGGCACCATGGGCGTAGCTCCGGCTCCGCGCGCGGCCGGAACGGTCGCCTTTCTGTTGAGCCCCCTGGTCTGGTTCTACTCCTCGGTCGCGGAGGTCTACGCGCTGGAGATGCTCTGCGCGCTCCTCGTGGCCGCGGCCTGCCTCCGCGTCCGCCGCGGCGAGTCACCGCTCTGGCTGCCGGCTTTCGCCTTCGCCGCGTGCGCGTTCGTCAAGCCCCCGACGGCCATGATGCTCTTGCCGCTCGCCGCCGTCGGGCCCGCCGGGCGGCGCCTGGCGTCGCTGGGCGGGGCAGCTGGTGCCGTGGCCGCGGTGCTCGTCGCCCGCTCCATCGCGGACCCGTCGATGCCGGCGCTGTTCCTGGCGCAGTTCCTGGGCTCCACTGCGGAGACGCGGCTTGCGGCTGCCGCCGACGGGTCGGTCGTGCCGACGATGGAGGACCTGAACCGGCGGGTGCGCGACGTGCTGCAGGGTGTCTTGATGATCGGTGGGGGAGCCGCCCTCGCCCTGCCCTTCGGCGCCTGGCGGGCGTTCCGTCCGCGCGTTGCGAGTGCGCCGGCCCTGGACCCGGTGTGGGCGGCCGCCTGGACGGCGCCGATGCTGGCCGTGTTCCTGCTCCTGCACTTCCCGAAGCCCGGCTACCTCCTCCCGCTGGCGCCGCTCGCCTTCCTCGCGTTGATGGCGGGACTCGCGCCCATGGGCCGGCGCGGAACGATCGCGCTGGCCGGGATTGCCGTCGCCGGCGGCGTGCAGTTCCTGGCTCTCGGCCCGTTGCCGGCGTCGGTCACCGGCGGCGGCCTGCGCTACGGCGACAAGACGCTGCGCCAGAGGCTCGCGACCGATCTGGAGCCGGTAGCGTTCGCGTCGGCGTGGACGGTAGCGGGCGTGGACTCGAGGATCGATCTCGTGCGCAGGGCCGTGGACGAACGGTGTAGTGCGGACGGCGTCATCGTCGTCTCGGACGGCGGGGCGATCGACTGGCGCCAGGCGATGTACTACCTGCCCGCCCATCACGTCGTGCGCGCGGCGCTTCCGGATGAACCGTTGATGGTCGCGTTCGGGCGCGAAGTCGCCGTGCACGCGTCACTCGAGCGGCTGCAGTCCGCGTGTCCTGCGATCTGGATCGGTGACGAGCCGGCCGCCGCCGCCCTTCCCGGCCTCCTGGCTCCCAGCGTCGAGCCCGTGTCGGCGGGGCTCTGGTCGGTAGGTGGACGGTTCGCGGCCCACGTGGGCGGGGAGCGCCGTCTCGTCGTCGAGCCAGTCGAGGCGGCACGGTAGAAATCAAGATGGCATTCAAGGCGCAACGGACCGCCGTCAGCACCGCCGTGCTCAGAGCCCTCGAGCGCTACGTCGCGCCCGATCAGCGACTCTTCGTCGACCCGTTCGCCCGGCCCCTGTGCGGACCGCTCCTGAGCACCCTTCTCTCACTGTTCGCGGTGCGACCCCTTCGAGAGTGGGCCTTCCGCCACAGCGAGCGAAGGGCGCCCGGAACGGTGGGCCTGCTCCTGTGCCGCTTCGCCTATCTGGACGACGTGCTGCGCGATGCGCTGGCTGACGGCGTGCGGTCCGTCGTCATCCTGGGCGCCGGGCTGGACTCGCGAGCCTATCGCGTACCCGGCGCCGCGGCGGCCCGCGTCTTCGAGGTCGATCATCCGTCGGTGCTGGAGGTGAAGAAGACTCGCCTGCAGCGGCACCTGGGTACCCTTCCGTCGCACGTGCGTTTCGTAGCGGTGGACTTCGAGACGCTGGACCTCGCCGCGGCGCTAGCGGCGTCGGGCTTCGACCCGGGCACGCGGACGTTGTTCCTGTGGGAGGGGGTCAGCCAGTACATCTCGCGGGAGGCACTCCACGACACGTTGCGGTTCGTAGGCCGCAGCGCACCCGGAAGTCGGCTTGCGTTCAGCTACGTGCTGCAGCGCTTCATCGACGACCGCTCCGCCTTCCCCGAGCTGTCGGTTCTGTGGGACTCTGCGTGCAAGGGGGACGATCCCCTCTGGAAGAGCGGCCTCCACCCGGCGGACGTCGCCGACGTCCTGTCCGGCTTCTCGCTCCGCATCCGTGAGGAGGTGGGGGCCTCCGAGCATGTCGCCCGCTACCTGCAGCCGAGGGGACGGGGTTTGAGCGTGTGCGAGATCGAGCGCATCGTCCTGGCCGAGGTGCAGG
>JAPOYG010000290.1:2974-7099 GCA_026706755.1 Acidobacteriota bacterium
CCCGCGGCCGCCAGCGCCGCCGCGGCAGAGGCGGCGGGACGATCCGTCCTTGCGCGCCGGGCCCGCTCCGCCTGCGCGCCGGGTCCCCGGTAGCCGGTGAAGATCTGGTAGTGGCGCAGGTCGACGGTCCCGTCGATACGGATGGCGTTGGGGCCGTCCACGCTGAAGCGCTGGAACGGTGCTCCATCGCAGAGGATGAAGACGTCGCTGCTGTCGGGCAGGTTGGCGATCCGCCAGCGCGTCTCGGTGCCGCGGCGGTCGGGCGCCGCCGCGTAGGTGCCGACGTGCAGCGCACCGCTCGCCGTGTCGTTCCAGGCCTGGTAGATGCCGAGGGCCGGGAAGTCGACCTCTTCCACGGTCGGGGCCTCGTACTTGTCGAGGTGGGGCGCCTCGAAGGCTCGATGCCAGGCGTCGCCGTCGCCGACCTCCGCCACCATCATGCTGGCGCTGCGCTGGCCGCGCGGGAAGGCCTCGTTGAGTCCGAACCACCAGCCGAACATCTCGTTGTCGTCGCCGAAGAAGCGGGGGTCGTACTCCCGCTCGGCCGCCGCCCGCAGCCGCGCCAGCGCGGTATGGTCGCCCAGCTCCCGCGCCATTACCAGACCCGGCTGCGAGGCGCGGATCTCCACGCGGGGGTCGTTCCAGCCGAGCGCGTTGGCGGCGGACTCGTAGAGGAGCGTGGCCAGCTCCAGGTCCTGGGGCAGCAGCAGGAACGCGTTGCCGACGCCGGCGCCGGGGCCGCCGTTGGCCTTGTGGTTGACGATCGGGTCGTAGTAGGAAGTGACCCACTCCAGCCGGCCGTCGCTGCCGATGCCGAGGAAGTTCTCGCGCGCGTACTCCAGCCAGCCCTCCACCGGCCGATGGGTCGAGCGGCCGTGGATGCGGTCGTAGAGGTACATGCCGAGCCCCGCCGCCGCGTTGCACGGGAACCAGATCTTCGTGTTCTCGCACTGCGGCCCTTCCGGGCGCTCGCGGTACTGGCGCTCGAGCAGCTCCGCGATGCGGTGCTGGTCCCACTCGAACACTTCGTCGCCGTAGCCGGTCACGGGGAACGGGCGCTCGTACTTGTCGTCGCCCGAGACGTAGCGGTAGATGCCGAGCACCAGGTTGAACCAGCCGCGGAAGAAGAGGTTCCCCTCCGAGCCGATCGGGTCGCGGGCGAGGCCCCACGGCTCGACGCCGTTGGCGGTCCACCCGATCCGGTTGTAGCGGCCCCGCAGCCGCTCCGGGATCGCCTGCATGACCTGCGGCGGATAGTTGGCGCGCCGCGGGTCGTCGCCGATCTGCGTCAGCCAGTCGATGGCGCCCCAGTAGGTCGGATAGCGGCTGGCCAGCCCGTCCGCGATCCGCGTGTAGACCTCCCGCCAGGCCGGCGTCTGGTCGGCCATGAGCAGGAGCGCATAGGACGAGTTGTGGAGGTCGAAGCGCCCGTAGCTCGTGACCACCGGATTGGAGTAGCGGTCCCACCACGGGTGGGGCATGCCGTCCGCCCCCCAGTCGTCCGGCGTCGTCGACTTCTCCCAGAGGAAGCGCAGCCAGCCGCGCGCCCGGCGGTTGAGCGTCGGGTGGACGGACGCCGGCGTCTCCTCGGGCAGCGGCGGGCCCTGCGCGCCCGCTTCCGCCATGGCCGCCGGCGCGAACGCAGCCGCTCCGGCCGTGGCGCCGAGCTGCCTGACGAACGACCGTCGCGAGCGTCCTTCTCCGGTGGGCATGGCGATCCTCCGCGAGTCTCCGCGTCCCCGACTATAGCCGAGATCCCGAGGCACGGCCGCGGGTGCCAGAACGCGCCACCGGTCGCCGTAGCCGACGCCCGCTGCGTCGGAAGAACCCGAGGCGTGCGCGCGGTCGCCGGCGCCGGCCCGCACCGCAGGCGTGCTGCGCCGCCACTGCGCCGCCCGGCCCCGCGGTGATGGGGCAATCTGCTAGATTCGAGGGGAGAGCAGTCAGCCGGCAGTGAGAGTCCGCGCCATGACCGAGAATCTGCGCCGCGACGTTTGGGAGGGCATGATCGGAGCCGACATGCGCTACCGGTACTTTGACCGGTTGGCCGCTCGCGCCAAGATCACGGACGACACCCTGCATGTCCTCCTGTTCATCGCATCCGGAACGACGGCGGCCGGCGTGCTCGGCCTCTTCACCTTCGGCGCCCCGGCCCTGGCCGTGGCGGCCGCGGTCCTCGCCGCTGCGACGGCGACGCTGCACTTCGGCCAGCGAGCATCGAAGTTCGCCGAGTTCTCCGTTTTCTGGGGCCGAGTCCACGCGGACTACCGCAGGCTCTGGGACGAGATGGAGGCCTACGCGATCCCGCAGGAGGTCGCCGTCGCGCGCCTCGGGGTGCTCCAGGAACGGCCCGAGAGCATCGACCGCCAGGCGAGCACCACGCGCACGCGCCGCAGACTCTTGCTGGAGTGCTTCGAGGAGGCCACCGCCATGGCGACGGCGCGATGAGCGACGGGCGATCCGACGAAACGACGGGCGAGCAGTCGTCGTCAGCGGCCGGAGCGTCCGATGCGACAAGGCTCGGTGGGCACATACCCCCGTTGCCGAAGCCGCCCCCGCCCCCGCCGCCTCCATCGCCTCCACCCTCGGATCGGCGGTCCTTCCCCCCGCCGTCCGGCGAGCGATAGCCGCAGCTTCGCCGGGTCCTGGATCCGGTTCTGCGCCTTCTCGAAGATGAGCCCGAGCATCCCGCCCCGCCCGCCGAGCACGCGCAGCGTCTCGCGGTAGTGCCGCTCCAGCTCGGCGCCCTCCATCGCCGGCGCGGCGAGCCTCTCCCAGCGGTAGTCGGCCGGAATCGGCTGCGCGACGCCCGTGAGCCGTTCCCGCTCGTCGGCCATCTTCAGGAACAGCAGGAAGGTGAGCTGCTCCAGGTAGTCCTGGTAGGAGAGCCCGTCGTCGCGCAGGACGTGGCAGTACGACCAGAGTTTCTGGACGATGCGGTTCGCGGCGTCGCTCATCGGAGGAGACGCGTCAATCGAGCTGCACCAGCACGTCGATCGTGGCGCCGAGCGCGGCGGCGATGCGGGACAGCGCGGCGGCAGACCCGGGCTTGCGTCCCCGTTCGATCTCGGACAGGTAGCCGACCGCGATTCCCGCCCGCTCCGACCGGGTCAGCGTGACGGTGTCGGCCTCAGTCATGCGCGTGTCTCCGGTGCAGCACTCTCAGTGCCGGCCGCGCGCAGCCGAAGGCCGAGGGCGCGCATGACCTTGATGATGGTGGCGAGCCCCGGATTGCCGCCGGCCGACAGCGTCTTGTAGAGGCTCTCCCTGCCCAAACCGGCGTCCGCCGCGACTCTCGTCATGCCTCTGGCCCGCGCCACGTCGCCCAAGGCTGCCGCGATGAGCGCCGGGTCCCCGTCCTCGAACGCCGCGTCGACGTAGGCGACGATGTCCTCCTCGGTCTTCAGGGAGTCTGCCGCGTCCCAGGGGTGGGTTCCCGTGTTCTCCATCGTGATGCCTCCTACAGCCCTCGCGCCAACCGGCAAGCCGTCGCGATGTCACGACGCTGGGTACGCTTGCCGCCCCCGGGCAGCAGTATCGCCAGCGACGGTCCCCGCCTCACGAAGTACACGCGGTAGCCGGGCCCGTAGTCGATGCGAAGCTCCGCAACGCCCTCACCGACGGGTCTGACGTCACCAGCGTTGCCCAATGACAACCGCCTGATGCGCGCGTTGATGCGGGCCCTGGCACGCGTGTCCCGAAGCGCGTCGAACCAGCGAGCGTACACGTCGGTCTGACGCACTTCGCTCACGGCTGTATCCTACACGATACACCCGTGCGGGCGATCATGCATGGTCCGGCACCACCGGCCCGGGGCGACGCCGACACGCAGCAGCACGCCGACACGTTGTCGGGCACGACCACCGCGACCCGCCCGTCGATCTCGTCAAGGTGCGCGATGCCATTTCGGATCGCCGCGGCAGACCGGCACGAGCCACCTCCGTGTATCGTACGCCGTGGCTGGGCGACCCCGGGGTGAACATCCAGAACGACCACGGGATGGCGAGGCCGAATCAGGTCCGTCAGTCCCTCCGCACGATCGAGAAGCTGGAGCAGGATGACTGGCCACTACACGTACCGCGTCACCTGGTCCCCGGAGGACAGCGAGTACGCGGGCCTCTGCGC